>DAITOC010000089.1:0-6465 GCA_036834305.1 Clostridiales bacterium
TTTGACGCACAGCGTGACCCCGAAACTCAGGGCGTCTGCCGCGAGGACGGCGATGATATCCATCGCTTCTTTAAAAGTTTCCTCATCGCCGCTTTTGCCCCCCGAGCCGATGTTCGCCACGGGTATGCCCAATTCCGCGCAGGCCTCGAAAGCCGTCAAAAGGCGCTCGCGGTCGCGCGACGCGACCTCTGCCGAGAGAAAGGACAGGTTGCAGGCTTCGGTTATCGCGAGAAGTTCGGTCTTTTGCGTTTTCCATTTGCTCAAATTCAGGTGTTCGCACATGCCCTCGATGGCCGATATCTCGACCCCGTCGTAACCGCAGCGCTTGATCGCCTCGGCGGCTTCACGATAACTGAAAGGCTTAAAAAGGACGCTGTTGACCCCCAGTTTTATCATCCGCGTGTCATCCTTTCCGCCGCGAAATACCCCGCGGCCGATAATCAATTCATATTAGCACACAGGCCTTTTGAAATCAACTGTTTAACAAGATATATTGCCGATAATCTTGATAAACACAACTTGTTGTAGTATGATGAAATCCGAATACTACGGGCAAACCGAAAGGAACCGTTGAACGGATGAAATTTGAGCTGCACACCCATACCAAAGAAAACGACATCTGCGTCAGCATGACGGCGCCGGAGATTATCCGGGCTTACAAAGGCGCCGGATATGACGGCGTTGTCATCACCAACCACTTTTTTGATTTGTCGCTCGAGTGGTATAAGGAGGAACTCGCCGGCTGCGGCCGAGAAGGCATTGTCGACTACTACCTGAAAGGGTACAAGGCCGCCAAAGCGGAGGGTGACAGCGTCGGCGTCAAGGTTCTTATGGGCATTGAACTTCGCTTCGACGGCACGGTCAACGATTATCTCGTATACGGCATTGACGAGGCGTTTTTGTATAATTCTCCGCTACTGAACACCCTGAACCTCGATTCTTTCCTGAACATACTGCCCGAAAGCGCCGTCGTTTACCAGGCGCACCCGTTTCGCGACGGCATGACTGTGACAAACCCGAAAAAGCTGTTCGGCGTCGAAGTGTTCAACGGCGGCACAAGCGCGGACCGGAACGATTTCGCGGAGCTTTGGGCCGACCGGCACGGCCTCGCCAAGATCTCCGGTTCGGATTTTCATTCGATCAACCATCTCGCGCGCGGCGGGGTTGTTTTTAAAAACGATATAGGGGACATCCGTGACCTCGTCAGGGAACTAAAAGGCGGGGGATATGAGATGATCAAGCGTTATTAAGGAGGCAGTGATGGTTCGCATCGGTATTTTGGGTTTCGCCCACGGCCATGTCACGGGAATCGCGGGGGAATGGCAAAAACACCCCGAATACGGCGTCGAGGTTGTCTGCGGTTGGGACACCGACGAAAACCGCTGCCGAAAAAACTGCTCCGATATGGGGCTCGAGGCAATGCCGTCGGCCGGGCAGCTTCTTTCAAGGGCGGACATCGGCGCGGTTCTTATTTGTTCGGAAACAGCCTGTCACGCCGAACTCGCCGCGCAGGCCGCCGAAGCCAAAAAGCAAATCATCTTGTATAAACCGATGGCGCTGACACTCGCGCAGGCGGACTCGATTGTGAAAGCGGTGAATGATAACGCGGCGCCGTTCACCGTCGCGTGGCAGATGCGCGTGGACCCGATAAATATACAGATGAAAGAACTGATTGACGGCGGCGCGCTCGGCAAGCCTTACTTTTTCCGCCGCCGCCACTGCCTGGGGATGCACATCAACCCGGATTTCCGATTCACCTGGCATGTGGACGAAGCGCTCAACCGGGATATTTTTGCCGACGACAGCGCGCACGCCGTCGACTGGCTGCGATCCCTGTTCGGTGTGCCGGAAACGGTCAGTTGCGAAATGGCCACCATGCACACGCCGGCAGTCAAGAACGACACGGGCGCCGCCCTGTTTCAATACAAAAATGGCCTGATAGCCGAAATCATGTTCAGCGCTTCCTGTTCCGCCGCCGAAATCACGACGGAAGGGTATTTTGAAAAAGGCGCCCTGCAGCACTACGGCGGCGACGGACCGGCGACGAGACTCCCGCACGAAGGGCAGCCCGCCCTGAAATGGTTCGTTGAGGGGGAGAAGGACTGGACCGTCAGTGAACTCCCGATACCGGCCGGCCAATGGGAACGCATCAAAGGCCAGGCGAAGCCTCTCGCAGATTTCCTCAACGGCCTGCGCCCTTCGATTTGTTCCGCCGAAGAGGCGAGGGACTCGTTGCGCATGGTGCTCGCGTGTTACCTGTCCGCCCGTGAAGGCCGGCGGGTGCGCATCGACGACGATAGAATATATGGGATTTAATACCCTTGGATAATGCTGCTTGGTTGCTTTAACAAAAAGAGTCCCCCTTGTGAAAGGGGGAAACCGGCGAAAGCCGGAGGGGGATTGCGGAAAGAATCCCTTCACCGCTTCCCAATTAACCGGCGTCAGCCGGAGGGAGATTAATCACCTCAAACAGCGTTTCGGCCACATCAATTTCCTCACTGTCAAGGCACAAATCGAAATCGCGGACATTGTTGGCGGCAGGGCCGATCCATACGGTCAGAATGTTGTCCGTCATGATGGTCTGCCTGAAAACATCGATTTCATCCGCGCCGAGTTCGCTGGCCGTTACGATGAGGATGTTTCCCGCGTCGAGCATCAGGTTGGCGACCTCCCCGAGCCGGCGGATATGTTCGTGCCGCTCTTCGGCTGCGTTCATGGAATCCTCGCTCTTAATGTCCGAATCCACGCCGTAAAGCAGGTTCCCGATGCCGAGGTAATAGGCGATCTTGCCGGAGTCGAGCAGCTTCTTTTCGAGCGCTCTCGCGATGGTCTTTTTGTCCGTGCCCGTCTTGCCTGTCAGGACGAATAACCCGGCCTTTTGGCCGTAATAGCCGCTGCGTTCCTCGGCCGTGATAGCGCTTTTAACCCATTTGATATGGCGGCGGATAATTCTTTCGCTTGCCTCTTCGCCTTCGGCGGCGCCGGTTATAATGCCTCCTCCCGCTATTTCATAGCCGTCAACGAGCACAAACCGGCCCGTTTCCTCGCATTGGCCTGCCGTGTCGAAAGCGAGCGGCCGGTCAAAAAAAAGTACACACCGGGCAGCCTCGTGGCGTTCGACGTTGCCGCGCTCCAAGTCTTTTAGGGTCGAGGCGTCCAATATCCCCATAATCTCTTCAACCCGGCACCCCACCTGGGCGGTGCCGATTTTTATTTTATAGTCTTTATCTTTTACAAGGGGTTCCCGGCCGAGCCAGAACAACGAGGCTTCGACGCGGCTACCGGTTAGAGGCGGCTGTTGGCCGATAACGCAGACGAGTTCGCCGCGTTTGGCGTAAATCTGCTCGGTCATGCAAAAGCCTGTTGCGTATCCCGCACCGACGGAACTTTTCGGCGGTTCGTTGAAAACCTCGATGGATTTTACGTTTGTTTTCTTGCCCGACGGCAAAAACAAAATCTCGTCACCGACGCAAAGCCTGCCCGATGACACCGTGCCCGCGATTATGCGCCTCGCGTCATTCCGGGCGGTAAATTTGTAAACATCCTGGACCCACAGCCTCATCGGCAGATCCTCGGGCGGAAGAACCTCCTCGAAGCCGTCGAGCGCCTCGAGGACGGTCGGGCCGTCGTACCAGGCGGTGACTTCGCTTTTTTCGGCGATGTTAACCCCTTGTGTGCCGGAAACCGGGATGAAACACGACGGTTTCAGGCCGATTTGATCGAGAAATTCCGCGTATTCCGCGGCTGTTTTATCAAAAACGCCTTTTCGTTCGCGCTCCTCAATGAGATCAAGTTTATTGATGAGCACCGCGACCTGCTTGATGCCGAGCATCGACAGCATGGTGCCGTGGCGGCGGGAATTCTCCCGGATGCCCTCGTATGCGTCGATCACCAGAAGGGCCGCGTCCGCCCGGGAAGCGCCGGTGATCATGTTCTTGAGAAACTCGATGTGGCCGGGCGCGTCAATGATGATGTATTTCCGTTTGTCCGTTTTGAAAAAGCAGCGGGCGGTATCGATGGTGATGCCCTGCGCGCGCTCGTCTTTCAAAGCGTCAAGCAAAAAAGCGTATTCGAACGGTTTGGATGTCCGACGGCACAATTCGCGGATCATGTCAAGTTTGCCCAGCGGCAGGGAACCGGTGTCGGCGAGCAGGCGGCCGATAATCGTGCTCTTGCCGTGGTCGACATGGCCGACGATGACGATGTTCATCTTTTTTTGTTCGGCGGCGTTACATATATCCATCTTTGCGAAGCTCCTCCAAACCGCCGCCGTCCTCTTTGTCCTGTGCCCTGCCCGAGCGTTCGGCGATATTCGAAAATTTTCCCGTTTTCAGCTCCTCAATGATTTCGTCAAGGTTGCGCGCGCCGGAATCGACCGGAAAGGTGCATGGCCAGCAACCCAAAGAGCGGTAGCGCTTGCCGTCGCCTTGGTTAAAATACAGCGATACGACCGGCACGTTTTCTTTGCGGATGTATTCCCAGACATCGAGCTCCGTCCAGTCGAGCAGGGGGTGAATACGGATATGCGTGCCGGGCTTGAAATCCGTTTTGTACTGCCCCCAAAACTCGGGCGGCTGGTCGCCGATGTCCCAGTCGTTGTTCTTATCGCGCGGTGAGAAATAGCGCTCCTTTGAGCGGCTGCCTTCCTCGTCGGCGCGTATCCCGACGATAACGCCCGTGTAAGGCTCCGTGTTCTTGTCCTCCTTGTATTCGCCCGTCGCGTGGTCCATACGCCGGCGCGGCCATTCGCCCGAAAGGGTGTTACGCAAAGCCTCTGTCTTGAGGTTTTTGCAGCAGTCAATGCGGCTTGTGTTCCCATCGGGGAAGGTCTGCTTGTTGTTGAGCGCTTCAATGTTTTCGCCGTAAACCATGTCGAGCCGCCATTCGCGGGCGAGACGGTCACGGTATTCGATCATCTCGGGGATTTTGTAGTGCGTGTCGATGTGCACCAGCGGAAAGGGGACATGCCCGAAAAAGGCCTTGCGGGCGAGGCTGAGCATTACCGTCGAATCCTTGCCGATGGACCACAGCATGCAAAGGTTGCCGAAGCGGTTGTAGGCTTCCCGCAGGATATGGATGCTTCTGTTTTCCAGGCTTTCCAGGTGTGTCATTGATCGGATGTTCCTTCCTTATTCTCTGCCTCACAGTCATACGCAGATGACTGTGTCACTCTTCGGTGCCGGTTCCCCTAATTTTAGGGTAGCCAAGATAAGAACCGAAACTTGCCTCCCATTGGTAAGAGGAGGTGGCTGCAGAGCAGCCGGAGAGGTCGTTAAAACCTATTCTCTATATTGTTCAATATAAAAAATCCCTTTTCGTTCATGGTGTTTTCACGGTTATACCGCATCGGCGTGCCGTCGCCCTGCGAAAACACGCCGCCGGCCTGCTCGACGACGCACTGCATCGCGGCCGTGTCCCATTCGCGGGTGAATCCCGTCCGGTAATAGACCTCGGCCTTGCCTTCCGCGATCAGGCAGCCCTTCAACGACGATCCGACCGAAACGGTGCCGCCGATTTTTGCCTTATTCTTTTCTAAAAGATTATGCTCCGCGCCGGCGTGCGAACGGCTGACGAGGACGGTCAGGTTATCCGCTTTCACCGAAACCCGAATACGGTTTTCCTCCGCGAAAAAGCCGCTTTCTCCACCGCTTTGGCGGTAAGCCCCCAGGCCTTCGGCGGCGTAATACAGCGTACCGGTTACGGGCGCGTAAACGACGCCCATTACGCTTTTTCCAAGATACGAAAACGCGATGTTGACGGTGAATTCCCCGTTGCGTTTGATGAATTCCTTCGTCCCGTCAAGCGGGTCGACGATGAAACAGCCGGGGTTTTGAAGCCTCGCGCGGTCGTCTTTTGTTTCTTCCGAAAGCACCGTGTACCGATCGTATTGTGTTTTTAACGCGTCGAGAATGAGTTCGTTCGAGGCGATGTCCGCCTGTGTCAGCGGCGAGTCATCGCTTTTGCGTTTGGCCGTAAACGCCTGCCCGTAAATCTCTAAAATTTTTACGCCGGCCTTGACGGCTGCCTTCGCGGCGAATCGCGTCATTTCTCGCAGCGAGAGAAGCGTTTTGTAATATTCCGTAATGCTCCGCGCGGCGTCGTTCGCCTTCACCTCGAGCGTTTTGATAACCATTTCCGGGCTTTCCGGGGTTTCGTAAGGGGAGGAAACTCCTGTAAAGCTTTCCACCTTGCCATCCAAGGCCTTCTTATACAAGCCCTTGACGTCCCTCTTTACGCATTCCTCGAAAGGGGTATCGATAAAAATCTCGACAAATGGCACATTCGCTTCAAAGCATATCTCCCGCGCCATTTTTCTGTCCGCCGCGAACGGCGAAATCACGCTGACGAGCGCGGCCGCTCCGTTCCGGGCGAACAGCGCCGCGACATGGGCGATGCGCCGGATATTCTCGCCGCGGTCCTCGTTTGTAAACCCCAGGTCGGCGTTGAGCCCGGCGCGCAGGTTGT
>DAITOC010000090.1:0-6388 GCA_036834305.1 Clostridiales bacterium
TTTTTATAGTACCGAAGTTTATAAGTGTTGTCAATAAAAAAACACCCCGGTCACCCAAGGTGTCTTTTTATATGTTCGAGATGTTTATTCCTGAACGGGAGCGTCAACCGGGCAGGTTTCGGCACAGGCTCCGCACTCGGTGCAAAGCTCGGGGTCGATGATATATTTGCCGTCGCCCTCGGATATGGCTTCCACGGGGCAATCCGCCTCGCAGGCTCCGCAGGAAATGCAGTCATCGTTAATGATATACGCCATCACACAACCTCCTTAATCTTGTTTAGTGACTATTTTAGCATATCTTCCCGAAATATCAAGTATAATTTTCAGGAAACCGACAAAATTCATACAAAGTTAACTCTTTTACTCGATGTCTTTGAGCGCTTCGAGTTCCTCACGCTCAATACGAATCTGGGCGTCCTTGACGAGCTTGACGTCCCTGCAATGGAAAAACTGCGGCGCCGCGTCGTTGTTGCGGTCAAGGCGGACTTTCAGTTTACCCGTGAGCAGATTGTTCTCAACGACAACGCCGCGCCCCTCGGGGGTTTCGACAATCGCGCCGGGTTTCGGCGTCACTTTCAGCAGATGGTCATACGCGCTCTGCTCGTATTTCAAGCAGCACATGAGGCGCCCGCAGGTGCCGCTGATTTTGACCGGGTTGAGGGACAGGCCTTGTTCCTTGGCCATTTTTATCGACACCGGCTGAAATTCGCCGAGGAAGGAACTGCAGCAGAATTCCCGGCCGCAAAGCCCGAGCCCGCCGATCATTTTCGACTCGTCACGCACGCCGATTTGCCGCAACTCGATGCGCGTTCGAAAAACACCGGCAAGGTCCTTGACAAGCTCGCGGAAATCGACCCGGCCGTCGGCGGTGAAATAGAACAGTATCTTACTGCCGTCAAAAGTATATTCGACATCGACAAGCTTCATATCAAGTTTATGAGCCGCGATTTTCTTCTCGCATATTTGAAACGCTTCTTTTTCCTTTGCGGCGTTTTTGTCGGCTGTGGCGATATCCTCGGGGGTCGCTTCCCTTATCAGCATTTTCAGGGGTTTGACAATCTGGTCTTCGGGTATTTGGCGGTTTTCCATCGCGACCTCGCCGCACTCGATGCCGCGCACCGTTTCGACGATAACCCTTTCCCCTTTTTTGAGTTTGCGGCCGTCGGGGTCGAAATAATACACCTTGCCGACCTCTTTAAACCGTACGCCTATTACTTCAGACATGGTTTCTCTCCTTTGTTTTGAGCGTGATGCCTATCATTGCCGCGAGCAGATTCGCATTCGCGCTGTTGTCACAGGCATACAGCAGTTTTCCGGTTTCCTGCGCCAAAAAGGCAAGCCGTTCGCCGGTCAGCTCGGCCGCTAGGTTTTTCACCGTGCCGGGTGAGGAGGACATCGGGTTGTCGCAGCCGTATTTTGCGGTCATCGCGTCACGGAATATTAAAATCAACTCGTGGAGGCAGGGCTTCATCAAATCCTTCTTTTTTTCAAAAACAGCGGTCATGCGCACCATATCAAATTCATTTTTCGACAAGACAGCCTCCGCCAGCTGCGCTGCAGTCGACTTGGCCAGGAGCAGCTTTTCTTTCTCTTTTTTTGTCTCTGCCGCCGCGAATTCGTCCGGCTCGCCGAGGTCAAACACAACCGCGCGCGAAAGAACAGTCGGCAGCATAGCGCCGATGGTTTTGCATTCCAGAATGAAATACGTGAAAACCGGGGGTTCCTCCAGAACTTTCAGAAGGGAGTTCTGCGCCTCATTCGTCATGGTATGTGACCGGCTCAATATATAAGCCTTGACTTTCGCCTCGCCGGGATAGAAATATGCTTCGGATGCTATTTTTCGCGTAACTTCGATAGCAAATCTCTTTTTGGTTGTTTTTGTATTGCCGGAAACCCATTGTATGTCCTGATGGCAAGGCTGCGGAAAAACTTCCTTGCTCGCGGACTCCGGCTCCGGCTCCTTATCCATTTGCTCATCGTCGTCTTCCGGATCTTCCGCTGTTTTTTTAGGCGTCTTAACTTCCTTTTTGACGGTTTTCAGCGATTTCTTGCAATGGCGGCAGCGCCCGCAGGGTTTTTCGCCGTCCCCTTCGCATAACAGGGCGGCAGCGACAAGGTTGCAAAGCTTTTGCCTGTCGTCCAAATTGCCGCCGCTGACGATGATGGTGTTGGGCAGCTTGTCGGAACCGGTTGCTTCGTTAATATACCGTTTTAGCCTCTCGGACAAAGGCAGGTCTTGAAAACCCATGGATTACTCCCGTCGTATTAAAGCTTGTAAAAATTCTCAACATCCAGCACAAACACCGTCGCGCCTCCGACGGTGACCTCGACGGGCATCGGTATGAAAGACTCGCCGGAAAAAGCGGGGTTCGCCTGAATAAGCTGCGTCCGCTTGCTGCTGAAGCGCCGAATAATCTCGATGATCTCGCTGACCTTCTCCTCCTCGACGCCGATAAGCAAGGTGGCGTTGCCGGCCCTGAGAAATCCGCCCGAGGTGGAGAGCTTTGTCGCGCTCAACCCGTTCCGGGTGATTTCACCGAGAACGGCGTGACAGTCATCGTTGTTAACAATCGCTATGATCAGTTTCATTCCGATCGCCTCCTTCCTTCGTTCCCTTATTTATTATAATGTGAAAAGCCGCTTTTTACAACAGCTATGTTTCTTATGCCATAATCTTCAAAAACCCGCAGGGTTTGCCGGCCGATGACTTCCCCGGGGATTATGGCGGGAATCGCCGGCGGGCAGGGGCACACCGTCTGCGCCGCCACCCTGCCTACGGCGTTTTCGGCCGCGACGGTTTCTTTGTCGCACAAAAGCGCTTCGCGCGGACTCATGGCGGTTTCGGGCAGCCCGGTATGGAAAAACCGCGGCAGGCTTTTGACGGCCGGCCGCCGGGATATGGCTTCGAGCGCTCCGCGCAGCGCCTCAAAATCAGCGGGCGTATTGAACGGTGAGGGAATCAGCGCGGCACCGGCCGGTCCTGCGTATTCGGGTTCGACTCCGTTTTGCCTCAACAGTTCCGCCGCTTCCCGGCCATCCAATCCGAAACGGCCGGTATGGAAAGCGATTCGCAGCGGGTCGCACTCGCCGGCGGGCAGTTCAAAGCCTAGGCTTTCGGCGAAAACTTTCAGTTGAGCGATTTCGGCGGCCAGCGCGCGCAGCGCCGCGGGCCCGCCGTCAGCCAGCCAGCGCGCGCACAAATCAAGCGACAGCATTATCGGGTAAGACGGGCTTGTCGAGCCGAACAGGGAAAGCGCGTCGCGCGCGCCGGCGGCGAAATCCGCGGAGGCAATATTCAGCCACGCGCCGCCCGTCAGCACGGGCAGGGTTTTATGCGCGGAATCCGCGCTCATGGCGGCGCCCCTCGCGAGAGGGCTGTAAGCGTCGTCGATAAACGGAAGATGCGCCCCATGAGCGTTGTCGACAATCACCGGAACGGCATACTCCCGCGCGCATAGCGATATGGCGTTTATATCGCTCAACACACCGAAATAATCGGGTGTCGTTATATAAACGGCTTTCGCGTCCGGGTTCTTTTCGAGAGCGGCGCCGACGGCTTCCCCGGTTATTCTGCCCGCGAAGCCCGGCCCGGCGGAGCGGTCGGGTTCCACCCAGACCGGATCGATACCCAGCAGGGCCATCGCGTTGACGGCGGAACGATGGATAACTCTTCCGCAAATGACTTTACCGCCCCGGGGTGCGGCAATTCGAAGCATGGCCTGAACGCACAGCGTGCAGCCGCCCGCGCTCATGAAGGTGGCCGCGGTTTTAAAAACACCGGCGGCAAAAGCCTCGGCCTGCGCCGTGGCGCCTTCGCCGTCGAACAAACTGCCGGTGTCGGGCAGTTCCGTCAAATCCAAGCCCAAAACACCGGCCAAAGGCGCCAGGCATTCCGCGGAGCCTTTGTGCGCCGGCGTATGATAGTTGGCCCGGTTCCGGCGGTTGTGGTCCCGTATTGCTTTCCATATATAAGAATTTTCCGCTTCTGCCGCGTCTTTAATCAAAGCGATTCACCGTTTTTCAATATATCGAGGTTTCTTCGGATGACTTCCTTGCCGCGCCAGGCAAACGCGCGGCCTTGTGTTTCCGTATCCTTATCCACACGCGCTTTCACCGAGTGACGAAATTCATCAATCGGCGCCGGCTTCGCGTTCGCGTTGGCCGGGCAGGCCGTCTGGCAGATATCGCAGCCCCAGGCGCTGCCCGCGCTTCTTAAAAGTTTTTCCTGTTCGGGGGTTAAAACACCTTTTCTTTGGCTGATGTTTGACACGCAGCCGGTTTTATCCGGCCGGTTCGCATCGAGTATATTTGCCGGGCAAGCGTCGGCGCACAGGCGGCAGTTTCCACAGCCGCCTGTTGAGCCCGGCACGGACGGTTCAAAACGAACCGAACTCAGGATTTCGCCGATAAAAACCCAGGAACCGTAGGCGGGATGAATCAGCAAGCCGTGCCTGCCCTGATACCCCAAACCCGCAAGGACCGCCGCGCGCACCTCCGGAATCGGTGAGTTATCCGTAAACGGGGTAAATCGGCCGTCCGGAAATTCGTCTTTCAGCCTGCCCGCCGCCTTTTCAAGCCTTTTCATGACCACTCCGTGGTAGTCGGGCACAACGGCGTACCGTGAGATGTTCAGGCCGGCGTAAGCGTCTTCGCCCAAATAATACGGAAAAAGCGCGACGACGATGCTTTGGTACCCGTCGATTGAAGAAACTTTGACGCGCCGATCAAGCAGTTCGTCTTTCAACGGGGAAAAATCACAAACTCCCCACGAGGGGGAGATGTCATTCAAAATCGTTTCAAGGCTCATCGTTTCCTCCGTCACCCGATCACTTTCGTCAGAGCGATCATAAAAGGCATTGTTGCGATGGAAATGAAACTGACAACCGCGACAGTCTGCGAAGCGAGCGCCGTGTCCTTACCGTATTTGGCGGCGAAAATGACGGTGTTGTTCGCGGAGGGCGCGCTCGCGGAGATGGCAAGCGAGGAAAGCAGAATACCGCTGATACCGAAGAGTTTATACAGGCAAAGCATGACAATGGGCAGCACAAGAAGTTTCATGAGCGCCACGCCGAACACCCTTTTGTCAGCGAACACTTTCTTTACACGCACATTGGCGAGGTATGTCCCGAAAATCAGCATAGCCAACGGCGTATTCATGCTTGCTATGTATTGAACGGGCCGAATGATGATGGCCGGTATACTGTCGCCGAGGCCTAACAGGAAAAGAGGCAAACCGACTAAAACAGACAGACTGCCGGGGTTGACGATGAGTTTGGAAAAACGAAATGTCCTCTTGCCGTTTTCGTCCGCTTCGGACATGATATAAATCCCGTGCGTGAACACAAACATTTGAAAAGACATAATAACCGCCGAGCAGTAGAATACACCCTCGGGGCCAAGAATCGCGTCCGCAAGCGGCAACGCCATATAACCGCAGTTCCCGTAAACACAGGCGAATTTATAAACGGCATTTTTGCTCTTATCCCCTTTCCGGAACAGCGGCATATTCATCAGCGCGGCAATGGTATGCATCAGCAGGCCGCAGCCAATGGCAATAAACAGGCCCCCGGCCTTTCGCGGCTCATACTCGATTGCCAGGAACGAG
This sequence comes from Clostridiales bacterium, assembly GCA_036834305.1. Taxonomy (GTDB): domain Bacteria; phylum Bacillota; class Clostridia; order Oscillospirales; family Acutalibacteraceae; genus UBA1447. The sequence goes on from DAITOC010000090.1 coordinate 5,606, forward strand.
CGCACAATAACGGCAGGAGTGATGATAAAGAACAAAAGGTTTGTGCACAGGCGCGCGGTCTTTTCCGTAAAGAGACCCGTCTTGTCACCCAATACGCCAATTGACACAATCACATACAGAATAGCGACCTGTTCGGCGGCCAGCAGCATATTGTCGAAGAATGACTTGAGGTCCATAGGTTACGCTTTATCCTTTTTATCCAGTATTGTCATTTTACCCAGCAAAAGCGAGAGAATAAACAGCGCGGCGCCCAAGTCACACACTTCCGGGCCGGACAAAACGGCCAGAAGTTCCGATTTGCCCACAAGAACCAAAATCGCCCGGGGTACGAAACACAACAGGCATAAAATACCGGCGGGCAACCCGTAGGCAAACAACTTCCAATCGTTTCTTTCGGTGTCGACGCGTGAAACGACCTGCGCCATGGCCATAAAAAACAGCATGAGGAAAACAAGCATGAACAACTCATAAAACAGGTCGGACACATTGACAAAACTGATGGTTCTCATAAAACGGTGCAGTATGCGGCAGATGCTCCATAACAAAGGAGTGATGGCCAAAAGTTTATACTCGGAAGGGTCAGCCCGGCCGTTAAAATACCCTATCGCCAAAACCGCAAGGTACAAGGCCGCGAAAACCGCGAAAATGGCTTCAAAAAAAAGCGGATAAACGCCGGATTTCATGATCATCTGGTTTTGGTTGTCAAAATACAGGGACGACGCGTCGCCGAAACGAGTCACCGCGTTAACAATGAGCGTCAGCGCGAAAAACACGCACGCGGTC
>DAITOC010000091.1:0-6274 GCA_036834305.1 Clostridiales bacterium
GGTTGAGGAAGATTGGGGAACGGAGTACCTCGACATGATTCTCGCGGTGAAGGTGGTTAACAGCGTCGACGAGGCGATATGCCATATCGCGAAATACGGCTCAGGGCACAGCGAGTGCATCGTCACCGGGGACTATGCCTCTTCACAAAAGTTTGTCGCGCAAGTCGACGCCGCGGCGGTGTATGTCAACGCCTCCACGCGTTTCACCGACGGCGGGGAGTTCGGCTTCGGCGCCGAAATCGGTATTTCCACCCAAAAACTCCACGCAAGAGGCCCTCTGGGTTTGGAACACCTGACAAGCGAAAAATACATTGTGCTCGGTTCCGGCCAGATAAGAGAATAGGTGTTCGGGGAGGCATTCAAACCAATGAGTGATAAACGCAGCGCAAAAAAAAGGAAGCATCCATGGGCGTTCCCTCTCGGGCTCGCGGTAATCGCCCTTGCCGTCGTGGGGGCCGTTACTTTACTATCGAGCGGAATCAAAGGCGTGAAAAAACTGACGGACGACACGGAACAAAAAATCGAGTATGAGAGTTTTTTGGCCCCTGTCGTTATGAACGACCCGGACCCCTTCGACGACATCAGCAAGGCGAAGATGACCCAGTTGCTCGATTCGGCTGTTTGGGCGCTGCTCAACGACGATATAAAACCCGACGAATACGAATACGCGGAGGGCGACATCCTCATTCCGAAGGGGGATGTTGAGGTGCAGTTCAAAAAACTGTTCGGCAATGAGGTGAAGCCTGTCCACACGAGCATTTCGGACAGTTCCTACGGATTCGCGTATGACCAATCGCGCGAATCGTATATCATCCCTTTGACGGGCGTCATACCGTTGTACTACCCCAAGGTCTACACCATCGACAAAAAGGGAGATTCCATTGTACTGACCGTCGGATATGTAGGCACGAGCGAATGGGACCAAAACAAACAGGGTGAAATTGTGCGGCCCGCTCCGGATAAGTTTATGAGAATAACTCTCAGGGACAGCGGGGAAAGCTATTATATCGGCGCCATTCAGGCGACGGACCCGCCGGAGGCCGTCAACCACACGCAAAAACAACCCGATATCCTCACCACACGCAAGCAGACCGAAACCACGCAAACGCCCGCGGAAACCGGGCCCTCGGAAACGCTTGAGGAGACAAGCAGCGCCAAACCCGATACAGCGGAGGACGAATGAGTATCTACAAAGCCGACTATGACCTTGACGCGCTCGCAAGGCAAAACCTGCACATTCATACCGTCTTTTCGCGATGCGCCAAGGAAGAGATGAAAGTGCCGGATATTTTACGGGAAGCCCGGCTCGCGGGGCTTGAGGCCATCGCCCTGACGGACCACTTCAACGACGACATCACAAACGACGATTACCTCACGCATATACGGACCCTGCGCGAAGAAACGCGGGGCATGGAACCCGGCCTGAAAGTATTCATCGGCGCGGAACTTTCCGCCTTCGCGCCGGGAAAGAGCCTCGAAAACGAAGAAGTCCGGCAAGCCCTCGATTACAGGCTCTATTCGTGCAACCACTACCATCTGGATTTTTGGGACAAGCCCGAGGATCGATCGACACGCGGCTATGTCAACCACGCCATCCGGGTGATTTCGGCGCTCATCGAGAGCGACAGAGCCGACTGCGTAGCCCATCCTCTCATCGGTCGCTTTATCAAAGAGATTGAGGACCGAACGGCTGTTACAAGGGAGATAACGGACAACGAGCTCGGCGATTTGCTCACGCTCGCCAAAAACCGCTCGACCGCTTTTGAAATCAACTGCGGCGCCATCCTCGGCGACCCGGCCTTCGGCCGGCGTCTTTGGCATATCGGCAGGGAGGCCGGCGTGTCGTTCCGCTACGGAACGGACGCGCACCTGCTGAAAAACATTGACACAAAGCACTTGCTGCCGGAGGTCAAAAAGATACTTGGCTGAGCGCGTCCTTGGGGCGCGCTTTTCAACGGGAGATGCGCCTATGCATTCACAGTTTTCAAGGTCACAGCTTCTTTTCGGCGAAGACGGGATGGAAAAGCTGTTTCGGGCGCGCGTCGCCGTTTTCGGCGTCGGCGGCGTCGGCGGGTATGCTGTCGAAGCCCTGGCAAGAAGCGGCGTCGGGACGCTGGACCTTTTCGACAACGATAAAGTCTGCCTGACAAACCTGAACAGGCAGATTATCGCGACGCATAAAACCATCGGCAGATACAAGGTCGACGCCGCACGGGACCGTATCGCGGACATTAACCCGGCCGCGGTTGTCAACGCCTTTCCGATATTCTTCACGCCGGAGACCTCGGGCGAAGTCGATTTTTCCGTCTACGATTACGTCGTCGACGCCATCGACACCGTAACGGGAAAAATCGAGATCGTCGTCCGGTGCAAACAAGCCGGCGTCCGGGTCATCAGCTGCATGGGCGCCGGAAATAAACTCAACGCCGCGGCGCTCGAAGTCGCGGATATATACAAAACATCCGTCTGCCCCTTGGCGAAGGTGATACGCAAAGAACTCCGCCTTCGCCGAATCGACAACCTGAAAGTCGTTTATTCCACAGAATTGCCGTTGAAACCTGCCCTTTCCGGAGAGGAAACCAAAACGCCGCGCCGGCAAATTCCCGGCAGCACGGCGTATGTGCCGGCGACGGCGGGCCTGATGCTCGCCGGCGAAGTCGTCAACGATTTAACCGGCGTTGTCCAACCGGACGCGAACGGCGGGGGATATGGCCGGTGAGCGCTTTCATGAATTCCATCACAACGAGCGGAGCGAGCGACAGCGCGGCGACAAAAAGCCATTGCGAAGGAAGCAGCGCGACGGTATTGAATATGCCGGTCAACGGCGTGAGGCTGACCGCGCTGACCTGCATGAGCGCGCAAACAGCCGCCGCCGCCGCAAGCCGTTTGTTCGACAGCGGGCCGATGGCGAACAGGGAGTGTTCCGAACGGGCATTGAATGCGTGTGCGATCTCGCTGAGGCTCAGCGTCGCGAACGCCATCGTTCTGCCGGCGGCGAGGCCGTCATGCCTTAACCCGAACACAAACGCGAAGAGCGTGAGAAAACCGATAAGAAAACCCTCCAACACGATATCGAGCCAAAGTCCGTCGGCAAAAAAACTCTTTTTTGAGGGGGAAGGCGGCCGGCTCATCACATCCTTTTCGATTTTCTCCGTCCCCAGCGCCAAAGCGGGGAGCGAATCCGTGACGAGGTTAACCCACAGCAGCTGTATCGGCAGCAGAGGTGTCGGCATGCCGAGAATGGACGCGGCGAAGATCACGAGAATTTCGCCGAAATTGCAGCTTAATAAAAAATGAACCGCTTTTCGTATGTTGTTGAAAATTCCCCCGCCTTGCTCCACCGCCTTGACGATTGTCGCGAAGTTGTCGTCCGTTAAAATCATGTCGGCGGCCTCTTTGGCGACTTGCGTGCCGCTTCGGCCCATCGCGCAGCCGATATCGGCGGCTTTTAAGGCCGGCGCGTCGTTGACGCCGTCGCCGGTCATGGCGACGATGTGGCCGTTGGCCCGGAACGCGTCGACAATCCGGACTTTATGCTCGGGTGTCACCCGCGCGAAGACCCTGCACCGCCGGGCTTTTTCGGCGAGTTGTTCGGGAGAGGCGCTGTCTATTTCCCTGCCCGTTATGACGGCGTCGCCCGATTCGGCGATACCGAGTTTTTCGGCGACGGCGCGGGCTGTCGCGGCGTGGTCACCGGTGATCATCACAGGCACGATGCCCGCGGTTTTACAGGTTCTCACGGCCGCCGCCGCTTCTTTTCGCGGCGGGTCAATCATGCCGATGAGCCCGAGGTAGACAAGAGAATCCTCCGTCGCTTCGGAAAGCGAGCCGATCGGTTTAAACGAAACCGCGATGACGCGAAGCGCCTCGCGCGCCATTTTTTCGTTATGGCTCAGTATCTCCCGCTTTTTTTCCTGTGTCAGAGGATAAACCCTGCCTGCCACGGATACCTGCCCGCAGCGTTCAAGGAGCACATCGGGAGCGCCTTTTGTGACCATGAAAAGCCCGTCTTCGCCGCGGTGCACCGTTGACATCCGCTTGCGCTCGGAACTGAACGGGTTTTCGCCGACTCGAGGATACGCCTTAAGGATGTCGGAAACGGCTATTCCCGCCTGATGGGCGGCTAGAAGAATCGCGTTTTCGGTAGGGTCGCCGCGCGCGGTTAGCGAGGAACCCTTGCCCGTCAGGGTCGCGTTGCAGCACAAGCCGGCAAACCGCAGAATATTTACGGCGCTTTCGGCGTTTTTCACGGTTTTGCCTTCGGGTGAATACACATCGGTGACGGTCATCCGGTTCTGCGTGAGTGTGCCGGTTTTATCCGAACAGATGACCGTCGCTCCTCCGAGCGTTTCCACGGCCGGCAGATGGCGGATAATCGCGTTATTTTTCGCCATCCTCTGCACGCCGATGGACAACACCACCGTGACAATCGCCGGCAAGCCTTCGGGAATGGCGGCGACCGCCAGGCTGACAGCGAGCATAAAACTGTTAAGAATATCGGTTTTTCTCAAGACACCGATCAGAAAAATCAATGCGCAGATAAGCATGGCAATCGTCCCCAAAACTCTGCCGGCTTTCGCCAGCCGGATTTGCAGAGGCGTCTGCGGCGTTTCCTGCTCATTGAGAAGGCCTGCTATGCGGCCGACCTGCGTGTTCATGCCTGTTTCCGTAACAACGGCTTTGCCGTTGCCGGCCACGATAACCGTTGAGGAGAAAACCATGTTTTTCCGGTCCGCCGGAGGGCACGCGGCCGCCGCTGCCGCATCCGCGTTTTTCTTTGAGGGCAGCGATTCCCCCGTCAACGCGCTTTCCTCCGCCTTCAGGGCATTGCTTTCGATAAGCCTCGCGTCAGCCGGCACAAGGTCTCCTGCGGACAAAACAAGGATATCGCCGCTTACGACGCGGGCGGAGGGAATCCTGGCCCCCTTTCCGTTTCGGATGACCGACGCCGTGGGCGCCGAGAGTTTTTTCAGCGCGTCCAACGCCCGCTCGGCCCTGTTTTCCTGAACGACGCCGATGACAGCGTTGAGAATCACGATGATGAGAATGATGACGGAATCCATGTAGTCACCGCTTCCGTCAACATAGGAAGTCGCGAAAGATATCCCGGAGGCAACCAGAAGAACAATCACAAGAAAATCAGAAAACTGTTCGAGGAATTTCCCCGCCAGGCTTTTTTTCTTCTTTTCGGCCAGGGTGTTGGGCCCTTCCGATTCATATCGTTTGTCTGCCTGCTTTTGGGATAACCCTTTCACAGGGTCGGTCTTGAGTTCCGCGAGGGTATCCCGCGCGGACAGCGCGTGCCACTCCATGTTTACTCCTCCGTTTTGCCGCGTAACCGCTTCGGCCGTTGATTAAGATATATTCAAACGGCGGCCGAAACTTGACAAGCACAGAAGCCGGCTCGAGCAAGCGGAAACATATTGTAAAAACAAGCCAAAAATGCTAAACTATAGAAGCTTGCCGCTGCCACGGATTATTCGTTCGCCTCTCCCCCGTTTGCCGCGGGCATTTCACAGGAGGTTACCGGTTTGCTGAAATTGTTGAAATTTTTAAAACCATTGAAATATTTCGCCGCCCTGACCGTCTTTCTTTCGCTCGCCAACAACGCGCTGCAGCTGCTGCTGCCGACACTTATGGCCGATCTTGTCAATATCGGCATAAGCAACGGCGACAGGGATTTCATCTTTCAAAAGGGTCTTTGGATGATTGCCATTTCGGCCGTCTCCACCTTCGCGGCGGTCGGCACAAGCTATTGCTCCTCAAGAACCGCCACCGGTTTCGGCCGCACGGTCCGGGGGGCCGTTTTCAAGAAAGTCGAGAGTTTGTCGCAATGCGACATCGATAAAATCGGCACGCCCTCCCTGATCACGAGAAACACGAACGATATCAACAAGATTCAGGAAATGCTTATCGCGATTCTTCGAACGGTAATCGCCGCCCCGGTTTTGATGGTCGGCGGCGTTTTTATGGCCTTTCGGATGAACCGGAAGCTTTCCATGGTTTTATTCATCGTCATCCCCGTAATTTCTTTGATTGCTTTTCTGATTGCCCGAAGAGTTATTCCGATGTTTCGGCTCATGCAACTGAAAACCGATTCGCTGAACAAAATTTTGAGGGAGAAGCTTACGGGCATTCGCGTCATCCGGGCTTTTAACCGATCTCAATACGAAGACAACCGCTTTAAACGGTCGAACGAGGAACTCACGCAGCTGGCCTTCCGCATCGCAAGGATTTTCGCGGGGCTGATGCCGTTGGTGGTTCTGCTTTTGTT
>DAITOC010000092.1:0-6266 GCA_036834305.1 Clostridiales bacterium
CCATGTCTTTCAATTCAGTTTTTGTTTCTTTCATCGCAACCGGCCGCCTTTATAAATTCTATTTTCCGAATCGGTCTTTCAGCCGCTTCTCGACGAACGGTATCGGCGCCGTCATCGCGATGACGGTTACGCTTAAATTCACAAGGCTTAAGTATTCGGGCGGGATTTCCAAAAACACCTTGCCCGCGGCTATCAGCGCAAGGAGGAACAAACCGATCCAAAGCCACGCTTTTCCGCATAGTTTGTGCGCGAAGTCCCACGCTTCTTTCGACGCCATGGAGCGCTTCGTCCGGTAGCCGTAGAAGGCGTTGATCTTTTTCGGAGGGCGCTTGAGAAACACAACGGCGAAGAGCACCATCGAGGCGGGAATCAGCAAATCGGTTACCCAAAAAAAGAGTCGCATCGGATTTTCTCCTGCCGGATGAGTTTGTTAAAATTATTATAGCATAGCGGGCAATTTCGTTGCAAGAAAACCTTTATAATGAGCCTTTGTTATGGTATAATATTTTGTTAGGTTTTTCACGCAACCTTATATGTCCGGTATGCCGGACATCGGACTGCGGGAGTATGTCAAAGCCGCGAAATCCTGCGGGTTTGAATTGCCGTAACAAAGACAGCAGAGGAATAGCGAGCCGGGAGGCGGAGGTTTGGCCGACGTCAAAAAACTGATTGAAGAGATTTTATCGAACACGAAGCTGGCGAAAAGCAGGAATATAACAACCGGCGTGTACCGCGACGAGCCGATACTCAAAACCGCGGCGCAAATCGTCAACCATGCGCCGCCGTTGATTCGCGAAATGCGGAAAATTGCCGGCGGTTACGGGTTCGACTATTCGTCCGGCGTAAAGTTGTTTTACCAACAGGGCAAGCTGATGGAAGACTATGAGGACGATTTTGACTACCGCGGGGAGTTCGTGCGGTATTTCCCGACCTACCAGTCTATGAGCGATATGCAGCTGCGTGGCTATTTTGCCTGGAGGACCAAAGTCCGGCGGGGCAACATCGAAAAAACCTCCCTGTCCTTTGTGTTTGTCTATATCTACGAGCTTCTCAACCAAATCGGCGTGAAGACCGCGGAGGAAGGCTTTTTCACGCTGAAAAACTTCTGGGAAACTTACAGGGATATGGACAGCCATATCACCCATTATGTCACGCTTTGGCTAAAGGACTATATCGTTTACCACGACCTCGACAAGACGCTGCTCGGGGAATTGGAGGACACACGCTCGGACGAAGCGCTGTTCATCCTGCTGGATTATCCGTCTCACAGCGCGGAGGAAGTGTTTCAAGCGCTCAATTCCCTGTCGTCATATAACCTTGAAAAATCGAAGTTTTTCAAACAGAATCCCGACGATATGAAGGCGGTCGTCCACAATGTGATCGCGGCGCTTTCGGAGTATTATGACAAGAACCGCAAAAACGGCTTGTGCGAAAAGCTGTTAGGGCGCAGTTATACCGACAGCTACACGATGTTCCGTTCTGCCGTTTTTTTTGAGAAAGCAAAGCACAAAGACACGGTGTACGAAGTTAGCGACATCTGCAAATACCGCTGCAAAAACGGAAACTGGACCTGTGAACGGTTTTTTTATTACAGCAACAAAAGCCGGCATGTCGGCGCGCTGCTGAAAACCGTCGACGCCCTCATACGCCAAAAGTACGGTTGGAACGCCGCGCTGAAAACAGGCAAGACAACCAAAATCATGACCGATACCATCAACCGGGAAATCGACCGGTATCTGGAGGCCAAAAGAAAGAGAGCTCTGCCGAAAATCGAAATCGATGTTTCCAAGCTGCACGGTATCCGGAAAGCCGCTTTGAAAACGCAGAACAAGCTCATCGTGGAAGAAGAGCATGAAAAGCTGGCCGTTGCTGCGCCGGCCGCCGCGGAAACCGCAGGGTGCGGAGAAACCGGCCTGAGCGAAACGGAACGCCGGTTTTTGGCCTGCCTGCTGTACGGAAAAGCGTACGGCGAGCTTGTCCGCTCAAACGGGTTGATGGAGTCAGTGCTTGTCGACGCTGTCAACGAAAAACTGTTTGACCGGTTCGGCGACACCGTGATTGTTTTTGACGGAGACAAGCCGCTGGTTTTGGAAGACTATGCGGAAGAACTGAAAGGAATCGTTCGCGAATGAATGTACCGAAAAGAATAGCGACCGTACTCATCAATTCCCTGAAAGGCGGCGTCGTGCCGAGAATCGGCCTGCCGTATATCGCCGTCGGGCGGGAGACGGAAATCAACGCCCTTTTGCACGATGTGGCAATTATCGCAGACGGCGGCGCGTCCTTCCGTTTCGTCGCGGGCAAGTACGGCAGCGGCAAAAGCTTTTTGCTGCAAACCATCCGCAACTACGCGATGGACAGGAACTTCGTCGTCGCCGACGCCGACCTGTCGCCCGAGAGGCGCCTGCAGGGAACGAAAGGGCAGGGGCTGGCCACCTACAAGGAACTTATCCGCAATATGTCGACCAAAACAAGGCCCGAAGGCGGCGCGCTTTCGCTGATACTCGACCGGTGGATCAGCGGCATCCAAAGCGAAACCGCGGCGGAAACCGGAATGAATAACCATGACGCCGCTTTCAACCGGCTGGTCGAAAAGAAAATCTATGAAGTCATCCATTCGCTCAACGAAATGGTGCACGGCTTTGATTTCGCGAAATTGCTGACCCTGTATTACCGGTCGTACATCGACGGCAGCGATGAAAACAAAGCAAAGGTCGTCAAATGGTTCCGCGGGGAGTACGCGAACAAAACGGAAGCGAGAGCGGACCTCGGGGTAAACATCGCCATCACGGACGACGACTGGTACGAGTATATCAAACTGTTCGCCGTTTTCCTCAAAAGAGCGGGTTACAACGGCTTTTTGGTTTTAATCGACGAGCTGGTCAATATCTATAAAATTCCCAACAGCATCACCCGGCAGTACAACTACGAAAAAATCCTCACGATGTACAACGACACCCTGCAAGGGAAAGCCGGGTATCTGGGCATTATCATGAGCGGAACGCCCCAGAGCCTTGAGGACACGCGCCGAGGCGTTTTCAGTTATGAGGCGCTCAAATCCCGTTTGGAGGAAGGGCGCTTCAGCCGCGAGGGCATTAAGGATGTGCTCGCGCCGGTCATCAAACTGTCGCCCCTGACCTATGAGGAAATGCTCGTGCTCATCGAAAAACTCGCCGATATCCACGCCGGCTTGTTTGAATATGAGCGGACGCTCAGCCAGGAAGATTTGATCGCTTTTATAAAAATCGAGTTCAGCCGCATCGGGGCGGACACGAACATCACGCCCCGCGAGGTCATCCGCGATTTTATCGAGTTGTTGAACATCGCGTTCCAAAACCCGGCCGTCAAGGTGGCGGAACTTCTCGGCTCGGAACAGTTTGAATTCGCGAAAACGCAGGTCAACGACGAAACGCTCGAAAAAGAGTTCGAGGAGTTTGAGATTTAAAATGAATATATTCGACCGGTACGCGCCGTTTATCCGGGATTTTATCTACCGCAACAACTGGGAAGCCCTGCGCGCCATTCAGGTCGCGGCGGGCGACGCGGTGTTTCATACCGACGACAATGTTCTGCTATCCGCCTCCACCGCGTCGGGGAAAACGGAAGCGGCCTTTTTTCCCATCCTGACGCTGTTCACCGAGGATATGCCGGCGTCGGTCGGCGCGGTTTACATCGGCCCCTTAAAGGCGCTCATCAACGACCAGTTCACGCGCCTGAACGATTTGTGCGCCGAAGCGAACATTCCCGTGTGGCACTGGCACGGCGATGTGTCGCAGTCGCACAAAGCGAAGTTGCTGAAAAACCCTTCGGGCATTTTGCAGATTACCCCGGAGTCGCTCGAAGCCCTGCTGCTTCATAAACACGCGTATATTCCGCGCATGTTCGGCGACCTGCGGTTCATCGTCATCGACGAGGTGCATTCGCTCATGCGCGGCGACCGCGGTGGCCAGACGCTGTGCCTGATCGAACGGCTTTCCAAACTCGCGGGCGTCAACCCGAGGCGAATCGGCCTTTCCGCTACCATCGGTGATTTGGAAACAACGGGGAATTTCCTGTCATCCGGCACGGGGCGAAACACCGTCGTCCCGAAAATTGAAGTAAAAGGCGCCAAGTGGCGCCTTTCCATGGAACATTTCTATATACAGGGAACGCAGTCGGCGGAGGATAAGAATCTGCCGGATGCCCTGCCGGTCATGGATATCCAAACCGACACCGCGCCGCAAAACGCCGACCCCGGCATGGGCTACATCTTTGAGCACACCCGGGGGAAAAAGTGCCTGGTGTTCGTCAACTCCCGCGAGGAATGCGAGGCGGTGACCACCACGCTGCGGCAGTATTGCGAAGCGAACCGGGAACCCGACCGCTTTTTAATTCACCATGGCAATCTGTCGGCCTCTTACCGTGAAACCGCCGAGGCGGTCATGAAGGACGACGAGCAGTTTCAAACCACCGTCACCACCGCGACGCTCGAACTCGGTATCGACATCGGCCGGCTCGAACGCGCGTTTCAAATCGACGCGCCGTTTATGGTGTCCTCCTTTTTACAGCGCATGGGCCGCACGGGCCGGCGCGACATGCCGCCGGAAATGTGGTTTGTCATGCGTGAGGAACAGCCCGAGCCGAGGGCTATGCTGCCGGTGACGATACCGTGGGAACTTTTGCAGGGCATCGCGCTCGTGGAATTGTACACCCGCGAGCGCTGGGTGGAACCGCCGAAACTCGACCGGCTGCCGTTCAGTTTGTTATACCACCAAACGATGTGCGTATTGGCGTCGAGCGGGGAACTCTCGCCCGCCGGTCTGGCGTCACGCGTGCTTTCGCTGAGTGTTTTCCACCGCATCACGCAGGACGATTACAAACTGCTGTTGACGCACCTGCTGGCGACGGACCATATTCAGAAAACCGAGGAGGGCGGGCTGATTGTCGGTCTGGCTGGCGAAAGGCTGACGAACTCCTACAAATTCTACGCCGTGTTCAAAGAAAACGAAGAATACACCGTCCGCAGCCGTTCGCACGAGCTCGGCACCATCGTCATGCCGCCGCCCGTCGGCGAAGAATTGGCTTTGGCGGGCCATGTGTGGATCGTTGAGGAAATCGACCACAAGCGGCATCTGGTTTACTGCGAGCAGGTGAAGGGCAAAGTCCCCGCGTATTTCGGGCAATGCCCCGGTGACATTAACACGAAAGTTTTGGAGCAAATGAAAACGGTCCTGCGCGAGGAAACGGTCTACCCGTACTTAATGAAAAACGCCGTCGCGAGGCTCGGAGAAGCGCGGCACACGGCCGTTCATTCCGGCATGACGCGGGAAACGCTTCTCAACCTCGGCGGCGACATGTGGTGCCTGTTCCCGTGGCTGGGAACCTACGCCTTCCTCGCCCTCGAGCGGTTTCTCAAACGCCGGTGCGCGCCCGCGCTCGGCCTTTCCGCCATGGACTCGTCAAGGCCGTATTTTATCCAGTTCAAGATGAAGGCCGGCAAAGAAGAGTTCTTCCAAGTCCTTAAAGAGGCCGAACAACAGCCTCTCGACCCGATGGAACTCATCTACCCCGGCGAAGTGCCGCTTTTTGAAAAATACGACGAATTTCTGCCCGAGGAACTTGTGAAAAAGGGCTTCGCCTACGGCATTTTGGGAATTCACGAAATGAAAGGGCGCATTCGAAGCTGGGGTACTTACACCGGGGGTACCATATAGTGCAAACACGTTTTATTAAAACCGTGTCGTTTATCTTTGCCATCCTCGCGGCGCTGCCGCTGGCACCGAAAGCCTTTTACGATTACGCCCGAAGCCTTTCGACAGCCATTACATTGTCCGCACCCGGATGGATGACAATCTAACCTATGACGAAGCAAAAAAAGCGGCCGCCCTCGCGAGCGGCGCGCAGCTGATTTCCACCGACCTTGAGAAAGGCGTCATCCTGCCGAAAACAGATTACACGGCTTATCTCGAAGATCAATACACGATCATCCGGCTTGCTGATATGAACCGTTAAGCGACGCAAGAAGGCAAACAAAAAAGGCTCAACACGATTGTCGAGCTTTTGAACCTGAATCTTAACCCGATGGAAAGCATGAAAAACAAGAACGACAAGGTGCCGCAGTAAGAAATTACTGTGGATTTTTTACCATGCGCGCACATCACAAACAGTATTTACAACGGTTATTTTTTCTCGATGGATATCCAAATTTCAATATACTTATCCTTTGTGCCTATTGGATACCTAATTGATTTATTCTGTTTGACTTTTGCAAGTTTGATTTCCGCTTT
>DAITOC010000093.1:0-6249 GCA_036834305.1 Clostridiales bacterium
CCTTTTTCACTGCCATCGGGTTTGCGCCGGCGACTACGTTCTTCATCCCTTCGCGGACAAGCGCCTGCGCCAAAAGCGTCGCGGTGGTGGTGCCGTCGCCGGCGACATCGTTGGTTTTCGTGGCGACTTCTTTAACGAGCTGCGCGCCCATATTCTCAAAAGCGTCCTCAAGCTCAATTTCTTTGGCGATGGTTACGCCGTCGTTGGTGATAAGCGGGGAGCCGTACTTTTTGTCAAGAACGACATTTCTGCCCTTGGGGCCGAGTGTGATTTTTACGGTGTCGGTAAGTTTATCGATACCCGCCTGAAGAACCTTGCGGGCTTCTTCTCCGTAAACGATTTGTTTAGCCATTTTTCATACCTCCTAAAATAATTATTCGACTACCGCGAGAATGTCGTTTTGGCGGACGATTGTGTACTCTTCTTTGTCCAGCTTGACCTCGGTCCCCGAGTACTTGCTGGTGATGACCCTATCGCCGGCCTTCACATACATCTGCACTTCTTTGCCGTCCACAAGGCCGCCGGGCCCTACCGCGATGACTTCGGCAATCTGCGGCTTTTCCTGCGCGGACGCCGCGAGAATGATGCCGCTCTTCGTGGTTTCCTCAACCTCGACAAGCTTGACGACTACGCGGTCCGCAAGCGGTTTGATGGTCATGAAAATTCCTCCCGTATAAAAAAGTAATGTTTAGCACTCGTTAGCCTCGAGTGCTAATGCCTATTGTATCCATATACAGGTAAAAAATCAAGCCGTTTTTATAAAGTTTACAATTATGTAATAAATTCGTTACCGGCTTGTTATTAATGTATAAATATGGTATATTGAATCGCATAGCAATACGGCAAGGGAGCCGAACAAGAGAGGGTAAATCGTTGGTGCAGAAGCTTTTCAATTCACCTTTCGTCAAAAAGCTTGAACAATTTTTTATGTCCCGCTATTTTATCGCCCTTTCATTTGGATTGGCTTGCGTTGCCACCGTCACCCGCCGCGAAGACCTCGGCCTCATCGTGTTCGCGGCGTTGATTTTGGTGGCCCTTCTCTTTTGCAGGGACATTATCGCGACGACTTTCCCGTTTCTTGTTTTAACAATGCTGATGATCAAATGCCATGGTTCGTATGACCGCTACATAAAGTTAGTGTGGCTGGCTGTTCCCGCGGTTCTGATCATCGTCTTTCATTTTGTTAATTTTCGAAAGCCGCTCAAAGTCGGCAGAAGCTTTTGGGCGTTGGCCGCCGTCGCCGTCGCCGTTACGCTCGGCGGCGTCGGTTCGCTCTCCGCGAAGGACTATTTCGCCCTCGTTTCCGTCTATCATGTCGCCGGCCTGGGTTTCGGCCTGGTGCTTGCGTATTTGCTGATGAATTCTCATTTCGACGGGCGCGCGGGTTACTCCCTTGAGGAGAAATTCTCGAATATTATGCATTTGGTCGGGCTTTTCGGTTGTTTCATGGTGTTGAGCCATTACGCTTTTGAATACAAAGATGTCATTGCCTCCCGCGGCATTATTTATTTCCAGTGGCGCAACAACATCTCGACATTTCTGATGCTGGCCATGCCGTTTTCGTTTTACGCGTCCATAAAAAAACCGGCCTGTCTCTGGGCCGGTATCATCGAATATCTGTGCGTTTTGCTTTCCGGCTCGAGGGGCGGGTTGATTTTCGGCAGCGTGGAAATGTTGCTCTGCGTCGCGTTTATCATATACGCCGATAAAAACAAACGGAAAAGGAATATATTACTGTTTTCAGCGCTCGCGTCGGTTGCCGTTGTTTTTTCCGGATTCCTCGTTGATTTTTTCGGCAGCACCATTGAGCGGATCATGGACAGCAAGGACGATGTGCGTGTTGAGCTTTATAAAAGAGCCGTAGCGGATTTTAAATCCAACCCCGTCTTTGGCCGCGGCCTCGGCTATTTCGGCAACAACGACTTGTGGAGGCCGGCAAAATTCTCGTTGAACTGGTATAACTCGGCGCCGTTCCAGATTATCGGCAGCACCGGCCTTGTCGGCGTGGCCGCGTACGCGTACCAATTTTATATCAGGAATAAAATCCTCTGGACCCGTGTGACGCCTTTTAAACTGGCATTGGGTGTGTCCTATATCGGGATTGTCATGATGTCGTTGGTCAACCCGGGCGAATTCGTGCCCCTTCCTTATGAATTGCTCGTTGTCCTTTTCTTTATTATCGCGGAAAAATGCTCGGATACCGACAGCCGCCGAAAGGCCGTCTGAGTAAGCGGAAAGAACGGCTCAACCGGTTGTGTTGAGCCGTGCGTTTTTACGGTAACGCCGTTGCTTTGCCCGGCGTATACTGGTCATGGCGGGACATCCTGTGAAGTTGCCGACAGTGTATAACGCAGCCGCGGCAGTATTGTTTTGACAGGCCGTTTCGGTTGCTTTTATGTGCCTTTCATGCTAACATGCGTTATCTGTTCTCTTCGCTTTCCGCGTCGGGTTTGTAAAGCGCCTGGAAAAGTATGGCCCCCAAGCCCAATATCGCCGCGCAGGGGTTTACACATTCCATAAGCTCCTCGCTGAGTTTCGTCATAAGGTAATAATCCATACCTCTTCCCGCGATGAGATATGTAACGACGGCCGCCGTGTAAAGCGTTATAATCAAAACAGCGCCGTATTTCGCGATAAATTTTGAATAAGGGCTTAAGTTCTTTATGCTGTTAAGAACATCTTTGACGGTATTCAATGCAATCCACTCCGGTTATCATAATACAATACATAAAGTTTACATCCCCGGGAACTTGTTTTCAATTAAAAAAATTTACCAAAGGGGAAGGGTTCATGGGTATAGGCGTTTCCACGGCCTGCTTTTATCCTCTCGAAACGGAAAAAGCGTTTGAAAGAATCGGCCGGATGGGGGAGGGCGTGACCGAAGTCTTTTTTAACTCGATGTCGGAAATTAAGAAGCCGTTTCTCGCGAACCGTTGCGATATTCGTGACCTATACGGCCTTCGTGTGAAAGCTGTCCACCCGTTTATGTCATTCGGCGAGCCCTACCTGCTTTTCAGTGAATACGAACGCCGGTTTACGGATACGCTCGAGGTTTATAAATATTATTACGAGGCGGCGAACACGCTCGGCGCGGATGTGTTGGTGATCCATGGCGGCAAGCTGCCGACTTCCTTTCCGGAAACGCAGTATTTTGAGAGATTCGCGAAACTTGCCGCTTCGGGCAGGGAGTACGGCGTCGCCGTCGCGCAGGAAAATGTGGTGCGGTTCCGTTCCCAGTCACCCGACTTCCTTGTCAGAATGAGGAATTATATCGGCGACGGCTTTCGGATGGTTCTTGACCTTAAGCAGGCGGTGCGCGCGGGTTTTTCTCCGTTTGATTTCACCGGCGCGCTTGCGCGGCAGACGGCCCATATCCACATCAGCGACCACTGCCGCCGTCGCGACTGCCGCCCGCCCGGCGAGGGTGAGTTCGACTTCGCGCGTCTTTTTTCCGAAATGAAAGCGGCGGATTATCAAGGGGATTACATCATCGAGCTTTACCGGCACAATTTCACCGAAGACAGCCAAATCCTCAAAGCGAAAACGCTGCTCGAGAGGATGCTGTGATTACCGTTCTTGCATTCTTTTGTATTAATGGTATAATAAGCTTGAAATGAATTCACGGGGAAGTGGAAAATATGAAATGTCCGTTTTGCGGGTTTGAGGAAAGCAAGGTTATCGATTCGAGGCCGACCGACGAAGGGGAAAGAATCCGCCGGCGCAGGGAATGCATCGGGTGCGCAAAAAGGTTCACCACCTATGAGATTATCGAAAGCGTTCCGATTGTTGTCGTCAAAAAAGACAAATCCCGTGAGGTCTTTGACAGGAACAAACTGCTCAACGGTATGCTGCGCGCCTGTGAAAAACGGCCCGTATCCATCGAAGATCTTGAAAGCGCTGTGTCAGGCATTGAGCTTACCCTTCAAAATTCCCTCGATAGGGAAGTGACATCCGTGCGCATCGGCGAGTTGGTTATGGAAAAATTGAAAGACATTGACGAGGTGGCCTATGTGCGCTTCGCTTCCGTTTACAGGCAATTCAAAGACATTAATACGTTTATGGACGAGCTTGCCAAACTCCTGAGAGAAAAATAATCAAAGATATAAACAAAAAGGCGCGCCTTCATTCCGGAGGCGCGCCTTCGCATATTCCGTTAAGC
This sequence comes from Clostridiales bacterium, assembly GCA_036834305.1. Taxonomy (GTDB): domain Bacteria; phylum Bacillota; class Clostridia; order Oscillospirales; family Acutalibacteraceae; genus UBA1447. The sequence goes on from DAITOC010000093.1 coordinate 4,160, forward strand.
TATTGAACAAGCCCGGACTTTTCAAGGTATTTCTTCAGAGGTTTGCAAACGGCGTACGCGGCGACCGCGCCGATGACAGCCTCCGGAACTCCGCTTGTGAGGATCATTCCTCCGATAACACCGAGCAAAAGGCTGTAAGAGACTTGAATTACCGCCGCAAAGTCTCTGCCAAAGAACAAATAAATACCGCCCAGTACCAATAAGGTATTCGTTATCGAACCGAGAAATCCGCTCAACCCGTATACGACGGCATCCTTCTTATTGAGCTTTTTCAGCGCTTTTGATAACAGTTTGAATGCCAATCCCGTGACAACGCCGATTAATATGCGCGGCAAAAAGCAGATAATCAGGCTTTTGTAATTGCCGGATAACTCGCCGATGCTGTAAAAAGGCGTGAAAACAAACGCGGTGGGCCCCGGGGGCGTAAAGGTCATTACGATAAAACTGAACAAACCGAACGCGAAGCCCATAGCCGCGCCGGCGCCCGTGCCGAGCAAAATCGCGGTAATAATGACCGGGATATGCGACAGGGTGGCGACAATAGGGCCGATGGCGGGCAATGAGCCCAGGGGTGTGAAACAGACAATCGCTTCGATTGCCAAAAGCAGGGAAAACTGCGCCATGAAAAGAATTCGTTTTCGCTTGGTGTTGCCGGTTGCCATGGTTTTATTCCTCCTTGCTGCTGCTCCCCGCCGGGCGGGGATGCAACGCAAAATTTTCGGAACGATACTCACTTGGTTTTGCTGTTTTTTTCATAGATGATTTTCAAGCCTTCAAGCACAAGCTCCGCGTTAAAAAGGATTTCTCTTCTGCAGTTTTTTACAATATCGCGCGAGAGTCCGCCCGTCGCGACGACCGTGCCCGCCTTCATGCCGAGTTCATCCTCGATTCTTGCGCAAAGCCCGTCGATCATCGCCGCCGTTCCGTACACGGTTCCCGACTGCATGGAGTCCACCGTGTTTTTGCCGATAACGCGCGGCGGCGCCGTCAGGCTGATGTTCGGCAGCTGGGACGCGCGCCGTGCCAGAGCGTCGAGCGATATCGCGACGCCGGCCGAGATGGTGCAGCCGGTAAATGACCCGCTTTTGTCAACCACGCTGATTTTCGTCGCCGTTCCCAAATCCACAACCAAGCAGGGCAGTGGGTATTTCGCGGCGGCCGCCACCGCGCCGGCGACAAGGTCGGCGCCGACATGCGCCGGGTTGTCCGTTAAAATATTCAAGCCCGTTTTGGTGCCGGGTCCGAGCAAAACCGGCTTTTTGCCCGTGACCGTTTCAACCGCTTCGCACATCTCCATGGTCAGTTCGGGTACGACGGAACCGATGATGGCGCCGCGGAACCCATTCGGCGGCAGACCGTAAAGGCCGAATATGCTGTTAAGCTCCACGGCGTACTGGTCTTTGGTTTTCGCCTTGTCCGTCGCCAAACGCGAAACAAAGAGGATGCGGTCACCTTCGTAAGCACCCATCGTGATATTCGTGTTTCCCAGATCAATCGTCAGCAGCATTTGCGGGCCCCCAAAGCCGTGGTAACGGTTTTTTCGTATTATACTACAGGTGTTCCGATAAATCAAATGTTGTAATCGGCAAGAAGGCTGTTATAATCATAGTATGGCAACGAATGTTAACACAGCGTGCACGGCTTGCCCCCGGCGGTGCGGCGCGGAGAGAGGGACCGTGTATCAGCGGTGAGAATTGCGCCGGATGAAACATGGAATGGGAGAGACTGTATTTGAAAATGCAAACCGTAAAACTGCCCGATTACACCGGGTCGGAGGACCGTATCAACGCCTTTACCCATGTGGCGGGCGTTCCGTTCGGCATCATCGCCCTGGTTCTCTGCCTTGACAAAAGCATAAAAACCGGGTCTCCCTGGAGCGTCGCCGCGTCCGCGGTATACGGCGCTTCCCTGATTGTCCTGTATCTCGGGTCGGCCATGTACCATTCCGCGAACCCCGGCAAATATAAAAAGGCGATGCGTATCATCGACCACTGCATGGTGTTTCTGTTAATTGCCGGGTCCGTGACACCGTACGCGCTCGTTGCTTTCCGCCCGGCATACCCCTTATACTGCTGGCTGGCGCTCGCGGT
>DAITOC010000094.1:0-6195 GCA_036834305.1 Clostridiales bacterium
GGAATGCCAAAGGTCCAACAGTCTTTTTTTGAGTTCGCCCGCTTTGTCCGCGCCGGGCAGCAGAGTTGAGACGGTAATGAGCGTACGGGCATTATCAGGCACCGCGCCTTTGAGGTCAAGGCGTGAAAGCGGGTGGGCTTCGACACCCTTATGCGCCGCGATTTCTATGAAAGGGCGGAATATCTCCCACAGAGGAAAAAACAGCAGCACTGTCAAATACGGTTTTTTCATCAACAGCCCGGCGGCCACGGCGGCTGCCAAGGGCAGGAGGGCTTCTATGAGAAGAAACACGGTCCCGCGCCTGCGGTACCGGCCGGTTTTTACGATATAGCTGCCCACATGCCGGCCGGTCTCATCCGGCCCGTTTCGGGCCATCTCCAGTATGTCTTTTGCCTCCTGTTCCTCGCTGACGCCATGCCGGTGAGCGGATTTCGCGAGGCGTGAACGATACATGGCTCTTGTCTGCTCATCCATGGCCGTATACACTCCGGCCGGATCGCGGGAAAGAATTTTCTCGATTTCACTGGTTTTTTCGAGGACTTCGCCGAAGTCGATATCCTGAATACTCCGGAAGGACTTCACCGATGAACCTAACAGGCCCGCTCCTTCCTCCGCGCTCTTTCTGCAGCCTTCGGAGGCCGTGTGAATGAGGGCGCAGCGAAGCATCAGGTTAAGCGCTTCGGCCTCCGAACCCTGAAGGCTGCTTGACGAAAACCGTTTGATCAACTCTTCCTGAGAAGGCAGCGCACCGCCGGCGCAGACATCCAGACAGGCGTAAAAGAGCTTTTGAATATTATTCTCTTCCAAGGGGATGCGCGGACAGGTTTTCAGGTCCTTCAAAACGGACCTGCCTTCGCGTTCCAGGATATAATAATTATCGCAAAGCCATTCGTCGCGTGTCGAGGATGTTTGCTCCTTGAGCGCCTTTTCGTATGCTTTGCGAATTTCGAAAAGTTCGTGTTCGAGTTTTTTTCTGAGCCCGGATTTTTTCAGCATCGATTTTGAACCACCGTTTCCGCGGTTTTTATTAAGTTATATTTCCCTGTTTTTCCAATACTATTCGATAAGCATGACATCTTTAAAATCTATATATACAATTATTCTGTGCATTTTTTTAGGATTTATTTGATACGATCCGTCTGTCTGTTTAAAAAAACAATCGGTTTCGCGCCGCGATAAAACAACCGGGCTTTTCCGCTGATGGAAGACAACAGAAATTCTTGAGAAAACCTTAAGAAAAATCTAAGAAAATTTTAAGAATTTAGCGATAGAATATCATCGCAAATACTTCTGACACCCGTCAGGATCTCTGCCGTTACAATCGAAGGAATGATTGTTGTTGCAATTGGGGCATACAATTGATACAATTTTTCATATGAGTACATCTCTCCTTTCGGGAGATCTTTGGTTTCGCAGCAGAAGCATCGCGCCGGAAAGGCCGCGAACTCCACTTGTATTCAACTTTACAATACGACCCATCTTTTTCCGGAGGATTCTATGAAACACAGACCGGTGACTGTTTTGTTTTGTTTGGCCATTTTCACGGCCGGTATGACAGGCTGCTATACACAAATGGCACAAAAATCGGAGGAAGTGAGGGAGAAAGATGAAGAAACGCATCCTTTGCGGCTGCGCCGCGGCTGTTGTGTTCCTGTGTATGAACGGGTGCGGCGCGAACGAAAACACCGCGCTGACCGCGAACCGGATGTCGGCGACCGCGGGCACAACGGCGCCGACCACACAGGCGACTGCGGAGCAAACAGGAACAACGCAAACGGAAAGCACAATCACGACCACAACGGAACCTTCGACAACCGCCGTTATGACAACGAAAAAGCCCTTCGCACCGGCTTCCACCACAAAAAAAGCGGTTACGACAACGAAGCAAACGACGACCACAACAAAACGGCCGGCCACCACAACCCCGCCCGGCTCGGGCAAAACACCGCATGAAATCAGCACCGCGGGCATTACAAGCAAAATGCCCGGAGCGAGGGTACTCAGGGCTTGGCAGATCGCCTCGGGAACGACTTCGGTTCGGGTTGAAAAGCTTTCTTACGGCTCGAACATCAACGCGACATACCAAGGCAAAACTTACAGCACCCCGCAGGTTTGTTTTATAGCCGTGGTGACTTGCAAGCCCGAGAACTTCCGCAGCACCTGCGCGAAACTGACTTTTAACAAGGACGAAGCGCTCACCAACGATATGGCGAAAAGCGCCGGCGCGCTCATCGCGATAAACAACGAGAGTTACACCGGGCATTGGTCGGACACGAAGGACGCCGCGTTTATAGCCGATTTCCCCGTTGTCAAGGAAGGAAAGGTCGTGCAAAACCCTTCGGCTTCCGGAAAATGCTACGCGGTCTACAAAGACGGAACCTGGGTGCAGGATTTGTCTTTGGGGCTATCGAATGTAAACGCCGAAATCCGCAAAGGGCTGAGTTTCACGGAGGGCAACAGCGGCACGCCTATCGTGTGGCCGGGGTTTCCCCGCCGGAAAGATACCTATGAGGTCCAGTATGTATTGTTAGGTAACGGAACGGACGCGTTGCGCAACCGGACGATGGTCGCCCAGATTGACACGACGCATTACCTGCTGATGGTCGGGGAATTCATGCGGACAAAAACCATGATTGATATTCTTCAAGCGTACGGGGCGACGAAAATCATCAAGTGCAACGGCGGCAACTGCTCCTATATGTATTTGAAAGGCGTCGGCAATGTGACGCAATCGAAAGGGCCTTCGATCGTCAACCTTGATAAACTCAATTTGCTCGAATCCGAATGGAAGTATAGAAACGGTTACCTGAAGAACGGCGCTCAGGGCGGCCCCTGCCCCGCCATTGACATTATCTATGTAAAATAATTACAACACGAAACAGGCGGAAAACCGAACCGGGGTTTCCGCCTGTTTTTGTGTCGGCGCGCTGTTCGGGGCGAGCGCTATTTTTTTGCGGTCTTCAGGCCGATGACGATTTCGGCGGCGGCGCACAAGGCGGCGGCGACGGCGAGAAAGGCCGCCGCGAGCCGCAGCAATTCAAACAGTTTGGCGGCTTTGCCGGCCCGGGCTATCAGATTCAAATATTTCAGCGTTTTTTCCATTTCGCTTCTCCTTAAAAAGCCGGCGGCGTTATTTTGAAGTCAGCAGTACGCCGTGGGCGATACCCGGAATGCTTTCGTTCTGCATGGTGGAGACCGGAGACATCAGGGCTCCCGTTCCGACGAGCAACACCTTTTTCAGTTCGCCGGAGGCGAGACGCGGTAACACATGACAGCAAAGCACTGCCGCGCTGCAGCCGCAACCCGAACCGCCGGCATGGACATCCTGTTTTTCAACATCGTAAAGCATCAGACCGCAATCGGCTTGAACGGACGAAATATCGATATTCTCCTGTTTTTGCAAAAGTTCAATTAATAAAGCCGAACCGATCGAACCGAGGTCGCCCGTTAAAATCAGGTCATAGTCCTGCGGCCGCGTGTTTGTGTCACGAAGAAAATCCGCAATGGTGGAGCAGGCAGCCGGCGCCATGGCGGCACCCATGTTGTTCGAGTCCTTGATGCCCAAATCCTGAATTCTGCCGATGATGACGGCGGAAACCCGGGGGCCTTCGCCTTTTTGTTTGATGACCGCGGCCCCCGCCGCCGTGGCAGTCCATTGCGCTGTCGGCGGACGCTGCCCGCCGTATTCAAGAGGCATACGAAACTGTTTTTCCGCCGAGCAGAAATGGGACACGGTGGCCGCGACCGCTGTGCCGGCCGCGCCGCCGTCGGTCATAATCGCCGCCATACCCAAAGACAGGGCCATCGTCGAACAAGCGCCGTAAAGACCCGCGAGCGGTATGCCCAGTTCCCGGATACCGAAGGTGGTGCCGATGCACTGGTTGAGAAGGTCACCGGAAAAAATCATATCGACATCGCCGGCTTTTGTGCCGGAGGACGCGAGCGCCCTTTCGACGGCGTCTTTGTGCAATGCGCTTTCGGCTTTTTCCCAAGTATTCGCGCCGGCTGTTGTGTCTTCATAAATATAGTCAAATTCTTCGCCAAGGGGCCCCTGCCCCTCTTTTTTTCCGCCGATGGCCGCCCAGCCGGTTATTGCCGGCCGGGAAGGCAGTGTCAGCGTATACCGCCCCTGTCGAACGGGCAACGAAATCCCTCCCTCCGGCTCAACGTAACCGTTGAACAATCCAAAAAATCAAACCGTAAACAGACGCGGCAGCCGTGCCGTACACAATGACAGGGCCCGCGATTTTGAACATACTCGCGGCGGTGCCCAGAATCCTGCCTTCGCTTTGAAACTCCATGGCCGGCGAAACGACAGAATTGGCAAAGCCGGTGATGGGCACAATGGTGCCCGCGCCCGCGTGCTTCGCGATTTTATCGAACAAGCCCGTAGCCGTCAACACCGCGGTAATGGCGATGAGGGTGATGGGGACAAGCGCTTTGACGGTTTTTTCACCGAGGCCGGCCGCTTCGTATATTTTAAAAAGCCCTTCGCCAAACGCGCTGATAAGCCCGCCCGTGAGAAACGCCTTGACGCAATTGCAGGCAACAGGCGATGGCGGCGAGGCTTTTCGGGTCATTTTTGAGTACTCTTTATCACTGACTGCCATAGGCCCTCCTTGCGGACTATTCATTGAAACCAAGCCGTTGTTATTTGCGTTTATTTTTGCCGTGTGAATTCCGTTTATTCAAACTTGTCTCAAGAATATTGCTCTTTTCACCTTGACTTTGCCCGGCAATTGTGGCGTAATATATAACATATCATCACAGTAAGGAGAAGGCAGGATGAGTGAAATTAAAAAACTGAAATATTTCGCGGGCGGCCAATGGCTTGATTCCGAAACCGAAAAATTCATGAATGTGTACAACCCCAGTACGGGTGAAGTCATCGCGCAGACCCCCTGTTGCACCAAGAGCGAGGTGGAGCAGGCCATCGCGGCGGCGAAAGAAGCCTTCAAGGCCTGGTCGAATGTGCCGGTGTTCAAACGAGTACAGGTGCTGTTCAAGTTCCGGGATTTAATTGATGAACATATGGACGAACTGACAGACACGGTCGCGCGCGAGCACGGCAAAGTGTGGGCGGAAGCGCGGGGCGATATCCTGAAAGTCAAGGAACCGGTGGAATTCGCGTGCGGCGCCCCGTCGCTGATGCTCGGCGAAAGCCTGGCAGACACATCCTCGGGCTATGACACCGTTCTCTATCGCGAGCCGGTAGGCGTTTTCGCGGGGATTGTCCCTTTCAACTTCCCCGGTATGATCCCCATGGGCTGGATGGCGCCATTATGCATCGCGGCGGGCAACACGATGGTTCTCAAAGCCGCTTCGATGACGCCGATGACGGCCATGCGCCTGACCGAACTGTGGCAGCAAGCCGGTTTGCCCGACGGAGTTCTGAACATACTGACCTGCTCGCGCAACGAGGCGGAAATCTTTTTGACTCATCCGGATATCAAGGGCGTCACATTTGTCGGTTCCACCTCGGTCGGGCTGCATATCTATTCGACGGCGGCAGCCCACGGTAAAAGGGTTCAAGCCCTTTGCGAGGCGAAGAACCACGGGCTTGTGCTCGAGGACGCCGCGCTTGAGCGCAGCGCGAGAGGCATTATCAACTCATCGTTCGGCTGCGCGGGTGAACGCTGCATGGCCTTGCCGGTCATCGTCGCTGAGGAAAGCATCGCGGATAAACTTGTTAAATTGCTGGTCAAATACGCATCGGAGCTGAAAATCGGGCCTGCCTATGAAAAAGACTCGGAGCTCGGGCCGGTGGTAACCAACGAGCACAGGCAATCCATCCTCAAATGGATCGAAAAAGGCATTGAAGAAGGCGCCGAGTTGATTCTTGACGGCAGAAACGCCAAAGTCCCCGGCTATGAAAACGGTTTTTACCTCGGGCCCACGATATTCGACCATGTTACAGAAGAGATGTCTGTCGGGTCCAAAGAGATTTTCGGCCCGGTTCTGTGCGTTAAAAGAGTGAAAACCTTTGAGGAAGGCCTCGCGGTTATGAACGCCAACGAATTCGCGAACGGTTCGGTCATCTTTACACAAAGCGGATATTATGCCAGGGAATTTGCCAAACGCACGCACGGCGGCATGGTCGGCGTCAATGTCGGCATTCCCGTTCCGGTCGGCATTTTCCCGTTCACCGGGCATAAAAACTCCTTTTTTGGCGACCTGCATGCCCTGGGCAAGGAC
>DAITOC010000095.1:0-5916 GCA_036834305.1 Clostridiales bacterium
GCCCTGCTGAATCAGGCTGCCGATTCTCGCGATTTCGCGGTTGGACGACGGCTGGGTGTTAACCCAGCGGTACAGAAGCAGCGCGGCGGCGAAAGCCGCGACCGAAACCGCCGCGGAAAGGATTTGAAAGAGTTGCAGTTGATTAACCATACAGAAACTCCTTATATATTGAGTGTAATTCTCCGCTGTGTTAGTTTACCCTATTGTAACGGTATTTGATTTGGACAAAAAACATGTGAGGCTCATTCCCTCACAGTACAATCCTTTACGCTGGATACTCAAATTTTACCCATTATAATCCCGGACAGTATAAATGTCAAACACCGGAAGTATTTGATTGTGTGTTTGTTTTCTGGTATGATTTTCCCAAGAAGATATCTTTGAGGAGGGGATTGGAACGAACATATCCGGCATCAGCTCTTTGGGCGCGAAAAACATCGTCAGCGTCAACCCGAATCAACTGGAAACATACGCGGACAATACCACTTTGGAGAACCTCAAAAACGGCGACGAGCTTCGCCGCGCAATTGACAGCGCCGAAAAGCTCCGGGCATACCAAGCGGCCGTAAAAGCTTCTTTTGAACGGGCTGTCGGGGGAATGCCGAAACCGGCGGCGGTGAAAACGAAAACCGTCCGTTCTTTTGTAACCGGCAACCTGGTTTGCGAAAACCTTCTGCTGGAAACGCTGCCCGGTTATTACGCGACAGCCAATGTCTACAAGCCTTTGGGCGCCGAGGGCCGGTTGCCGGCCGTCCTGATGGTATGCGGCCATTCCCCCGAAGGGCGGATGAATCCGGTTTACCAAAGAGTGCAGCGGATTATCGCCTCGGCCGGTTTCGTCGTCATGGGGCTCGACCCGATAGGCCAGGGAGAAAGAATCAGTTATTGGGAGGAAGGGTTTGATGAGCCTGTTATTCCGCCTTGCACCCGTGAACACGACTACGCGGGCGCGCAGTGCCTGTTGGCGGGGATACCCATCACCCGCTACTTTGTATATGACGGCGTCTGCGCGCTCGACTATCTTGCCGGCCGCGCCGATGTCGACGCCGCCCGAATCGGCTTAACCGGCTCAAGCGGCGGCGGAACCCAGACATCGATGCTGATGATGTACGCGCCGGAAAAGATCGCCGCGGCGGCGCCCGCGACATTTTTATCGGACAGGAAGGCGATTCTTTACAGCCGGCAGGCGCAGGACGCCGAGCAGATTTGGCCGGGTATGGTAAAAGACGGCTTTGACCACGCCGATATTCTCGCCTGCATGGCCCCGAAACCGGTTCTGGTGCTTGCGGTCGACTCGGATTTCTTTCCTCTTGAGGGAACGCACCGGTCACTGGAAAAAGCCCGCGGGCTGTGGAAACTTTTCGGCAAAGAGAACGCCCTCGAACTGTTCACGGACGCTTCCAAACACGCCTATACCCTGCCCCTGGCCAACGCGGCCGCCGACTTCTTTTCGCGCGTTCTCATAGGAGAGCCGTTCGCGCCCGTCGATGGCGCTGAAACGCTCGGCGCCGAGGCACTGTTCGCTTCGGATGGCGGCAATGTCGTTAAGTCGCTGCGTTCGCGAATCGTTCATGACTTCGTTCTCGACGAATTGCGGGCGATCGATGAAGCGAATGAAAAAATGTCCTATACCGAAAAACGGAAAAAAGCCATAGACTTCATTTCAGCCGCCGCGGACAATTTCGAGCCGTATCCGCTGTATCTGAAACGGTCTTATTCAAAAAGCGGGGATGATACGGTTTATAACCTTCAAGCGGAACTGTTGACCTGGTACCAACAGGAGGATATTCACAACTTCGGCATATTCTTCAAAAAAGACGGCTCGCAGCCGAAAACGGTGACCATCGCGCTTTGGGACGGCGGCACTACCCTTCTGCATTCGAGGCTCGGTGAAGTGATGGAATTTTGCGAGGCGGGGCAAAGCGTGTTTGTCGTAGACCTGACCGGCACCGGCACCGTCAGCGACGGGCTTTACAGCGCGTCGCAACCGGATTACTACTACACGCGGGCTGTGACCTTCTGCAACAACCTTCTTGTCAACGGTGACAGCCTGCCTGCTATGAGAGTGCGCGGAATCCGCAAAGCGGTCGACGCGGCGCTGCAATACGCCGGCGGGGATGTCGAAGTTCGTTTGCTGACGCACGGTTCTTTCAATCTGTACGCTCTGATGGCGAAACTGATCGACGGCAGAATAACCGGCGTAACCGAAAAAGAGCCTTTGGAAAGCATACGGACGCTCGCCGGGCAAAAATACTACAACCACAACAACATCATGGCTGTCGCCATGCCGGGCGCCCTTCGGGTGTTCGACATTCCGGAACTCAGGCAATACGCCTTGGAAAAGCCGGAATAAAAGTCGCAAAAAGCAATCCGCCGCTTCTTATTGAAGCGGCGGATTAACTATGTTCTTATTCCGAAAACATCGGGGTGGACAGATACCGCTCGCCGGTATCCGGAAGAATTACAACGATCGTTTTGCCGGTGTTTTCAGGCCTTTCGGTAAGCCGCAATGCTGCCCAAAGAGCTGCCCCCGAGGATATGCCGACCAGAATACCTTCGGTTTTGGCGATTGTTCTCCCCGTTTCAAACGCGTCCTCGTCTTCGACCGGGATAATCTCGTCATAAACGGCTCTGTCGAGAGTTTGCGGCACAAAATTGGCCCCGATTCCCTGTATTCTGTGGGAACCGGACGCGCCCTTCGAAAGCAGAGGCGATGAAGCCGGTTCGACCGCGACGACTTGAATGGCGGGGTTCTTTTCTTTGAGGAAGGCGCCGGCGCCGCTTATCGTGCCGCCGGTGCCGACGCCCGCGACAAAGATATCGAGTTTACCCTGCGTATCCTCCCAAATCTCGGGTCCTGTGGATGCTTGATGGGCAGCCGGATTCGCGGGGTTGTCAAATTGACCGGGTATAAAACTGCCGGGTATCTGCCGCGCGAGTTCCTTTGCTTTTTCCACCGCGCCGTTCATGCCCTTAGAGCCCTCGGTCAGCACCAGTTCAGCGCCGTAAGCCTTCGCGAGCGTCCGGCGCTCGACGCTCATGGTTTCGGGCATGGTCAGTATCAGCCGGTACCCCCTCGCCGCGGCGACGGCCGCGAGGCCGATGCCTGTGTTGCCGCTTGTAGGCTCTATGATTACGGAATTTTCGCTGAGAAGGCCTTTCGCTTCGGCATCGTCAAGCATCGCTTTCGCGATTCTGTCCTTGATGCTGCCGGCGGGATTAAAATATTCCAATTTCGCCAATATCACGGACTTCAGCGCGTTCGCTCTCCCCAAATTGGCAAGTTCAAGCAGCGGCGTCCCGCCGATCAATTCGGTCAGGCTTTTGTATATTTTCGGCATGGCTGTCTCTCCTCAATCACCGTTGTGAACTTCACAGGCGCGGCAGCATCCCTCACACTTTTTCGGACCGCCTTGAAGTTCTTTACCGGTTTTGTTGCAGTAATCCGCGATGGCGGCTTTCACCGCTTCCTCAGCCAAAACCGAGCAGTGGATTTTCGCGGGCGGCAGGCCGTCGAGCGCTTCGACAACCGCTTTGTTGGTCAGGCTGAGCGCGTCTTCGATGGATTTGCCTTTGATCATTTCCGTTGCCATGGAGCTTGTCGCTATGGCGGAAGCGCAGCCGAATGTATTGAATTTCACATCGCTGATGATACCGTCGGCAACTTTGATAAACACCTTCATGATGTCGCCGCATTTCGCGTTGCCGACTTCACCAACGCCGTCGGCGTCGTCGATTTTGCCGACATTTCTCGGGTTGGCGAAATGCTCCATTAACTTCTCGCTGTATGCCATTTCATACACCTTCCTTTTCAATGCGTTCCCACACGGGAGACATATCCCTCAATTTTCGCACGATACCCGGCAGTGTCTTAACAATATACTCGATTTCTTCCGGCTTGTTGAATTCGCTCAGCGAAATCCTCAACGAACCGTGCGCGATTTCGTGCGGCAGGCCGATGGCCAACAGCACATGGCTCGGGTCGAGGGAGCCCGATGTGCACGCGGAGCCGGATGACGCGCAGATGCCTTTCATGTCGAGCATCAACAGCAGCGACTCGCCCTCAATCCCCTCAAAACAAAAGCTCGCGTTGCCCGGCAGCCGCTTCTCTTTGTCGCCGTTGAGCCTGGAACGGGGAATTTTCAGCAGTTCCCCGATGAGCTTGTCCCTCATGCGCGAGAGGACTTCCGCGTTCTTTGCCATGTTGCCGCACGCTTTTACAAAAGCCGCCGCCATGCCCGCGATCGCCCCGACATTTTCCGTACCCGGCCGCCGTCCCCTTTCCTGCGCTCCGCCGGTTAACAGGCTTTGCAGGCGGATATCATTTCTGCAAAACAAAGCGCCGACTCCTTTGGGGCCGTGAAATTTATGAGCGGACAAGGAAAGCAAATCAATGTTTTCGGCCTTGACATTGATCGGCAGATGACCCGCGGCCTGCACCGCGTCGGTGTGGAACAACACGCCTTTTTCCCGGCATACCGCTCCGATTTCGGCTATCGGTTGAATAGTTCCGATCTCGTTGTTCGCGTACATGACCGTGACAAGAGCCGTGTCTGGCCGGATGGCGTTCTTTACATCCTCGGCCCGGACAATTCCGTTCGCGCCGACATTGAGATATATAACTTCAAAGCCCTCTTTTTCAAGCCTTTGCAACGTATGCAAAACGGCGTGGTGCTCGATTGTTGTGGAGACGATGTGTTTCTTGCCGGATTCGGCGCTGAGTTTCGCGGCGGAAACGATTGCCCAATTGTCCGCTTCCGTCCCGCCGGAGGTAAAAGCAATTTCTTTGGCCGTGGCGCCGATGTTTTTGGCTATGACTTCCCTTGCCTCGCTGATCGCCGCGGCGGCTTCGCGGCCGAACGAATGCAGGCTTGACGGGTTGCCGTAAACTTCCGAGAAATACGGCAGCATTTTTTCAACAGTTACCGCGTACATGGCCGTTGTGGCCGCGTTATCGACATAAATTCTTTCCATCTTTCTTCCCTCCGTGACCCGCTCATCCATTGCCGCTTCGGGTCATCCGTAAACTGTCCGTTTGTTCCTATATATTTTGACCGGAATCCATCAAATTCTGCAGCGTGCAACCGTCCACATATTGATTGACGGCGTCACGGAGGCCTTGCCAAAAACCGAGCGTCGGGCAGATCGAGCGCCTCGGGCATTGGTTGGGTTCGTCCTCGATACAGGCTACCGGTGACAGGCTGCCTTCGGTTACTCTCAAAATTGAGCCGACAGTATACTGCGCGGGCTCTTTGGAAAGCATATAGCCTCCCTGAGGGCCTCTGACGCTTTTAAGGAAACCGGCCTTGCACAACTGTGAAGCAATTTGCTCAAGATATTTTATGGAAACACCCTGCCTGGCGGAAATGTCTTTCAAAGAGACATATTCGCCGCTGCCGGCGCCGGCCAAGTCGAGCATTAACCTCAGCGCGTACCGTCCCTTGGTGGAAACTCTCATGAAACCGCCTCCTATACCCCAATATACCATAGGATTAGTAGGAAATCAAGTAAAACTTATAAAAATTTACAGGCGGCCGCGCTCGCGCCCGGCCGCCGCTATTAATGCTTGTCACTTTTATGAGACGGCGCCCGTGACCTGGTCAATATTGCCAAATGTAACGGCAAACTTCACGTTGGCGGCCATCAGCGGAGCAATTGAAGCGTGCCGTCGAACAACGCCCCGGCTTTCAGGAAAGGCTGTGCCATTCCCGTCAGCAGAACCGCGCACAGGAAGGAAAGGACACAACGCTTTTTGGCGTTCACGACAACCACAACCCCTTCCGATCGCTGCCGAAAAACCAAGCGGCCCCGGTTCGCGGTCCCGGGCCCCCTGGTAAACTATAAACTGTTACGAGACAGTGCCCGTCGCCTGGTCAATGGCCAGCACCCAGTCGTATACCGCCGTGATCGTATCGG
>DAITOC010000096.1:0-5879 GCA_036834305.1 Clostridiales bacterium
CGTGCTTTGCTACGCCGGGATGTTCATATTGCGCATCCCCTTCGCCGCGATGATTTCCGCTCTTGTGGGGTTCACCGCTCTTATCCCTTACATCGGCGCGTTTATCGGCACCGGCGTCGGCATTTTCCTTATCCTGATGGAAGAACCGGTCAAGGCCATTTGGTTCGTCGTGTTCATTCTCATTCTTCAGCAAATAGAGGGGAAACTGATTTACCCCCGGGTGGTGGGAAAATCCGTCGGTTTGCCCGGCATCTGGGTTCTCATCGCCATTACGATTGGCGGCAGTGTGTCGGGCATCGCGGGGATGCTCGTCAGCGTGCCGCTTTGCTCGGTACTGTATTGCCTGCTGAGGCAGGCGGTTTCACGGCGGCTGAAAGACAAAACCCCTCATTCGGAAGAGTTGTCTTAAATACCATAACCGAAATGCCCGTAAGGTTGGCCGCGGCCGGTAACCTTACGGGCCATTCTTATACAAATCCTCGAGAGCTTTATTTTTCCGCAGGCGCAATCCGGTCCGTCTGTTCATTGCGAACCGGTTTGAGCTCGAAGCCGAAATACGCGTTGTCCTCATACCACAGCGGGAAGTTGGTCCCCCAGACATTGTCGTGGAGGATGAAGGACAGGCCGTCCTTCTCGGCGTCCTCAAACACATTGTCAAACTTAAGGATTTTGCCCTCCCCGAGGCCGATGAGCGGCGAATGCAGGTTGAGCAGTTCCCATGCTTCGCCGCCCGCGGCGAAGCAGACGCTTTGCACGGCCGACAGGTTCCGGCCGCCGTTTTTGACGACAGCGTAAGGGTCGATCGACGACGCGATTTTGCGGTAGCGCAGCGTTTCCTTATCAAACGCGGGGTACAGGCGGAAGACCGTACTTTCGGTCAGCCGGTTGGCCGGTTTGTCAAGCCAAAGGACTTCGATTTTCAAGGCTTCTCCCTCGAGGGTATACACCATCTGCGCGGTTTTGGCCGCGCCGAGTTTTTCGTGGCTGTAGCTGTCGATTTTCAGCACCGCGCCGACGCGCAGGCTGTTCTCTCCCCTCTCGACGCTCCCGCTTTCGAGCGTATAGGCGAAGCTCCCCTGCCGGTACCCTTTGTCGGCGTATTCCAGCAGCGGCCTGGAAAAGTCGCCCTTCGCCCACCGCGCGGTTTTACGGAGGTTGCGCGTGTAGTGACGCAGCCAAAAATCGTAATCGGCTTTGCCGTATGACCGGTACTGCAGCGCGGGCCGGCTGTTTTCGTTGATAAGGGATTTTTCGCCATAAAGGAGTTTTTGAAGCCCGCCGAACCGGTTGACGGCGATTGTCCAGCCGCCGAAGACGTACTCGGCGCCCGTTTTCAGCTCCTCTCCCCCGACTTTCAGCAGTTCTGTCGGCATCAGGCCTTGGAGGGCGTTTCGCGCGGTTTCTTGGTATTCCGGGCGCAAACCCCCGATGGCGGCGTTGAGATAGCCGCGCTGTTCTTCCCAGCTTTTCTCAATAATCTGATAAGAACCCGGGCGGTACTTCCCGCCAAACCGCGCGGAGGCGGTCAGGAAGTTTTGCGGAAAACCCCTCCAAACATGCTTGAGGCGGACGCGGTCTTTCTTTCTGGCCGCTTCAAAATCCTTACGCAGGTAGTTTTCATAATCGGCGAAATACATTTTCATATCCATGCCACATGTGTGTTCCGCGACGCACAGAAGGTTGTCGGCGAGGGTTTTGTATTCCGCGCTGTCTCTTGAAAGGCCGCCTTCGGCGAGCCATTTGTTTTTCAGGCGCGCCAGTTCGCGGAAGGCTCCGGATTTGTACGGGTCCGCGGCGGAACCGTGAATCCAGGTGTCGCCGATTTCTTTTTCCACAACGGGCAGTTTGCCGCGGACTTCCCAAAGAACTTCGGCGTAGTCGTCGAGGCGGCCGGCGGTCACCTCATAGCCCTTGTATTTGTTAAGCAGGCGAACGTAGTTTGAGACGACGGCGGCGGAGCTTGCCGCGCCGTGGTTATCCATGGTATGGTCAAAGTACAGGATTTCGTCAACCAGCTTGCTTTTAAACTCGCCGCCGTAGCCGCCGGAATAAATGACGACGATTTCGGCGCCGCCGTGTTTCCACAAAAAGCATTCGGGCACATCGGGCATGGCGGAGGCTTCGTTGACGCCGATGTGCAGCAATTTCATGCCATGCCGCGCGAGCGCGGGCACAAGGGCGGCGGTATGGCCGGGGACATCGGTCATTTTGCAGGCGATGGTTTTGCGGCCGGTGATCGCGTCAATCGAATCGACGATGGACAGACCGTATTCGAGCGTGTCTTCGTCAAGGAGCTCGGTGTGCGTGGTAAACGGCATGCCGTGCGGCGCGATATCTCCGTTGGCAAGGGCCTCCCTCAAAGCGGCGCGGTTGCTGTCGCTGCCGTGCTCAAGCGCCTCCTTCAAAATCCAGGAGCCCGTTGTCCAGACAAACCGTTTGGCGTTTTTGTTGACGGATTCGGCGACAGCGATTGCGTTGGG
Source organism: Clostridiales bacterium (assembly GCA_036834305.1). Taxonomy (GTDB): domain Bacteria; phylum Bacillota; class Clostridia; order Oscillospirales; family Acutalibacteraceae; genus UBA1447. The sequence continues at coordinate 2,481 of DAITOC010000096.1, forward strand.
AATAAAGCTGTCGATGTATTTGTTCCGGATGTTCTTCGCGAAATCGGTGAAGCCCAAATCCAGGTGTGTTTTCGACACGATGATTACTTTTTTCATTTTGACTCGCCTCTTATATCGTGTTTTCTTCGTCGGTGTTCCGGCCGGGTATTTCCTGCGCCAGCCTTGCGCGGCTGTACCGCCGCTCCATGAGTTCGCTGTACATAATCTCCTTTTCCTCGGCGCTCATTTTATACAGCAGCTTGGGTATCATGCTGAGCATTCCGGTCAGGCCGGGCAGCAGAAACGCCGTGGCGAAAATGCCGAACTTCGTGGATTCGCCCTGTTTGCCGAAGCCCTCCTTTAAATTGTAGCCGACGGCGCTGAGAATGGAGGCCTGGAGGCCCGAGGTTGTGTTCCTTACTATTTTTGACATCAGGCTCTTGGTTATGATAATAACCCCTTCGGAGCGGTAGCCGTTTTTCCACTCGCAATAGTCGATGACTTCGTAGGTGATATCCTGCGGGACGACCTGGCGGACTCCCCAGATCGATTTGCGGACAATCTCCATGGGAATCATCACGCTGAGCATTCTGTTGACACTGCGGTACCAGCCGTTCTTCCCCGTGCCGCCGATACAGCCGAAAGCGAAGGTGAGCAGTTTTTGAAAGTTGTCGTAATTGGTGGTCAACACCCAAAGAAACCGGCTTGAGAATCGTCTTTTCATCGCGTTAATATAGGTGTAACTGATTTGGCACGGAATAATCGCCGGAATCTCGACAAGCGTAAAAAATGTGGAGTAGCCAAGCACATCGATAAAATAGTTATCCTGGCTCGTCGCGAGTGTAAAGGCGCCGAATAAATCGCTGAGCATCAGCAGAAACGCCGGCCTGTTGCGGATGATTGTTTGAAAGCCTTCCGCCAAACCCGGCCTTTTTTCGGATTGGGTCACCCTTTCTTTGGCATGTAAAAAGAAATACATGGCCATGCCGGTGCTGATGAGGGCCGTTGAAATGCCGATGGACGCGTAAAAAAACACTCTGTTGTTAACTTTTATAACACCGTTGTTCATGGCGTCATAGATGATTTTCAAAAACACCCCTGGCAGGTTGTCAAAGATACTGGAAAGCCATTTCGCGATGGTTAAAAGGCGCGTCCGCTCAAGGGGGTTCGGCGTCATGGAAGACAGCAGACCCGTTTGGGAAATGCCCCGGAACGTTCCCATCGCTTCGCCGCTGACCTGAATGGCCAGCATCATAAAAAACTTGGTCATGTCGTATTCGTTGTTGACATCCAGGAAAAACGGCATGATCCACTGGACGAGCGTTAAGAGCAGCGAGGGAATGGCGAAGGCGATTAGATATGGACGGAACTTGCCCCAGCGGGTTCTTGTTTTATCCACGATGGGGCCCGTGAAAGTGTCGTTAATAATATCCCAGATTCCGTTAATCAGGCTGATAACTGTATAATAGTTCAGGTTGATTTTGAGGATATCCAGGTTGTAGCGCGAACCGAATACGCCGGCGTTGATGTTTTCCGACGCGTCGAAAATCACATAGGCGGCCGTTTCTTTTTGGCCGACATAGCGCCTGTCTATCAGTCTTTCACAAGCCGTTTCTACGCCCAATACCTTACCCCCCCGCCCGTCGTTATCGGTACCGGTTCTTTATCATCTTAACATTGAACCGTTTTTATTACAAGACATAACTTGCCGCCGGAGCACGCGGTATATTCCCGGCAGGCATATTGTTATCACGGTTCCAATATGGTATATTATACCGGACGAAGAAGTATGACGCACAATGAAAAACGGCGGGGAATAACCCCCGCCGTCTTATTGCTCCGCGGCTTATTCTTTGCCGTTCCAGCAATAGGTGCAGATTTTGTCCGCCCCGATGCCTATCGCGTCGAGCATATCGTTGATATTTTGGTACTTTAGTGTTGTAAAATCGAGTTTTTTTCCGATACAGTCCACCATGCACCGGTATTTCTCCGTCGCCGGGTCGCAGTACTCATCAAGCGAGTCGGGTATTTTTCCCTCCAATTCCAAGATAGCCTGCCTCGCGGCAAGGTCCATTTCGGAACGCGACGCGGAGAAGTTCAGGTATTTGCAACTGAAAACCAAGGGGGGGCACGCGGGTCGTATATGCACCTCGCGGGCGTTGCAACGGTAAAGCGCGTCGACCGTCTCCCTCAACTGGGTGCCGCGGACAATCGAGTCATCGCAAAACAGCAGGTTCTTGCCGTCTACGAGTTCGGGAATGGGCATCAGTTTCATCCGCGCGACAAGGTTTCGCATATCCTGATTCTGAGGCATAAAGCTTCTCGACCAGGTGGGCGTGTATTTGACGAACGGCCTGCCGTAAGGAACTTTCGCCTCGTTGGAATACCCGATGGCATGGCCAAGGCCGGAATCCGGGATACCGGCGACCATATCGATATCGACATTGTCGTTTTTTGCCAGTTTCTCTCCGTTTCTGTAGCGCATAACCTCGACATTCATGCCCTCGTAGGTAGAGGAAGGATAGCCGTAATAGATCCACAAAAACGCGCAAATCCGCATTTTGCGAAGCGGAGGAGAGATGGTTTCATAGCCGTCCGCCGTCAGGAATACAATTTCACCCGGCCCAAGCTCGTGCTCGAATTTGTAGCCGAGGTTCGTAAATGTGCAGCTTTCGAAAGAAACACACAACGCGTCTTCTTTTTTGCCGATGACCAGGGGGGTCCTGCCCAATTTATCCCTCGCGGCGTATATCCCCTGCGGAGTCAGCAGCAGAATCGAGCAGGCGCCGTCGATGATTTCCTGCGTTTTGAGCAAACCGTCTTTGTATGATTGTTCACGGTCAATAATCACCGAAACGATTTCCGTCGCGTTGATACGGCCTTTGTTTGTCTCCAAAAAATGCACGAACGGATACCGCAGAGCGTTGTCGGCAATTTGCTCGATGTTGTTGATTTTGCCGACGGTGCTTATGGCGTACTGCCCGAGATGCGAGCGAACGGTTAACGGCTGGGGCTCCGTGTCGCTGATGCAGCCGATGCCCATACTACCGCTGATTCTTTCAAGCTCGGGTTCAAATTTCGCCCGAAACTGCGCACTTTCAATGTTATGTATAGACCGATTCATGGCCTTGCCGGACCAGACAGCCAGGCCGCCCTTGCTTGTGCCGAGATGTGAATGGTAATCCGTTCCGAAATACAGGTCCTCAACGCAATCGTTCTTTGAAACAACGCCGAACAGACCTCCCATAAGCACGCTCCTTTTCCGCTACTCCGTCTGTACTTTGCGATAAAAATATGCTTTGATTATAGCACCGCTAAATAAGATTATCCATCCTCAAAACCGCAAATCAGCCCGTTGAGAAAAGTTTATATATATGCCTAAAAATACATACTGATGGTTTACTTTTTGTGGAGGAAAGG
>DAITOC010000097.1:0-5830 GCA_036834305.1 Clostridiales bacterium
GCCTGCTCCACAATTATAAGATCAATTCATTGATGAAACTGCCTGACAGGCAGTTCGCCTTCAAAAAATATAAGACAATAACGGGTAAAGCGCTGAATCTGGACAATCCCGTTACCTACGACGACAAGGTGTGGTGGCTTAAACTCAATAACCGCGACCCGCTGATGACAAAATGCTCCGATAAATATCTTGTGCGGGACTATGTGAAAGAGCGTGGCCTCGGGCAAATCCTTAACGAGCTTTACGGTGTGTACGACAACGCCGAAGATATTGATTTTGATATGCTGCCCGACCGGTTCATCTTGAAGACAACACACGGCTGCGGGGGAATAATTGTCTGCAGCGCCAAAGCGGAGTTTCCCGTTGAAAAAGCAGTCAAACGAATGAACGAAGGGTTAAGCAGCAATTATTTTATTCAGTCCAGGGAATGGAATTATAAAGACATCAAACCGCGGATAATTTGTGAACGGTTGTTCGAAAAAGAGGAAAGCGGCGAAGCAGGCTTGGTGGACTACCGGTTTATGTGCTTTGACGGCGTGGTGAAAATGGTTTTGGTCGATATTGACACATTGGATGAAAAAGGCTCCCACCGCCATGACGCCCGCCGGAATGTGTATGACGAAAACTTCAATCTTCTGGATATCCGCTTCACGCGCCCGCGGTTCGACCCCGCGCTGGTGCCGAAACCCGAAAATTTCGACGAGATGCGCTCCTTTGCCGAAATCCTCTCTGAACCGTTCCCGCACTGCCGGGTGGACTTTTATAACCTCAAAGGAAAAATCGTTTTCGGCGAGATCACGTTTTACCACGCGGGTGGTTCGAATATCATTGAGCCGGAGGAATGGGAAACCACCTTGGGCGGCTGGATTGATTTAAACAGCCCAAAAGTTATAAAACAAAACGATAATGAAAGGGGAGCTGTTATATGATAGTGTACAGATTAAAGCGTGCTTTATGGTACATACCAAATAAAATTCAGGCGAAAACCGCTCCGGTCAAATACGCGAAAAGAAGCGGTGTCAATATAAAAGGAAAAGTCGCCATATATGGATTACCAAATTTCGGTTCGGAGCCTTACCTGGTTACCTTGGGTGACAATGTCATCATAGCCGGCCGCGTTCAGTTTCTGACACATGACGGTTCCGTCAGCGTTTTCAGGAAATATTATCCCGGCCTGCAGTTAATCAAACCGATTACCGTCGGAAACGATGTCTTTATCGGCTTCGGCGCGACCATCCTGCCGGGCGTTAACATCGGCAACCGCTGTATTATTGCAGCCGGAGCCTTGGTCACCAAGGATGTGCCGGATAACAGCGTCGTCGGCGGGGTCACCGCGAAAGTCATCAAAAGCACCGACGAGTACCTGGAAAAAGCGAGGGCTGAAACACTACATCTTGACGGCCTGAAGGGCAAAGCAAAAGAGAAAGAACTCAAACGGATTTATAACATCCGGTAAGGAGAAAGAAATGCGAATTTTATTCATCGCTCTTGGCTTTTTCCCAAACGGCCTGGCTATCTCGACGAGAATCGTGAACTACGCAAGGCTGTTTCATGACTGTGGCTTCGAGGTGCATGTCATCGCCGATTATACGGCGGAGCCGGTCACCGGCAATGAAATTCAACACTTTGAAAATTGTACCTACCAGGCTGTGACACAAGCGGCACTAAACAGAAATTTCAAACTCAGCTCCAGAATATTCAATGCAAACAACTCGTTGAAATTAGTGAAGAAATATATTGAAAACAACCATGTCGATATGGTGGTGACAAGCACCTGTTATGACAGGTTTAGGAAACTGAGAAAACTATGTTCCAAGCATAGCCTGCCGCTCACGCTGGATATAACCGAATGGTACGATGTGTCCGGTGTGAAGTACGGCAAGTTTAATCCGTTTTACATGAATTACACCCGCAGCATGGAAAAGGACTTTAAAACAGCCGACAAATTTTTCACCATAAGCACTCTTCTGCATAACTATTATGCGGCGACCGGTAAAGAAACATTAAGAATCCCGACCATATTGGACACAAGCCGTATGCCGCCCTTTTTAAAGACGGAAAACGAAAAGATCCGGATAACCTACGCGGGTTTTTCCGGCAGGGGTAAAGAAAGTTTTCGGGAAATTCTTGAGGCTCTGGCTCTTCTCGGTGAAAACCGAAAACAGATAGAAGTGCATGTTTACGGCTGCTCAAAGGCGGCGTTTTTGGCGCGTCTCGGCGAAGACACAGGCTTGTTCGAGCGGGTGCAAGAAACTGTTACGATTAAAGGGCGGGTGCCTCAGGCACAGGTGCATGAGGTGTTCGGCAACTCCGATTACAGCATTTTTATGCGGCCTAATAAGCACTCGAACCAGGCCGGCTTCCCCACCAAACTCGCCGAAAGCCTGACCGCGGGAACTCCCGTCATATGCAATGATACCGGTGACATCGGCCTTTACTTGAAAAACGGCGTGAACGGGTTTTTATTGCCCGACAGCGCGGCCCCAACCATTCTGAGCGTCTTTGAAACCATACTGGCCATGAAGCCGGCAGAAACAGCCGAAATGAGAAGGCAGGCGCGCGAAACAGCCGAAGCCTCGTTCGACTACCGCAACTATATCGAACCGGTAAAAGCCCTGTTTTCCTCTTTCTGCAAGGCCTCGAAGGAACCCGGTGAGGGTAGACCATGAACGAACAACCCTATTACCCTAAGGTGCTGATTGTCAATTCCCAGAGTATGTTTAAAAACAACGCGACGGGCATTACACTCCGAAGTCTGTTTTCCGGTTGGCCACCCGACCGGGTGATGGAAGTGTGCCATTGGAAGAATAAGGACGATGTGTCAAACACCTTGGGCATCGTGTCGCTCCGGTTGCCTTTAAAGGTTATGCCTTTGTATTACGCGTTGAGAAAACTCACGGGTAAAGAAAGCGTTTACGGCGTTGACACGGCGCAAACCGCGCCCTCGGCCGCGAAAAAAAGTGGTAAACGGGTTTTTAAAGAAATTGCCGCCTTGGTAAGAATGGTGGCCGAATTTACCCCGATTGTTTTCACCGAAAGGAGTTTCCTGAAAAAAGTTGATGATTTCTCTCCGGATATCATTTATACTATAAGCGGTAGTGTTTTTATCAACCGGTTTGCCGTTTTTTTTGCGAAGCGATACCGCAAAAATATCGCTGTCCACTACATGGATAATTGGCGTGAAACGACTTACATGGGCAACCGTTATGCTAAAATCATGTTGAGGATGCTTAACAGCACCGTGCGTTGTGTGGAAAACCGGATGAAAAAAGGCCTGGCCATCAGCGAAAAGATGGCGGCCGAATATGCCGCGAAGTATCAGCATCGCTATGAGGCGCTGATGAACTGCCCCGACATTGAAACTCCCGCGGTGGCAAACCTTGAGAACAAAGGCATTGTCATTTTCACTTACGCCGGCGGCCTTCACCTCGGCCGCGCCGAACAGCTTCGAAAAGTCAGCGAGGCGATAAGCGGCTACAACGCGCGGGCTCAAAGCCCGCAAGCCACTCTGCTTGTCTACACTTCGCCGGGCGCAAAAGAAAAGCTTGCCGCTCAGTTTGACGAAAAAACAACGCGATTCCGCGATTACCTGCCGCACGAACAGGTCCATTTGATTTATGCCGAGGCGGATGTGCTTGTCCACATCGAATCCTTTGAAAAAGACATTGTCGGCTACACCAAATACTCCCTGTCCACCAAGATTCCGGAATATATGGCGAGCGGAAAACCGATTTTGTGTTGCGCTCCCGCCGATTTGGCGGTTACCGAGTATATCGCCAAGACAAAAACCGGTCTGGCGGTATCGGACGGGAACAGCCTCCGGGAGGCCGTGAAAGCGCTGGCTGTGGATACCGGCCTGCGAAAGCGCCTTGGCCAAAACGGGGTCAGCACCGCGAAAACCAACCATTCCAAAGACGCCGCGCGTGAACGGATGCGTGAAGTGTTTTTGTTTAACCTTTAAACCTTACTATTTACGGATACGGGTGACAATGTGCTCAATAAAATTAAACGGCTTTTTGACTTGAAATTGCTCAAAACCACCGCCGCCTTAACCGGCGGCCGGGCGTTTCACATGATGGTTTCTATCGTATTGATGCTGATCCAGTCGCGCTATATCGAACCGGAAACGGCGGGATCTGTGGCGTACTTTTTTATTCCGCTCGGCTATCTGTGGATCTTGTCGCTCGGCATCCCCTCGGCCCTCGCGCGCGAGCTACCTTTTCACCTCGCGAAGGGTGAAAGGGAACAGGCGGTCCGGTTAGCCAAATCGACCATGACGTTTTCGGTTATCGTCGGCGGGCTGTGTTCTCTGGGGTTTGTCACCGCTTCCGTCCGGGCTCTTGTGATGGGCCGGAATTTCAACGCCGTCGGCTGGGCGGTGGCGTCCGTTGGCGCGTTTTTTACAATCTATAACCTGTACATCTTAACGACCTACCGCACGACGGACGAATTTGTCACCGTCGCCAAAAGCAATACGGTAACAGCCATTTCCAATCTGGCTGTTTTCCCGCTGATTTTCGTCAACCCCTATTTGGGGCTTTTCGCCAAGCAAACCGTGACTCCCGTGGTGCAGAACATCTACCTGCATATCAAACGGCCGTTTAAACTGAAGTTCGGGATGGACCATCAAGACCTTTGGCGGCTTTTCAAGTTCGGCTTTCCGCTCATCGCCATCACCTATTTTGAAACCGGCCTGTGGACGAGCACCCAGTCGGCGTTGATCGTAACATACCTGGGAACAAAAAATTTAGGCCTTTACAGCTTTATTAATCACATGCTGCTCGCGCTGCTCATCATTCCGCACGCCGTCGCCGATATTTTAAGGCCGAAGTTCGCCGCCGTTTACGGCCAAACCAACGGCAGCCTGAGAAAGACATTGGCGGTCGCCGTCAAACCGCTGGGGCTGACACTGCTGGTTTCTTTGGCTGCTATCCTGTTCTGCCGTTTGGTCATCGGCGATATCATCGCGTGGCTGATGCCGCGGTATATCGACGCCATACCCGCGTTCAACTACGCCCTGCTTCTCGTCCCCGTCAACGCGCTGGCATGCATAAAGTACATCTTTGTGGTTTCGAAAAGCACGGTGTATAACGCGGTGTCGACCATCTCCGGCTTTCTCGTCGGCATTGGCCTGCTGTATTGGGGCTTGAAAAGAGGCATGGAATTCAAGTATGTTTTTGTGCCTTATGTAATTGGCCGGTTTACCAATTTCGCGATGACCGTTATATTGCTTTTTATCGAATCCGTGAGGAGGAAAAAACGTAAAAATGAAAAAAAGGATCATCAAGTTGCTGGGCCGGTTGTTTGACGCCGCCGAGCGCAGTCATGATGTGTATGTCAACAGCAGGATAAAAAGCAGGCTCGGCCAGTGTGGAAACAATGTAACGCTTATAAAAGGTTGCCGTTTTACTCCGGAAAAAAACTGCTATTTCGGAAACGATGTTATAGCCGCGACCGGTGTAACGATTTTAACACCAGACTCAACGGTTACTATTGGCAATAAGGTTATGATTGGCCAGGATACAATGATAATATCAGGCAATCACCGGTTCAACATTCCCGGCCAATATATGTTCGACATCAAAGAGAAGCAAGAGGGGGACGACCAACCCGTCGTCATCGAGGACGATGTCTGGATTGGTGTCCGGGCGATTATCCTGAAAGGTGTCACGATAGGCGAAGGCTCGATTATCGCCGCGGGTTCCGTGGTAACGAAAGATGTGCCGCCGTACTCGATAGCGGGCGGTGTCCCCGCGAAGGTTCTGGGCGAACGGTTTACGAAAGAAGAATTGGAAACACATAAAATAATCATAAACGGTTTGGGAAAAGC
>DAITOC010000098.1:0-5800 GCA_036834305.1 Clostridiales bacterium
CCTCTCGAGCGAGGTGGATGAATTGCTCAAACACCCGCAGCGCATGGCCGAAATCGGTATGAACGCGCGAAAAATGGCAGTTTACGACGCAGCGGAAAGGATTTGCGCCGTGATAGAAAACCTCGTTTAGCGCAACAAAAAAGACACCGCCCGCATTCACCTTAAAACATACCTCGTCATAATATGAAACAGGAAGGTTGGTTGCTTCCTGCTTTCGTTATGGGAAGGGTGTGCGACAATGTCGATAATTGTGGTCGAAGGTGGAAACAGGCTCGAAGGCAAAATCAAGGTCCAGGGTTCCAAAAACAGTCTGCTGCCGTTGTTGGCCGCGACGGTGTCCGCGGCGGGCACAAGCGTGATACACAACTGCCCGCGCTTAACGGATATCGAGGCGGCGATACGGATTCTGACATATTTGGGCTGCTGCGTTGTCAGGCAGAAAGATACGGTTATTGTCGATTCCACGAATGTCGACCGGTGTGACATACCGGACGAACTGATGCATGAAATGCGCTCTTCGATTATATTCCTCGGCCCTCTCATCGCGCGGTTCGGCAGAGCTTCCCTCTCAACCCCTGGGGGCTGTGAGATCGGCTCGCGGCCGATAGACCTTCACACGGCATCGCTTCGTCTGCTCGGAGCGCAGATTGATGAAGACGGCGGCCATCTCGAATGCCGCTGCCCATGCAGGCTGCGGGGCGTTAAAATTGACCTGTCCTTCCCCAGCGTCGGCGCGACGGAAAACATTATGATCGCCGCGGCGACGGCCAAAGGCACGACGACGATCACCAACGCGGCCAGGGAACCGGAAATCAGTGATTTGGCCTGTTACCTCAACGCGAGCGGCGCGCATATCCGAGGGGCCGGCGAGGGAACAATCACCATTGACGGAACGGATGGCCTGAGCGGCTGCGAACATACCGTGATCCCCGACCGCATTGTCGCCGATACATATATGACCGCCGCGGCCGTAACGGGCGGAAATATTGTTCTTGAAAATATCGTGCCGGCCCATTTGAGCCCCATGCTGTTTGTGTTCAGGGAGTCCGGCTGCCGAATACGGCTCGGCGGCAATACCCTGTGGCTGAAGGCGCCGCGCCGCCTTGAGAGGATAAGATTCATCCAAACAATGCCCTACCCCGGCTTTCCGACCGACGCGCAGGCGAACGCTATGGCCATGGCCTGCACAGCCAAAGGAAGAAGCGTTATCGTCGAAACCATATTCGAAAGCCGTTTCAGGCATGTCGACGAGTTCCTGAAACTCGGCGCGAGGATAACCGTCGAAGGAAGAAAGGCCGTTGTTGAGGGCGTACCGCGATTGTACGGAGCCGATGTTGTTACACCGGATTTGCGCGGCGGAGCGGCCCTTGTGGCTGCCGGCCTCGCCGCGGAAGGGGTTACCAAGATCCGGAATGTTAAACTCATTGACAGGGGCTGTGAGTCCTTTGAGGAAAACCTGAGGCTTCTCGGCGCGTCTGTCAAAAGAGAGGAATACAATGAATCAGGGAATTCAACGCAGCCAACACTCCCCGCCGGCGCGGCCGGCTTCCGAACAGAAGCGGTTTGCCGCTGAAAAACGAAGAAAAAGAATCCGAAAGCGGAGAATAACGCTTTTGGCCGTCATAGCTGCCGCTGTGCTGGCCGGAATCGGCGTGTTGTTTTTTAAACTGTTTCAAATCCGCGGTATCGAAGTCAGCGGCGCCACACCGTATACGGCCGAGCAGGTTATTCAAGGCTCGGGAATCAAGGTTGGCAGGAATATACTTTTCACAGGCCTCAAGGAGGCGGAAGAGGCGCTGACAACAAAGCTGCCCTATATAGGCGCCGCTGAGATTGTTCGAAAGCTTCCGGATAAAATCCGGATAAACACCCGGGAAACCAAGGCGGCTTGTGTGCTGAACGCGGGCGGGCTTTCCCTGTATATCGACCCGAACGGCAAGGTTCTCGGGCAAGCGCCCTCGGGGAAAAAAGCCGTTGTTCCGGGTTTAAAGTGCCCGCCCCCGGCTTCGGCCCAAACCGGCCGTGTTCTTGCGTTTTCGGACGACAGCCGGTACGGCGTCCTCGCAATTTATAAGGATACTCTGGCCGCGGTTAAAAACAGCGGTTTGAAAGACATTACTTTGATTGATTTGAGCAACCCGAAAGATGTTACCCTGGTATATAAGGAGCGCGTCGAGTTGCACATCGGAACGCCGACGAAACTCGAAAACAGGCTCCAACTCGCCGCGGCGGTTTTGAATGACAGGAACACCGACACCTCCCGAAAGGGCAGAATAGACCTGACCATTGATAAAAAAGCGTATTACATCGAATATAATTGAATGTGAGACAATTGGTAATTGCCGAAAAATATGTCAAATATAACTTGTATTTTATACTTTGCCGTGTTAATATAAACTGAGTATAATCTGAAAGTATGGTTAAAAATCGGGGGGTTCAAAAAATGGCGTTTGAAATTGACAATGATTTTGAAAGCACCGTTCAGATAAAAGTAATCGGCGTCGGGGGCGGCGGAGGGAACGCCGTCAACAGGATGATTACCTCGGGGGTTTTGGGCGCCGAGTTTATCGCCGTGAATACGGACAAGCAGATACTTATCCATTCCAAAGCGACCCATAAAATCCAAATCGGTGAAAAAGCGACCCGCGGCCAGGGGGCCGGCGGCCGCCCCGAAATCGGCATCAAAGCCGCGGAGGAGAGCCGTGACATCATTTCCGACGCGCTGAAAGGTACCGATATGGTCTTTATCACCGCCGGCATGGGGGGCGGCACGGGCACGGGCGCGGCGCCGATTATCGCGCAAGTAGCGAAGGATATGGGCGTGTTAACCATCGGTGTCGTAACCAAGCCGTTCAAATTTGAGGGCAAAAAGCGCATGGAACAGGCCCAGAGCGGGATATCGCGCCTTGCCGAACATGTCGACAGCCTTATCGTAATTCCAAACGACCATCTCCACGGTGTCCGGGAGAAACCTCTTTCCCTTACCGAAGCCTTTGCTTTGGCTGACGAGGTTTTACTTCAGGGCGTCAAAAGCATATCCGAACTCATTAAGGTTCCCGGTTTCATCAACCTCGACTTCGCCGATGTCACCAGCGTCATGAAAGACGCCGGTTATGCCCACATGGGCGTCGGCAGAGCCGGCGGGAAGGACAAGGCCGAAACCGCGGCGAACTCCGCCGTCAAGAGCCCGCTGCTCGAAACCTCCATTGCCGGCGCGAAGGGCGTTATTATCAGCATCACCTCTTCGGAGGACATCGACCTCGAGGATGTCGAGAACGCCGCCGGGATCATCACCGCACAGGCCCATCCGGAAGCCAACATTACATGGGGCGTTGCCTTCGACCCGGATTTGGAAGATGAGATGATCATCACCGTCATCGCGACGGGGTTTGACAGCGCCAATCAGGCGGCTTCCTTCCTTCGCGACGCGAAGGCGCAAAAAACACCGGCTGTCACCGCTTCCGAGCCGGAAACGAAGGTTGGCTTCGATTCGGCAGAACCGGCCCCGAAACCCGATACGCCGCCTCCCGCGAAAGAACATATTGATGACGACGAGTTTTATGTGATCCTCAACGACATCATCAAAAAGAAGAAATAAACCGAAACAGCGGGGCGGGTGAAAACCCGCCCCGCTTTCACGTAGAGGGCAACATACCGGGGAGGGGAAGGGCGTTGAAACAAAAGAGCGGGAAAGAACGGCCGGAAAGACCAAAACGGGAACGCAAGAAAAAGATCACGAAAGTAAAAACAGAAAAGCCGAAGCGGCAAACGAATCGGTATATCAAGGCGCTCCGGCGCCTCATTCTGCTCGGCCTAGCCGGCGCGGTTATCCTGCTGGGTATCAACTTTTTTGTGATAGCCGCCGGGAACAAATACATCGTCACGCCGGAGCAGGCGGCTGAAAAGCAGGCGGACTGCATCCTGGTTTTGGGCGCAGGCGTAGCCGGGGTGAATAACGCGCCTAGCCCGATGCTCGTCGACCGCCTGCTGCAGGGCGTGAAACTCTATGAACTCGGCGCTTCGAACCGGCTGCTTATGAGCGGCGACCACGGGCGGGAAAATTACGACGAAGTGAACACCATGAAGCAATTCGCCATCGATCAAGGCATCCCTTCGAACAATATCTTTATGGACCACGCGGGTTTTTCCACCTATGAAAGCATGTACCGCGCCAGGGATATCTTCAAGGCGAAAAAAATTATTATCGTCACCCAGAAATACCACCTGTTCCGGGCGGTGTATATCGCCAGGCACATGGGGTTGGAAGCCTGGGGTGTCCCCTCGGACCCGCGGGCTTACGGCGGGCAGGAATACCGTGCCGCGCGGGAGGTCCTGGCCAGGGACAAGGACTTTTTCTTTGTGATATTCAAGCCGAAGCCGACCTACCTCGGGGACGCGATTCCCGTCAACGGGGACGGGGATTTGACGAACGACAAGAATTAAAAAGCGGGGCGGGTTTTCATACCCGCCCTTTACAATATACACCGAACTGTTTAACTGCCCGCGATAACCCGTTTCGCCAGGTCCTCCAACTGCTCCAAACTTTCGAGCGCCCCGATTTCCTGCCGGTACCGCGCCGCGCCGCGGATGCCTTTCATATACCAGGCGGCATGCTTGCGCGCTTCCCGCATGCCGATGTAGTTGCCTTTGTATTCGCACAGCCGCGCGATATGGCGCAGCATAACCTCCATACGCTCCTCGATGGGCGGCTCCGGCAGCACGGTGCCGTCTTTCAAATAGGCATTGATCTGAGCGAACACCCAGGGCCTGCCCAAAGCGCCCCGGCCGACCATAACCATGTCGCAGCCGGTTCTCTCAAACATCGCGGCGGCGCTTTTCCCGTCGTTGATGTCGCCGTTGCCGATGACCGGAATGCGGACCGCCTCTTTGACTTTCCGAATAGTCTCAAAGTCGACCGGAGGGGCGTACATTTGCTGCTTCGTGCGGCCGTGTACGGCTAAAGCGGCCGTTCCGGCGGCCTCGAGCATGGCCGAAAACTCCGGCGCGTTGACGCTTTCGCTGTCCCAACCCGTTCGGATCTTCGCTGTTACCGGTAAAGGTATTTCCTTTACGCATGCCTCCACAATGCGGCAGGCAAGTTCGGGGGACTTCATCAGGGCGGAACCCCCGCCGCAATTGGCGATTTTCGGTGTCGGACAACCCATATTGATGTCAATCACATCGGGAGTAAAGGATAAACACTTTACAGATGCTTTAGTCATAATAACAGGATCATCGCCGAAAATCTGCGCCGCGGCAGGTCTTTCGGCGGGTGAAAGGAACAGCAATTCATTGGTCTTGCGGTCGTTGAGGCAGATACCTTTGGAACTCGCCATCTCGCCGACGACATAAGCGGCCCCGAAGGACACGCAGAGTTCCCGGAAGGCTCTGTCGGCCACCCCGGCCATCGGGGCGAGCGCGGCGGGTCCGGTTATCACCATGTTTCCGATTTTCAAAACACGATCTTCCCTTGTTTTCATTCGGTGTTTATTTTATCACAAAGTCCGGATTATTTCACCACAAGAGCTGTTTTTGTGGTAAAATATTACGGATAGTTTTGTTTTTATGGCTTTGCCTTATTTTTTACTCATGGAAAGGATGGCGCTCATCATGAAAATGCTGGTAATTGACGGGAACAGCATATTAAACCGCGCTTTTTACGGCATTAAAATATTGACAACCAAAGACGGCCGCTTTACAAACGGCATATACGGTTTTCTTACCATATTATTGAGGCTGCGGGAGGAAATTCAACCCGACGCCGTTGCCATCGCTTTCGACAGGCCGGAACCGACTTTTC
>DAITOC010000099.1:0-5792 GCA_036834305.1 Clostridiales bacterium
TCTTCCATCTCATCCATAATGTCATCGAGGCTTCTCGGCGCCGCGGCACTTTCTGTTATTGCCGTGGGGTGTAACATCGCCATGCCGGCAACCGGCATATTGTCATATTCGACCGGTAGTTGAGTAACACGGGATGCCTGCTCCCGGATGCCGCGGTAACGGTCGTCGATATATTCGGACACCGAACGGAATGTTTTCTCACTGATTTCAAATGACTGCCTGTCGAAAACAACGAGTGTGACGTTCATCTCGTGCTCAAGCAGAAAAGCGCCGATTTCATCGACGGCCGCCCGAAGCGCCTTGTCTTTCGGAAAGCCGTAGACGCCCGAGGAAATCAGCGGAAAAGCGATGGATTTCAGCCCGTGTTTTTCGGCAAGCAGCAACGCGTTGGCGTAGGCGCTGCGCAGAAGCTCTTCCTCCGCGTTCCCGCCGCCATGCCAAACGGGTCCGACGGCATGGATGATGTATTTCGCCGGCAGGTTATAACCTTTGGTAATGACGGCTTTTCCGGTTTCGCAGCCGCCGGCAGCGTCGCACTCCTTTTGCAGTTCTTCCGCTCCCGCGGCGCGGAAGATGGCGCCGCAGACACCGCCTCCCATTAGAAGCCTTGTGTTCGCGGCATTGACGATGGCGTCGGCCTTGACGCGCGTAATGTCGTCGCGGATGATATTAAAAGGCATAAGCAGAGCTCCTTTTTCGTCAAATACAGTCGAGCGCAGCCATTATACCATAAAATTGATGACTTTTACACAATAAAAATGACTGCCGATTTTCTTCAATCGTCACAATTCTGCAGCGCCTTCACGGTCGTGTTTCTCAGTAAGAGTAAAATGTCATAAATCGTATTGATTAGGAGAAAAAATGAGCAATTACTTGACAATATATCCAAAATATGTTAACTTTTAATTGCTGATATAGTACAGTTGTAAAATTCAGCAGTACAAAAAAATGGATAAACGGAGGACAGGCTTATGAAGCGTTTCCGGCAGATCGTATGCTTCTTCCTTTGCGCGATGATTATTTTCTCCGTATTCCCGCCCATCGCGGCCAACGCCTTTGAAACCGGCGAGAAGAGTTCGGTTTCCGAAACGGCGGGCGCCGAATCGAACGCGGATACCTCATCAAACTGCCAAAAGTGGAAAACGTTTTCTGATAATATTCTGCGTTTTTTTAAGGCGCTTCTGCGTTTGATCAAAGAACTGCTCGGGCTTGGCGGCGATTGCACGGTGACCTTCGACACGAACGGAGGCAGTGGCATATCGTCCGCTAAGGTACCCAAGGGCGGTACGCTCGCCGAGGTGCCGACGCCCGTCAGGCAGGACTTCGCCTTCGCCGGCTGGTACCTTGACGAGGCGCTGACCGAACCCTTCTATAGCGACGCGCCCATCCAAGAAAGCATCACCCTTTACGCGTCTTATACCGAAAGGGACCCCAATCTCAAACAGTACGGCGACCGCACCAAATACCTGGAGGATTGCGAGTCGGGCTTCACGTTCAGCATCCTTTCGCCTTTTACGCTCACGGCCGCCAACCTTTCCGCTTATGTGGAGATAGAGGCCTTCAGCGGCGAATTGCCGGCATTCGAGGTCACGGCGGCCGGCGGGGTTTATACCGTCTCACCCGTGTCGCCCTATCCGGCGGGCGGGCATTACCGCTTTACATTGCTCGATAACTCACTGTCTTTCAACGGGGAGGATGCCGGCATCCGCGCCCTCGTCATCCGCATCCATAAGGACGAAGTGCGTATCGTCGAGCTGAAGGATTCCATCATTTATGTGCTGTGGCAGGATGTCACCACGCTGGGCGAAGGCGCTTACTCGGTGCCGTCCGCGCTCTATACCATCGTCGCGGGTGACAAAATCTGCCTGTGGGACGGCGCGATCAACGACCTGACGCAATTCTGCAATGTCCTGCTCGCGACACAAACGCCCGGGGAGAATCCCGGCGAAGAGGTGACAGTTTTTTATACGCAAGAGAGTTCTGTGTCGGATATTCTCGAACAGGTCAATGTCTATTTCAAGCAGAATGTTCCCGCGTCGGAATATATCAACGATATGGACACCGCAAAGATCGCGCGGCAGGTGAAAAACAGCGAGGGGACCCGCCAGATTACCGAGATCCTTGCCATGGCGCTGAGCTTGAGCCCTTCCGTGCAAAAAGCGCTGGGGGCGGCCCCCAACGCGGCGGGTTTTAAGCCGGTGCAGGAACTCGATGACAAAGAGACGGTTTCCGTCAGCGACCTGCTGCCCGGGCTGACGATTTCGGCTTCCATCGGTTCGGCGCTCAATCCGAACTTCTACAACGCCGGTCCGGAGGACTGGGCTGTATTTACTCTGGTTTTCACCTATTCCGCTGTCATCCAGGGCAAGGTGCAAATCAGCGCTTCTTTCACCGTTAAGGAGTATGTCAAATCAACCATGCAGGGCTATAAGTTATGGAAGGACGACGACCTGCATTTCAATTACGCGCTTAACACCTATTCCCAGACGCAGCTCACCCTTGCCGTGCTCATCCGCTCCTACGACAGCAGCGACGACGACTTTATCGATATCACTGCCGAAATCGAAGCCCTGCTCAACGACGATGAGGGCGACGACGGGGACTCGGCGGGGATTTTACGCGCCGTGCTTGGCGGCAAAGGCGACGATATCGACCTGCTGGACGAAAACCTGTTTACCTATAAGCTGGCCATCATCCCGGCCATTCCGATTTTCCAGGTCAACTTTGATGTGAACTTCGTCGTCAAAGTGAACTTCGCGGTCGGCATTTCCGCCGGTATTACGGTGATGGCCGCCAGACAGATCGGTTTTTACGGCAGCATGAGCGACGGTGTCAGCAGTTATAACTATGAACTGCCAGGCAACAACCGTTACAGTTTTGACCTTTACGCCGCCGGATACCTCGGCTTTAAAGTCGGGCTCAAGATAAGCATCAGCCTTTCTTTCTTCGGTTTGAAGGATCTCGGTGAGGTCGGCTTGAGCGGCGAGGTCGGCGCGTATATTGACCTGTACGGTTTTCTGCACCTCAACATCGGCAAATTCAATCAATACGGCGCGTCCCAAACCAGCCTGCAGGGCGGCTTGTATATGGAGGTGGGAATCTACCTTGAAATCAAGCTGTTCGCGCGGTCGAATGCCTTTAAAGTCAAGGCGGAATATACTGCCTATGAGCATAAGTGGCCGCTGTTTACGCTCGGGGACCGTTACGTGATGCTGCGGTTTAAAGATACGCAAAGCACCTTTATCATGAATGCCGACACCTATACCGTCTCTACAGGCGCAGGCCTTTTGGACGCTGTATATCTCGACATGACCACGGGCGAAGAGGTTACCGGCAACTTCGCAAGCGCCTCTAAATTCATGATTGTTTTTTCCTCGCCTTACCTGAGCTACGACCGGCTGGGCACGCAAAATATTTCGGTGCTGAAAGATCGGTTCGGCTCGTATGCCTATTCCCCGCGCATTTCAACCGCAACCAAACGCCTGAACACGACCGTCTACATTTACTATACGGGCAGCAGTCTGGCTTTTTCTAAGGGGTACGGCGGTTACGCGGTGAAGACAGTGCCGATGATATGGCTCGACGCGAGCCTGAGCCCCGCGCAAGCGCTTAACGCGTACAAAGCAACTTATGTTTTCGATATCGACGGCATACAGACGACCGTCGCGCAAAGGGATGTCCTCTACGGGGAAATTCCGGGTTCGCTGGATTTATTCGAGTATTACTTCGATTACAAAATCACCGGATACACCAACGATTTCAACCAACCTGTTACAGCGGATACCGTCTATACCATCCACATGCAGACATATCAGGTGCTGGTTTCCTTTCTGACTTATTACAATAATTCTTGGCACATGGATGCTTACGCGGTCAATATCGGTGATACGCCGGTTCCTCCCGCGGGCTACGACACTTCGGCTCCGCGGAAGACCTTCACCCACTGGAAGGGTAATAGCGGCTACAACGCGCGTATGCCCGAGACATCTACTGTCGGTCCGCTTGAGTATGACACCAAGACAAGGGGCTTTGGTCTTGTGGTGACGGGCTATGACACTTCGGCGCCTTTCTTCAGCGCAGCCGGCAGTTACGAGGAGTGTCTCAACGAATACTACGCGTATCGACAGGTTCCGTTTACCGGCCGTTTTGTGGAGCGGGTTGCCTACCTCTACACCGCTTATTATCAAAATTGGCAGGTTTCGGTCAATTTCCATTGTCCGGCAATGAATTATACCGCTTTTAATGTTAATGTGGCGCAACCCGCACACGATAGTTCACTGGTGTCTACTGAAGGGGACTATATCTATGGACCGACAGTCTCAGGATACCCCGGTTGTGATTTGCTCGGCTGGGACGCTGACGGCGACGCCGCGGCGGACTATGCGTTTTATCACCGGCTGCCGGTGGAGCCCGGCGCGGAATATACGCTGGTCGCGCGTGTACGCACACATACCGTTGAGGTGCTTGACCTCAACGGGAACACTGCCGAAACATTGACGGTGAATACCGGCAACCTTCCTGCTATTTTAAACACGACTCCCGTTTACAGCGACTCAAGCGGGGCGGACTACCACTTCAAATATTGGCTGGTTTCTAAATCCGGCGGCGAGTTTACCCGCTGGTACAACTATATAGATTTCGGCGTATATGAGAATTGGGCGGTCATGCCCCATTTCGACAAATTATATACGGTGACCTTCGACTGCAACGGCGGTACGCTCGAAGGCAGCCCGCAGCGGACCGTGCAGCTCGCGGAAGGCACCTATACTGTCAGCGACATCCTCGCACAAACCCCGTTGAAGGCGAGCACGGTTTATGATGACTATGTGTTCGCCGGCTGGGATTGCGGCGAGACTTTCACCGTCACGGGGAATACGACCGTCACCGCGCAATACACCGCTGTGCCGATCGAGTACACCGCCGAGTTCACCACCGATAAAGGCGCGTTTGCCGGCGGCGGGTCCTATGATGTTTTCACCGGCGGCTATGACGCCTGGCAGGCATATATTGCGAATTTCCTTGAGGAGAACACAACACTGGCCACGGTATATACCGCGGATAAAGTTTATACCTTTGCCGCCTGGGATTGCTATCATGAAACACATGGTGTGCGTTATCAAGCCCGTTGGACTGAGTCGCCCCGATATTACTCCGTCGTATTCAATGCCGGCGAAGGCGCTTTTGCCGGCGGCACCACGCAGATCAACTACCCGCCGATGGCTTACGGTGCGCAGCTCGGCTTCACCGGGGAAGCTATCAACGCGGCCGCCAAACCGGCCGATGTCTACACCACCTTCAAACTCTCCGGCTGGGAGGACCAGGACGGCGTATTCTACACCCCGGCGGACACCCTCGCCGTTGAGAAAGACCTTACCTTTACCGCCGTGTATGAGATTGATGAGCAAATCCTCTACACCGTCACGCTCGACGCCGGCGGAGGCGAATTCCCGGACGGAACGTCTGTCAAGGCATTCAGCGGCGCATACGGCGAGAACACGAATATCGTTGTCGATGACCCTGTCTGGGACACCAACTATGTCAACTTCTACTATGTTTTCGCTGACTGGTCGCAGGCCATCCCCGCTGTGTTTACGCAGGATGTCGACATCACCGCGCAGTACAACACAGTTTACTACGAGTTTACAATCACCTTTGACGCCGGAACGGGCACCTTCGCTTCCAGCGGCACAAACACCGTCACGCAAACTTATCATTATGATGATATCATTGTGATGAACGAGAGCCCTGTCAAAGCAGAGGATGAGTTTTTCACCTACACCTTTAACGGCTGG
>DAITOC010000100.1:0-5747 GCA_036834305.1 Clostridiales bacterium
ATATCCGGGAAAAGACCGGTCTGTAAGCAATATCCGCCGGAAATGAGGCCGAACATGACGGAAGAGTTGAAGTTTTACCATATTACCGACACGCACCACTACGCGGTCGGCGCTTTGGGATTCAGCGACGAGGAAGACCAGAAATGCATGAATGAATTCGGAGCCATTCTCGACGCCGCGTTTGATAAACTCTCAAGCCAGGACGAGATTGACATCATCCTCATTTCCGGCGATTTAAGCAACAACGGCGAGCGGGAGAGCCACAGAGAATTCCTGGGAAAACTCGCCCGCCTGAAAGCGGCCGGAAAGCGGGTCTATGTTACGACAGCCACACACGACTACGGTTTGCGCGAATTGAAAGACGGTGAATCCGCCGGAGCCGACGGCGGCAAAGCCACCCGCGGTGAACTCAGGCAGATGTATTTTGACTACGGATTCAGCGAATCAATCGCCGATTATGCCGATGGCCTCTCCTATGTCGCGAAGCTTCAACCGGGCTACCGCCTTCTGGCGCTCAACTACGACAGCTGCGGTTCAAAGGAATTTGACGAGAAACACACCCTTTGGATTAAGGAGCAATTGCGCGCGACTGCCGAAGACGGGGATTTTGTCATCGCTATGGAGCATCACCCGGTTTTGCCTCCTTCCCCCGTTTACCCGCTTTTCAGCGGCCAGAATATGAGAAGCTACGGCGGTAAGCCGGCGATGTTCGCCGACGCCGGGCTTCAGTTTGTTTTTACCGGCCACGCGCATATGCAGAATATCTCCTCGTTCACCACCGCAAGCGGCAACACCGTTTGGATATTAACACGGGTTCTCTGGTCGGTTACCCGACACCGATGCGCCGCGTTGTCCTTGACGGCCAAGCCATGCGCATCACCACAGAAAAGATCGACCGTATGGATTGGGACACAAAAGGCAAAACGCTCGACGAATACTTGATCGCGCATTTTGACTTTATGCTTAACGATGTGTTTGACTCCATGGCGTATGATCTCGACCGGTTCGCGGCTCTCGGCGGAGGGTTCGGTATTTCCCGGGAATTCGTAACCAAAATGAAACTGCCGATTAAACTGATCGGAAAAATCATGCAGAAACTGACCGTCGGCAAGGTCGGAAGGCTCTTGCGGATAAGCCGGCAGGTTGACAAGAGTGTCAGAAACATTCTTGTGAAGGACTTGGTTATTGAGGTTATTCGGAATATCTTTTCGGGCAATGAGCACTACTCTCCCGATACGGCCATGTATAAAGCGATTATGGCCGCTGTCACAAGGGTCCATCCCATCGTAAAACACTTTGCCAAGGGCAATGAAATTGCGGAAGAACTGCCCTGGCTCGTTTCACACATGATTTATGACGAAACGCCGGACAACGAGGCGGTTTTGCCCGTTCGGGTCCCGGCCGGGGTAAAAAGCGTATGAGCAACGAATTGAAGTTTTATCTTGTCACCGATACGCATCACTATGCTTTTGAAAAGCTCGGTTTTGCCGGCGGTTATGACCAGAAGTGTATGAACGAATCCGGCGCGATTATCGACGCGGCGTTTGACAAGTTTATCGGGCAGGATGAGATTGATATCGTTCTCATCGCCGGCGACTTGACAAACAACGGCGAAAGGGAAAGCCACCGGGAGTTCGTTGATAAACTCCGCCGGTTAAAGGCGGCGGGAAAGAGCGTCTATCTCATAACGGCTACGCATGACTACGGCTTGCGTGAGGCCAAAGACGGCGAAAGCGACTGTGGCAGAGCCCTTCGCAATGAACTGCGCGGGATGTACAACGATTTCGGCTTTCACGAGGCTATCGCCGAGTATAAAGACGGGCTCTCCTATGTCGCACGCCTTCAGCCGGGTTACCGCCTTCTCGCTCTCAACGACGACGGCAACGGCCGCAGTTTCTGCGGCAGCGATGACGACCAGCTTCAATGGGTTCTTGATCAAATCAAGTCGGCGCGGGAAGACGGTGAATACCTGTTCGCCATGACTCACCACCCTGTTTTGCCTCCGTCCCCCGTTTATCCCGTGATGAGCAAGCGCGATATGCACGGCGGGTATGAAACGGTGCCGTATCTGTTCGCGGACGCCGGCCTTCAGTTTATCTTCACCGGCCATTCGCACATGCAAAACATCGGTTTTCTGAAAACCCCGAAAGGCAATGTTTTTTGTGACATCAACACCGGCTCGCTCGTCGGCTACCCTACCCCCATCCGGCGCGTCACGCTCGACGGCGAAAAGATGACGGTCACCACCGAAAAGATTGATACCTTTCAATGGGATTTTAAGGGCAAAGAACCCCAGGATTATCTGCGCGACCATTTCGACCACCTGCTCAACGACATATTCGATTCCATGGCCTATGACTTCGAGAAGTTCGCGGGGCTCGCCGGTGGTTTCAGCATGGAAAGGAAAACGGCCGAAAAATTAAAAATCCCGATCAAACTCATCGGGAAGACGATGCAAAAACTGACGCTCGGCAAAGCCGGACGGTTGCTGTTTGTCAAGCGCAAGATCGACAAAAGCGTCCAAAATATGCTGATTAAAGACTTGGTCGTGGAGATTGTGCGCAATATTTTCTCGGGAAACGAGCATTATTCCCCCGACACCGCCGTCTATAAAGCGGTGATGGTTTTGTTAAAACGGCTCAATCCCCTGCTGAAACGCTTTGTCAAAGGCAGCGATGCCATCGGCGATATTCCTTCTTTTATCGGCTCTCTGCTGTATGACGACACGCCGGATACAGACGCGGTCATACCGGTTCATAAAGTGCAGGATCCCGTTTTTTCGCGCCAATAACGGATTATTGTTGAATCAGCGCCGCGTTACCGCGGCGTTTTTTTATAGGCACCGGCCTGTATACAGGTAGTATATTCCGCATTGTAATATACAGTCTGTATACCGGGAGTTCCGGAGGCTTGATAAAAGAAAAGAAGGCCGCCGCCTAAAAAGCAACCGGCCTTCCTGTGACCGCGCAGCGGTTACCAGTTGTGTATGATGCGGGGGTCGGCGAAGATCTCATCGAGCTTCTCGATAAACGGAACCATATCATTAAAATCAAACGCTCTGTGGTCAAGGGCGATGCAAATGGGCATAAACATTCGCGGTTCAATGCTCTTTTCGCCATTCGCGGCGGTGACAACACCGGGTTTCTCCTGTGCAGCGTTGATGGCGATAGCCACCACCTGCGGCGGAATGATTTCAAGCAGCGCCGTCGAAACACGGCTTGTTTTCACCAGGGAACCGATATTGCTGACCACGAGTATCCCCTGACGGACATCGTTGATCGTCAAACGGTCGCTTTCGGGAATCTTGTAGTATTCCGCTTTCTCTTTACCGCTTAACGGATGCACTTTGTCCTTCCCTACCCTGCCGGCGAAGAGCCTGCGGATGACCATAAGCAGTTTAAACTCCCTTAAATCCTCCATGGATTGCCTGAACGCGACGCGGTAATACAATTCATCAAGATGTGTATTGGCGGCGCGGCGGCGCAAGTCGGCCACCTGGTCGTTGAGTTCGGTCAGTTTCTTATCGTTGGTATTTTGGACATTGATGGTTATCGTGTTTTCCTCGTCGACTTTGCATGGCATGGATATATTAATCTCGTCAATAACATCAATGGTACCGCGCGAATTTTTCCTGTTGTATTTAAGGTAGGCGTTGAGGTGCGGAGCCGCTTTCAAACTTTCAATGATAACCTTAAGCATAATCGAGTTGAATGTGATATTGTTATCGGGCAGATTCCGATTCTTTAAAACCTTGTATTCATTTATAAACTCCGTTACATCGGGTTCATAAAGGAAGGAGGCGTGCGGTATCTGTTCCCAGCTTTCGGCGGTCATATGCGCGACGATCTTGCGCATAATTTTAAACCGCTCCCTTGTAATATGCAGGCCTTTTCGAATGCTAGTTGTGCCGATGAAACGTTTCTTACTCATGATAGTCTCCTTACCGGTATTTCGGCAGCCAATCGCCGTGTTCTTCAATCAAATCGTCGCACATTGACACAATTTCATCAATGGTCAACTCGCTCGACGCGTGCGGGTCAAGCATCGCCGCCTGGTAAATATGTTCTTTTTTCAATGTAACGGCGGCTTCGATGGTCAGCAGCTGGACATTGATATTGGTCATGTTCATTGCCGCCAATTGAACCGGCAACGGGCCTTGTACGCACGGCTGCACACCGTATTTGTTGACCAGGCAAGCCACTTCGACGCAGGCTTCGGCCGGGAGCTTGGAAATCAGGCCGTTGTTAAGCACATTGCCGCCGATTTTATACGGCACATCCGTGACCATCGCTTCCATGATATAAGAAGCGTACTCGTGACCTCTGCGGTGCTTGACATCTCCGGTAACATATTTCTGTTTGTCTTTTTCCCAGTTCATGATTTGGGCGACGCAGCGGCGCGGGTATTCATCCAGCGGAATGTTGTAGCGTGTGATGAGCTCGGGGTGCTTGTCCTTGATGAAAAAGTTGTTGTACTCCGCGTTGTGCTCGCTGGACTCGGTGCAGTAGTAACCAAGCCGGCGGATGTACTCGTAGCGGACAAGGTCGTGATGGTCCGTGATGCCGCTTTCCAGAATTTCCGCGGCCTTTTTGCGGATTTCGGGGTACAAATCCCTGCCGTCCGCGTTATAGATTTCCAGCAGCCAGCCCATGTGGTTGATGCCGGCGATTTTCTCTTTTATCGGCTCATCATAGTCGATGTCAAGGTTGTTCAACAGCCCTCGCGAACAGCCCTGGACACTGTGGCACAGACCGACGGTCTTAATGCCGGTGTACCTTTGCATATAGCCGGAAAGCATCGCCATCGGGTTGGTGTAATTGAGGAACCACGCGTTGGGGCAAACTTCTTCCATGTCGTCCGCGAAATCCTTCAAAACCGGAATGGTGCGAAGAGCCCTGAAAATACCGCCGATGCCGGCGGTGTCGCCGATGGTCTGCCGGAGGCCGTATTTTTTCGGTATTTCAAAGTCGGTGACCGTGCAGGGTTCGTAACGCCCGACCTGAATGGCGTTGACGACAAAGTCGGCTCCGCGCAAAGCATCCTTGCGGTTGGGGATATCCCAATACTTCGTTACCTTCGCCCTGTTTTCATTGATGTTCTTGTTCAGAGCCGTTACCATGATGTAGGAATCCTCGAGGCGTTCCGCGTCGATATCGTAAAGCGCGATTTCACTTTCACGAAGCGCCTCCGACAGCATGGAGTCCCCGAGCACGCTTTTGGCAAAGACAGAACTTCCGGCTCCCATAAACGTTATTTTCATTGCCATTCTCCTTCTTTTTATTCAATCAGGCTTTGACCTGAAATTGCTTACGAATGCCTACCGCTTTTATTTTCGCACTGAAAGACTTTGTTCGCCACAGTGACGCTTTCCATCGCGTCGGCTGCGTAATAATCGGCGCCGATTGTCTTCGCGTATTCCGGTGTCAGGACGGCTCCCCCCACCATAATTTTGCACTTCGGGCATTTATTACGGAGCAATTCGATGGTGTACTGCATGGACGGCAGCGTAGTCGTCATCAGGGCGCTTAAACCGGCCAATTCGATATTCTCCGCTTTAACCGTATCCGCGACGAGATCACAATCGGCGTCGCGGCCCAGGTCCACGATTTCATAGCCGTAATTCTCAAGCATGACTTTCACGATATTCTTGCCGATGTCGTGGACATCGCCTTTTACCGTAGCGAGAAGAATCTTTCCCTTGAATTTCCTCTTTTCGCCGGATTCAATCAGCCTTTCGTTGATCGCCG
>DAITOC010000101.1:0-5738 GCA_036834305.1 Clostridiales bacterium
TCACGCGCCTGCGCAAGGGGCATTACGGGGGCGTACGGCAATTCGATGGTACCGCAGGCGCACGAGAGGCCGGCTTGGCGGTATTGAGCGATTTTTTTATAGGCCCGGACGGCGTCGTTTGCCGCGAGAGCGCCGTGTTCCATGGCATACCGGATGTCGCCGACGGTTTTCCCGTTGGTCAGGCGGGGCCCCACATCGCCCTCGGCGCCGTTGATAAACATCGTGAGCGCGCCGCTTTCCGCTTCGAGGCGGTCAATCATAACGCCCGCCCAGTCCCGGGTGATTTCGGCGTTTTTGCCGGCGGCCGTGCAGTGGGCGCCGTAATGAACGATATTCGCGACGGGCTCGCCGGCTTCGGATTGAAAACTTAAAACCGTCATAGCCGGGTCATAACAGCCCCATGGGTTCTGGCCGAGGCTGATTGTGTTGTCTTTGTTGAATTGGCGGCGGTTGACACCGATATCGCTGTGAACACGGCCGACGCCGAGAACAACCGGGCGCAAGCCGCCCAACGCCGTTTTTACGGCGGCGAGTATTTTGGGGATAAATGTACTGTCGACATATTCCCTGTCGACTTCACCCCAGCCGGTGTTGCCCGCGGTGCACGGGCCCGAGTGGGTATGTGTGGCGCACAGGATGACATTGCCGGCGGGTATACCCGTTTCCCGCGATACCGCCGCGCGGATATCGTCGCTGAGGCCGTTGTTGATGAGACAGACGGTCGCCGACACCAGGGCAACCGTTGCGCCGCCGCTCTTGAAGACGATGGCGGTGGCCGTCAAATCGTCGTTGACTGAAGCGCTGTAAACATCCGGCGCGTAGCCGTAAAGCCTTCCTCCGACGGGAGGCGTGATAATATCCCGGCCCGCGCCGGCCGTCAAGCCGGACATACCGTTCCCCCTTGCATACCTCTTTTATTAATCATATCATATCGGGGAAGGATTTGGCAACGCTATTGCCGATTCGAAAGGTCGCAAGACGCCGGCTTGGTTCATAATTATTTATTGAATATTCATTTTTGATAAATAAGACATTGGTTTCCCCTGTATAATTGTGAAATTGGAACGCATTCGCAGAGAAGAGGTTCAAGCATGCTGCAACTGACAGCCATTACAAAAACATATCGAACAGGCGATTTGAAACAGGTCGCTCTCAACGAAGTGTCCGTCAACTTCCGGGAAAGCGAGTTTGTCGCCGTCCTCGGCCCGTCGGGTTCCGGCAAGACCACCCTGCTGAACATCATCGGCGGGCTTGACCGTTATGAAAGCGGCGACTTGGTGATACGGGGCAAATCCACGAAAGAATATAAAGACGCTGATTGGGACGCCTACCGCAACCATTCCGTGGGATTTGTGTTTCAAAGCTACAATTTAATACCCCATCAAAGCATTTTGGCCAACGTCGAGCTGGCGCTGACGCTGTCGGGTGTCTCCAAAGCCGAAAGGAAAAAGCGCGCGCGGGACGTGCTCGACAAGGTCGGCCTGGGCGACCAGCTTCACAAAAAACCGAACCAAATGTCGGGCGGGCAGATGCAGCGCGTGGCCATCGCGCGGGCGCTTGTCAACAACCCCGACATCCTGCTCGCGGACGAGCCGACCGGCGCGCTCGACTCCGAGACATCCGTTCAGGTGATAGACCTGTTAAAAGAAATCTCCGAAAACAAGCTGGTCATCATGGTGACGCATAACGCGGAGCTCGCGGAGCATTACGCAACGCGGGTTATCAAGCTCAAAGACGGGGTCATCACCGAGGACAGCAACCCATATGGCAGCGGCGAAGCCGCGCAAGTGTTCACCGGCGCGGACAAGCCGGCCAAAAAAACGAGACAGAAAACCGTGAAAACGCGCATGTCGCTGTTCACGGCGCTGTCGCTGTCGCTGAACAACCTGCTGACAAAGAAGTGGAGAACTTTTTTAACATCGTTCGCGGGGTCCATCGGCATCATCGGCATCGCGCTGATTCTGTCGCTTTCGAGCGGGTTTCAGGCGTATATCGATTCGGTGCAGGAGGATACGCTTTCCTCCTATCCGCTGATTCTCGAAAGAACGGCGATGGATTACGGCGAACTGACGGCCGACGGGCATGAGACAGGCAAAGATAAAAAAACCGCCGGGCGCAAAAGCGGTAAAATCTATTCCAACACCGCATTGTCAGACAGGTTCAACACCATGACCGAAAAATCGTGGAACAATAACCTCGCGGCGTTTAAGGCCCATCTTGACAACAGCAGGGACAAACTGCAAGGCACCGTCAACGCGGTGGAATACACCTACGATGTGCCTCTGAACATCTTTTCCCCCGACACGACGGAAGGGCCGAAACGGTTAAACCCGAGCCCTCTCGAGGGGATGGGAAGCGATTCGGGCGGCATACAATTGTTCTCGTCGGGGGATGTATGGGACGAGTTGATGGACAACCCGAAACTGCTCGGCTCCCAATACGATGTTATCGCCGGCAGTTGGCCAAAGGCGTATAACGAAATCGTGTTGATCGTTGATGAGAACGACGAAATCAATGAGCAGACTCTCGCCGCGCTCGGCTTGATTGACGCGGAAGAGATGCTCGCCGCCATGGAAAACAACGAGCGCTACCGGGCGAAAAAGCCCGAATTCACCTATAAGGATATTCTCGCGCTTCGCTTCAGGCTCGTCCTTCAGCCGGATTTTTACCGCTACGATGACGCTAGCCGCGCGTGGGTCGACATGAGCGAAGACGAACAGTATGTGGCGGGGTTGATCGGCAAGGCGGTCGAAATGAAAATAACGGGTGTTGTGCGCCCGAGCGAACGCGCAGTAAAGCAATCGGTTTCGGGCGGAAAAATCGGCTATCTGAAAACCTTGACCGAGTATGTCATCAAAGAAACGGCGAAGCGGGAAATCGTCAAGCGGCAAATCGCCAACCCACGCGTCGATATCTTTACGGGCCTGCCGTTCAAAGAAACCGCGGAGCAAAAAACGACGGAAGAATCCACCACACAGCCTGCTGCCACCGCCGCGCCCGCAACCACCGCGGCCGCCGCGACCGTTACGCCCGTTTCCGCTCCGGCAGCCGGCAGCCTGTCTCTAAAGGGCAGCCCTCCCCTCTCCGCTTCGTTCGTGGAAACAACGACGGCGCCCGCCACCATGACGGAGGAAGAGGTTTACGCCTACATCGACGCGCATTTCAAGGGTGAGGAACGCGACAAGATGAAAGACATGGCCAAGTTGTTCCTGAAAGACACGCGCAACGGCGCCGAGAGGCGGCGGCTCATCGGCTATTTGAACGAAATGCTCAAAGAGCAAGAGGTCGAGGGCATGGGTGAGGTCACCGGAGAACAGTTGTATTATTATATAATCAGAATCGATAAGAACACAAAGCTCCAGATGCTCGCGGCGCTCATTAAGTCCGGCGGGAAGCCGCCGGAAACCACCAAGCCGAACAAAGAATCGACGACCAAGCCGCAGGAAAAGCCGGAACAGACAACGGCAAAGCCGAAGCCCGGCGAAACCACAACGGTGACGCAGCCGGACGGGCAAACGCCCGAGGAAGAGCCGGAGACGGCCCCGACCGTTTCCGACGCGAGCTACAAAGAAAACCTGGCCTTGCTCGGCGTGGCGGATATCGAGAACCCGGAGACAATTCTGATTTACCCGAAAAACTTCGCGGCGAAGGACCGGTTGGTCGATTTCATTAAAAGCTACAACGATAAGGTGACAAAGGAAGGCAAAAAAGAAAACGCCATTGAATACACCGACTTTATCGGCTTAATCATGTCGTCTGTCACAAAAATCATTAACATCGTTTCTTATGTTTTAATCGCGTTTGTTTCGATATCGCTTGTCGTGTCGTCGATTATGATCGGCATCATCACCTATATCTCGGTTCTGGAACGGACGAAGGAAATCGGTATTCTGCGCTCGATCGGCGCGTCGAAACGGGACATCTCGCGGGTTTTCAACGCTGAAACTTTAATCGAGGGCTTTGCAGCGGGATTGATCGGCATCGCGGCGACGGTCGCCTTGTGCATACCCGTCAATATGATCATCGAGCGGCTTTCGGATATTCCGGGGGTGGCGAAACTGCCGGTTGCCGGGGGCGCGGCGCTGATTGTCATCAGCATCCTCCTCACCACGCTCGCCGGGCTGATTCCTTCAAAAATGGCGGCGAAGAAAGACCCGGTCGTCGCGTTGAGGACGGAGTAAAACGACCGTTATGAAAAACGGCCTGCGCAACGGGAAACCGCGCGCAGGCTATTTTTCAGCATGGCGTTGATCTGCCCGATAGGCCGCTCGCGTTCCCCCGGAGGCGAGCATGGGCCCATCCGCCGCGCAGTATCGCGGCAGGCGTTGTCCGCCCGAATGCAAATAGACCGGAAGCACTTCCGAAGAAGTGCTTCCGGTGCTTATAGGATCGCATTAAAAACCGTAGTAAAAGTGCTCAATGAGAGCAATGATCGGCGCAAAAATAACCCTGGTGACAATATTGCTTACAAGGAAATCATACAGATAGTCAACCCATGTCGGTTCATACAGAAAATAGACGAATTCATTGGCGTCAAAATCGATAACAAGGTCGCCATTGCTAAAGCCATATTCATCCGAGAATATACCGGCCGGAACAGCAAGGCTGTAGCTCGCTACCGTATCAACCACAACGCTTTCCATGAAGTAAAAATAGAGCTCAAACCCGTAGCCTTCGTTATCATACGGCGTATAGTATTCGAAGTAACCCATCGTTTCATCCGCGATAACATTGCCATAATCGTCCAAAAGATCAAAGGCGAACGCGTCTTCGTCCATATAGACATAGGAGCTGTCAAGGTCAAAGTTGAAAGACTCCAACACGTCGGTCTCACCGTAAATGCTGGCACTGAAATAAATGATGTCCTCCGTGTTGGTACCATAGGCAAAGGCCGATACCATGGTGATTGAGCCGATGACGAGAGCCAAAAAAACAGAGAGGATTCTGCGGGCATGTTTCTTCATTTTTATACCTCCGGATTTTATTTCCAAGATTTTCTTGGATAAGCTTAATTTACTACATGAAATTCTTATTGTCAATAGTTTTTTCAAAATTTTTGTGAATTGTTAACTGTTGTTTCTGTATTTCAAAAGCAGATTCATACGATGTGTGAAAAATATATCGAACATTTTTGGTTTCGGTTGTATTCTGCGGAAAGAGGCGATCAGCCCGTAAACGCAAAACAATAACCCCATGAGCGAATAATAAATTTCAGGCGCCATCCCGAGTTCGGAATGTCCGAATCCGGGGGCTTCTAAGCCCTTCGGGCGCGCCATCCGGAGTTCGGAATGTCCGAATCCGGGGGCTTCTAACCAAGAGCAAAGCACCCCTCGGAGAGGGGTGCTTTGCTCTTGGAGGCGCCATCCGGATTCGGACCGGAGAATCGAGGTTTTGCAGACCTCTGCCTTACCACTTGGCTATGGCGCCGCGCGTTGCCGCATTAGTCATTGTATGCGGCCATGAGAAAAAAATTGCCTTTAGTGAGAAACGGACGCCTTAACGTTTGTCGTTTCAGCGTCCTTTGGAGCGGATGACGAGGCTCGAACTCGCTACCTCCACCTTGGCAAGGTGGCGCTCTACCGGATGAGCTACATCCGCATGCTGGTGCCTCCGGCCGGAATCGAACCAGCGACACGTGGATTTTCAGTCCACTGCTCTACCAACTGAGCTACAGAGGCATAAAAATGGCGACCCGGAACGGGCTCGAACCGTCGACCTCTAGCGTGACAGGCTAGCGT
>DAITOC010000102.1:0-5682 GCA_036834305.1 Clostridiales bacterium
TTTTAAGCATTTTGTAATCGCTTCCCTTTCTTTAATTCTCAGCCGCGTACAGATCTCCGGCAGGCGATAAATCTTCGTTGACGCACGCCGCTTTATCAATACGCAGTTGTTTCAGGATGGTTTCCCAGCGGCCGCGCATGGAGTCATGGAACAGACATGGCAAAAAGCCGAGTTTCAGGTATTGCTTCAGGGCAGGCAGGCGCCAGTCGTGCGTCGTCAACATGCATTCCCCCCGGCCTTCGGTGAGGTGTTTGCCGACAACCGCCGCGCACACAAAAAAACCAAGGCCTTTGCCCCGCATATCCTCACGGACACCGACATTGTGCAAAAAAGCCCGGTTTCCTTCTTTAACCTGCGCGGTCGCGGTCGCGACGGGAACACCGTTTTCGTCCTCGACGCAGAGGATCGAGTTAGCCGGGACTTCCGGATCGTCAAGCATTTTCTTGTGAAAAAGTTCCTGCGAAAGGCAATCAACGCCCATGTCGCCGAGCAGGCAGGAACACCAGGCCTCCCCTTCGTCATCGCGGAGGGGCCGGACACGAAAACCTTCCGGCGGCGCGCTGACAGCGAGCGGTTTGTCCGGCCGCCACATTTTCAAAGCCGGCAGGTCCTGTTGGACTTCGGACATGGCAATCACCCGTTTTCTGCTAAGAATTACCTTTTATTATACAGCGAACAGCCGGGTTGTCAATCGATGGGCGCCCGTAAGAAGCGAACCATATTCGGCCATCCTTCATAACTTGTATTAGGCAAACAATCTTTGCTTAAACAAAGTTCCGATGGGGTGGTTACTATTGCCGGCGGATCCAACAACGCGGTGGAACGACCGAAATTAAAAGCCAGGGCTCGGAGCCTGCTGAGGTTTTTGGGGCCCGCCTTTATCGTCAGCGTCGCTTATGTTGACCCCGGCAATTTCGCGACCAATATCAGCGGAGGCTCGGCATTTAACTATTCTCTTTTATGGGTCATCCTGTGGAGCAATCTGATGGCCATTTTTTTGCAGATACAGTCCGCCAAACTGGGGATAGCCACGGGAAAAAATCTGACCCTGATGTGCAAAGACGCTTTTTCGAAACCGGTCAATCTGGTTTTATATTGCGCTGCGGCTTTTGCTGCCATGGCGACGACCCTTGCCGAATTTCTCGGCGGCGTGTTGGGTTTTTATCTTTTGTTCGGCATCCCGTTGATTTACGGTATTTTTTTAACCGCTGCGGTTACCTGGATTATCCTCTATCTTCAAAAATTCGGCCAGCGGCTGGTCGAAATCGTTATCACCGTTTTTATCGGCATTATATGCGCGGCGTATACCATCGAACTGTTTCTGGCGAAACCGGATTGGCCGCAGGCGGCGCTGCATACCCTGGTCCCGTCACTGCCCGACGGCGAAGCGGTTCTCATCGCGGTGGGCATGCTCGGCGCCACGGTCATGCCGCATGTGGTTTACCTGCATTCTGAGTTAGTGCAATGCCGCAACCACAGCGCGAATATCGAACAGAAAAAAAGGCATCTGCGAATGGAAAAAATCGACATCGTCATCGCCATGAATATCGCGTTTGTCGTCAACGCGGCAATGGTGGTCGTGTCCGCCGCCGTGTTTTATCGCGAGGGGCTGCCGGTTGATTCCGTCGAAGCGGCGCACCGGTCACTGGAACCGTTGTTGGGTTCGCTCTCAAGCGGCGCGTTCGGGGCGGCTCTTCTCGCTTCCGGGTTCTCATCCTCATCGGTCGGGGCTATGGCCGGGGAAACCGTCATGGACGGATTTGTGGACTTTAAAATGCCCGTGAATCTAAGAAGGTTAATCACCATGCTGCCCGGCGTCGTTGTCATTTTAGCCGGCGTCAATCCTATGAAGGCATTGGTGTTGAGCCAGGTTGCTTTGAGTTTCGCGCTGCCGATGGCCGTGATACCGATGCTGGTTATCACAAGCAAGAAGAAATATATGGGTGTTTTCGCCAACAAACGTTGGGTGAACGCCATGGGCAGCCTCATCGTGTCTTTGATCATTGTGTTCAACGCCGTGTTGTTGTATTTTACCTTTACCGGCCGCGTGTGACCCGGCGCGCGGTAAACTTTCGAAAAAGCGAAGCCCGCCCCTGGCAGGGGCGGGCTTTTTTTATCCGCGTTTGTCTATACGGCCGTATATCCGCCGTCAATAACCAAAGCGGCGCCGGTAGTGAACTCGTTTTCACAAAGGAAGACGATGCCGTGGGCAATCTCATCCGCCTCGCCGAGGCGCCCGATCGGGTGCAGGGTAACAAGGCCGTTGTACATGTCGGGACCCAACGCTTCGGGGTTTACCATGCCGGTGATGACGTAGCCGGGGTGAACCGTATTCACGCGGATGTTTCTCGAAGCATATTCCGCGGCGAGTGACTTCGACAGAATAGTCACGGCGCCTTTACTTGCGTTATAAGCCATCGCTTGCGGCTGGCCGACAAGGCCTAAAATAGAAGACACGTTGACAATCGCGCCGCCGCCGGTTTTCAGCATTTCGATGATCGCGTATTTTGAGCCCAGGAATACGCCATCTTGATTGATGGTGATCACTCTTCTGTATTCGTCAAGGGTCATTTCATCGGACGCTTTCATAACGCCGATGCCGGCGTTGTTGATCATGACATCCAGTTTCCCGTATTTTTTTACGGTTTCCGCAACAAGGGATTTAATGGATTCTTCCGAAGAGACATCGGCCATTATAAATATCGCGTCGGCTCCTTTTGCCCGGAGTTCTTCCGCCGCCGCTTT
Organism: Clostridiales bacterium; assembly: GCA_036834305.1. Taxonomy (GTDB): domain Bacteria; phylum Bacillota; class Clostridia; order Oscillospirales; family Acutalibacteraceae; genus UBA1447. The sequence goes on from DAITOC010000102.1 coordinate 2,746, forward strand.
CCCCGCCGGCTCGACATAGTCGGAAAGCACCACTTTCGAGCCTTTTTCAGCCAGCATCTTTGCAGTCGCTAAACCGATACCGGAAGCGGCGCCCGTTACAACAGCCACTTTTCCTCTCAGATCAAACATTTCACATTCTCCTCTATTTAAATTCAAGTTGGTTGGTTAAAGCCTCTCTATAGTATTGCTCGAAGATCATCAGAGACAATGCAATAAAATTTGCCAGCCGCAAAACTGTTCAAATAGCAATCCCGCGCGGGAAACCAATGGCCGAATACAGCAAAAACTGTTGCGCGGCGGTGTTGATTATAGTAATATAATGGCAAACTGAACATTTGGAGCGAGTTAAATGGACACTTCTCTTTACTTGGAAAGAATCGGGTATACCGGACCTGTCAGCCACGATTACGCTACTTTAAAAGAACTGCAGTTTTGTCATATGACAACCGTCCCGTATGAAAACCTCGATATTCTCGCCGGCAAACCGTTGAAGCTTGACAGCGAAAGCCTGTATGAAAAAATTGTCACCGCGCGCCGGGGCGGATACTGTTTTGAACTCAACGGCGCCTTCGACGCGCTTTTGCGCGCGCTCGGGTTTGATGTGACCGACTGCATGGCGCGGTTTCTGAAGGGCGAAGCCGATATTCCGATGCGGCGGCACAGAGTGCTGCAGGTACGATGCGGCGGCGGGCTGTATCTCTGCTACGTCGGCGTCGGCATGGTCAACCCCATCTACCCCGTTAATCTTGACACGCCCGAGGCGCAGGCAATCGGAAACGAGCAGTATAAAGTCACGAAGGACCACTTTCTCGGCACCGTCCTTCATCAATGTTATGAAGGCGTCCGGGACCGTTTCTTTGCTTTTACGGACGAACCGCAGTTGGACATCGATTACATCATGCCGTCGTTTTACTGCGAGAGGCACCCGGACTCCCCTTTTAACAAAGCCGATATGCTCGCTATACAAACACGGTTCGGCGGCAAAAACTCGATTTCCGGCGACGCTCTGACGTATTGGGACGAGAACGGCAAACACAAGGCGACGATCGAAAACACTTCGATGCGAAAAGAGGCCTTGGAGAAGTATTTCGGAATCGCGGAGGAGTGAATCCGCAATTCAAGCAGTCTTCAACGCGGAATGCTTACGGCAGCCGGTTAAACAAAACCGCGTTGGAAAAAACGCATATGGCCTTGGCGCGCAAAGGCTTGCTTGGCCGGACACGTTAAAAAGCCCTGAAATCAAAACGATTTCAGAGCTTTTTTGTGGTCGGAGTGTCGAGATTTGAACTCGAGGCCTCTTGGTCCCGAACCAAGCGCGATACCAAACTTCGCCACACCCCGTCGCCTTTCGGCTTTATGCATTATACTCTAAGCGAGCGTGGAAATCAAGATGTTTTTCAATGCAATTTCTGTTTTTCGGGCGAAACTTTGCGCCGCGCCATGCGTTGGCGCGGCGCAAAGTTAAAAACGATCGGCAGCTTACTCTTCGAGCAGTTTTTCGGCGGCGGCGATTTGCACGCAAAGGCAAAGCAGCGCGACAGCCGTCTTCAGCTCCCCGACGGGCGGGAATGTCGGGGCAATCCGAATATTCTTATCATGAGGGTCCCTGCCGTAAGGGTATGTGGCGCCGGCGGGCGTCAGGACAACACCCGCGTTTTTGCACAGCTCAACCGCGCGTTTCGCGCAGCCGTCCAAAACATCCAGGCTGATAAAATAGCCGCCCCGCGGGCTGTTCCATTCGGCAATCCCCTTGCCGGCGAGTTCTTTTTCAAAGGCGTCGAGCACCGCCGCGAACTTCGGCCGCAGGATATCGGCGTGGCGTTTCATGTGCTCTTTAATACCTTTTAAATCCTTCAAATAACGGGCATGGCGGAGCATGTTCAGCTTGTCGTGGCCGATGGTCTGCACGAACATGCGTTTTTTGATGGCGGCGATGTTATTATCCGACGCGATGATGGCGGACACGCCCGAACCCGGGAAGCTGATTTTGGAGGTGGACGCGACCTCGATGATCCGGTCCTCACTGCCGTATTTCGCGCACTCTTTGAAAACATCGGGCAGAATATCCCCCTCGTCATAAAGGTCGTGCACACAATAAGCGTTGTCCCAAATAATCCGGAAGTCATCCGCCGCGGGTTTCATCGCCGCGATGCGCCGGACGGTTTCGGCGGAAAACGTCTTGCCCTCGGGGTTGGAATACTTCGGCACGCAGAACATGCCTTTGACCGAGCTGTCTTTCACAAGTTCCTCGAGGAAATCCATATCAGGCCCGTCGGCGAGCATGGGCACATTGACCATCTCGATGCCGAAATACTCCAGAATCGTGAAATGCCTGTCGTAACCGGGCACCGGGCAGGCAAATTTTAACTTGCCCTGCCGCATCCAGGGCCCCGCGCCGGAGCCGTGCGTCATGCACTGCGCGATAAAGTCATACATGATGTTCAGGCTGGAATTACCGCAAATGATGATGTTATCGGGGTTGACATCAAGCATTTCGGCGAACAGCGCCTTGCATTCCGGAATGCCGTCAAGCAAGCCGTAATTGCGGCAATCCGTCCCGTCGGAGGCTTTTGCCCCGCTTTTGGAGCTGACATCGTCCAATATTTCAAGGGAAAGCTCCAGCTGGTCAGAGCCAGGTTTGCCCCTCGACATGTCCAATTTTAGGCCGCGCGCTTTGATTTGTTCGTATTCATCTTTCATCGAGGCAAACCGGCGCCGCAAATCGTCGCGGGCCATATCCTGAAACCGCATATGAAAAAACCTCCAAACCATGTTGGTCATATTCTAATATATTCGCAAGCGTTTTGCAAGTTCATTTTTAGCTTCCTGCATTACCGATAAAACCGTACCGCCTCAACAGCCTTCATTGAGGCGGTATGATGCCTGCCGGTGTTCTTGTTAAAACTCCGCGGAGCCGGTCGTTCTCGGAAACGGAAG
>DAITOC010000103.1:0-5673 GCA_036834305.1 Clostridiales bacterium
GTCCACCCCCTACGGCCGGTTTGAGTATGCCTATTACCCGTCCGCCCTCGCATCCCGAAACCCGGCGGATTCCTATGACGCGAGCGGCGAGGCGCTTGTCGAGAACTGCCTGGCCAACGCCGAACAGCGCGGGATGAAGGTGTTTCTCGGCCTCAACTGCTCGGACGAATGGTGGAGCGAATTCGTCAAAAGCAAACCGTGGTACACCATGCAGGCGAATCTCGGCAACGAAATAGCGGAAGAACTCTACGGCCTCTACAAAGAAAAATACCCGAACGCGTTTTACGGCTGGTATTTTGTGTGGGAGTTTTCAAACTCGCTTTTTCCCTATGAAACCCGCTGCGCGGATATGCTGAACATCAACCTCGATTATTTGACTGGGCTTGACAAGTCGATGCCGCTGATGCTTTCCCCATTCCTCAACGCGGGCATTTCGCCCGCCCAAACGCGGGCCTCCTGGTCGGCGGTGTTCACCATGACAAATTTCCGCGAGGGCGATATTTTTTGCTGCCAGGATTCCGTCGGCGCGGGCTTCATCAAACTCGAACAGCTCGATCAATACTACTCCGCTGTCAAGGACGCCGTCGATACCAAGCCGGGGCTTCGCTTTTGGGCGAACAACGAGAATTTCACCCAGACCGACTGGTCGAGCGCGCCGCTGTCGCGGTTTGTCACGCAGATGAAAATCGCTTCCAAATATGTGGAAAACCACGTGACTTTCGCCTATTCGCATTATTATTCCCCGGACATGGGCAAGCAGGCGTATCACGACGCCTATAAGCAATATGTTTTGACCGGGGAGGTAACGGACCCCTGAGAACGCAGGGAACGGTCCCGGCCGTTCCGGCCCGATTAAACAAACAAGGAGAGACAAACATTGACAGAACTCGAAAAAATGCAGAGGGCAAAATCCTATATCGTGAAACTGGCCAACGGCGTTGACCCGTTGAGTGACACCGAGTTACCCGAGGATACGGCGCTCAACAACATCCAATTGTCACGCTGTTTTTTCTATGTGGCCGAGGTTTTGGAAAGGGTCATACAAAACGGCGGAGAAGTCATAACCTGCGCCGAAGACAAAGCGAAATTCGAGATGACCGAAGAGCAAAAAGCCCGGGTTTCCATATCGCCGGAACCGCTCGGCATCAATGATTTTGCCAAGCGGATCAACGCCGCAGTCAACACAAAGATCATGACCGGTGTCAGCGGGGTGAAAATCAATGACTGGCTTGTTGCCCAAGGGTACTTAACCGAGATAACCGCGCATGACAGAAAAATGCGGGTTGCCTCACCGAAAGGCACGGCGGCGGGCATTGCGACAATTGATGTTGCGACGTCCGACGGCAGAAACTTTAAGAAAAATGTTTACAGCCCGGAGATGCAACGCTTTATCGTTGAACATATCAACCAAGTGAACACGGTCGTTTCGACCGCTGCACAAGCAGCAGATTAATAATAAATCGCTTATTCCGAGCATTGGTGTTTTGAGTATTTTCCGAAACTGCAGACAGCCCGGTGGCTTGGCAGGGTATTTTAATGTCATAGAGTACGGAGTATTTGGGCAACCTAAGGGTAAAAAGGAGTGGTTTGCCTGTTTAATCCGTTTTCGAGCCTGTCGGAGCTCCTTGACCAGGATATGACAAGTTATGAGTATTTTCACTCCCTGCCGCCGGAAATGCAGAAAGACATCCGCGAGCAGGATTTGGCATCGTTTAATGAGTTGAAAGACTATGTCGAGAGGCATAGGGGATTCGGCGGCAAGGAATAGAGAGCCGGCGAAAAAAATTTGTTGACAAAACCGGAACCCCTGCATATAATGTCTATACAAAAGAATATCCCCAACCCAAAGACTGTGAAGGAAACAAGACACGAAAGACGCGAGCCTCAGAGAGCCGGCGGCAGCTGAAAGCCGGCGCCGCGCACCGTGTGCATAACTCATTCCGGAGTCGCCCGCCTGAAATCATAGGGCGGGACGCGAGGCCGCGTTACAGGCCGGGGCCTTGTCGGAGGCCCGCAGAGGGCGGCTTTGCCGCCGAATTCAGGGTGGTACCGCGTCAGAGCAATCGACGCCCCTATACAAATTAGTATAGGGGCGTTTATTTTTTAAGGAGGAGAGAGAAGAATGAAAGGCTGCGAAAAGTACATACCGTTCCGGCCCATCGAGCTCAAGGGCCGCCGGTGGCCTTCCAACAAAATCGAGAAACCGCCCGTATGGTGCAGTGTCGACCTCCGGGACGGCAACCAGGCGCTTGTCGACCCGATGAACCTCAGCGAGAAGCTGGAGATGTTCAAAACCCTTTGCGCCATCGGCGTCAAGGAAATCGAGGTCGGTTTTCCCTCCGCCTCCGAAACCGAATACGAAATACTCCGCGCGCTTATCGACGGCGGCCACATCCCCGACGATGTCACCGTGCAGGTGCTTGTGCAGGCACGCGAGCACCTGATACGCAAGACCTTCGACGCGGTCGAGGGGGCGAAGAATGTCATCGTCCATTTCTACAATTCGACTTCCGCCCTGCAGCGCAAGGTCGTTTTTAAAAAAGATATGGACGGCATCACGGAAATCGCCGTCGCCGGCGCGAAACTCATTAAAGCCCTCGGGGACGAGGCAATGCGCAAAAGCGGCGCGAACATACGCTACGAGTATTCGCCCGAAAGCTTCATGGGCACCGAGCCCGAAAACGCGGTGATGATCTGCGGCCGCGTTCTCGAGGAACTCGGGGCGGACAAAACCCATAAAGTCATTTTAAACCTTCCCTCCACCGTCGAAAACAGCACGCCGAACTGTTTTGCCGACCTGATCGAGTATTTCTGTGACAATCTGCCCGGCCGCGACGCCACCATCATCAGCCTGCACCCGCACAACGACAGAGGCACGGCCGTCGCCACGGCGGAGCTCGGTATGCTCGCGGGCGCCGAGCGCATAGAGGGAACGCTGTTCGGCAACGGGGAGCGCACGGGCAACGTCGATATTATCACGCTCGCGCTGAATATGTTTACCCAGGCGGTCGACCCCGGCCTTGACCTCAGTGACATCAACGCCATCCGCGAGGTGTATGAACGGACGACCAAAATGCAGGTAGGCCCCAGACATCCGTACGCCGGCGAGCTAGTCTTTACCGCGTTTTCGGGCTCCCATCAGGATGCCATCAACAAAGGCGAGGAGTATATGCGTACCAGCCGCAGCGAATACTGGGAAATCCCGTATCTGCCCATTAATCCCGCCGATGTCGGCCGGGAGTACGAGCCGGTTATCCGCATCAACAGCCAGTCGGGCAAGGGCGGAGCCGCCTTTATCATGACCAACACCTTCGGGTATAAACTGCCGAAAGCCATGCACCCCGAGTTTGGCCGCGTAGTCAAGCGGTACTGCGACGAAGTGGGCCGTGAAATCAGCGCGGATGAGGTGATGAACCTGTTCCGCCAAGAATACATCGACATCGACGGCCCGTATATGCTGACAGCCCACAAGTTTTTTGAGGAAAGCGGCGCGGACGAAACGGCCGTGCGTTTTGAAGGGAAACTGAAAAACAACGGCGCCGAGCCCGTCGATATCTCCGGCCTCGGCAACGGGCCAATCGACGCGTTTTTCAACGCCTTAGCCACCGTCGGTATCAACGGCTACCGATTCGTTGACTATTCCGAGCACGCCATATCCATCGGCTCGGACGCGAAAGCGGTTTCGTACATTCATCTGACCTCACCGCAGGGTAAAAACCTGTTCGGTGTCGGCATATCGCACAACATCAACTACGCGTCCATCCGCGGCGTTCTTTGCGCCATCAACCGCTCGCTCGTCAAAACACCGTAAGCGTTGAAAAACAAGCCGGACTTTGCTATGATGGGACGGCTCAATGAATAAAAAATGAGGTTTGACATGAAAAATTATCACATAACCGTTCTTAAAGGCGACGGCATAGGGCCCGAGATCGTCGACGAAGCTTTAAAGGTTCTCGACGCCGCGGGGGAAAAATACGGCTTCTCGGCTCAATACGACTTCCGCCTCATGGGCGGTTGCGCCATCGACGCAACCGGCGCGCCGCTGCCCGAAGATACCGTGGACTCCTGCAAAAAATCCGACAGCGTTTTGCTCGGCGCGGTCGGCGGCGAAAAGTGGGATAACCTGCCCGGGGACAGGCGGCCTGAAGCGGGGCTGTTGGGTATCCGCTCGGCGCTCGGCCTTTACGCCAACCTCCGCCCGGCGAAAATATTCAAAGCCCTGAAAGCGGCTTCCCCGATTAAGGAAAGTATTATCGGCGACAACCTCGACATCCTCGTGGTGCGGGAGCTGACGGGCGGCATCTATTTCGGCGAGCGCGGCCGCCGCGAAATCGGCGGCGAAAAAGCCGCTTTCGACACCGAGATGTATACCGTGCCGGAGATTCAAAGAATCGCCCGCGTCGGCTTCGAGATGGCTAAAAAACGCAGTGGACGGCTGTGTTCGGTCGACAAGGCCAATATTCTGGAATCCTCCCGCTTGTGGAGGGAAACGGTTATCGCTATGGCGAAGGACTACCCGGAGGTGGAACTGTCGCATATGTATGTGGACAACTGCGCGATGCAGCTCATCCGGAAGCCTTCGCAGTTCGATGTTATCGTGACGTCGAATATGTTCGGCGACATTCTGTCCGACGAGGCGTCGATGCTAAGCGGCTCCATCGGCATGCTGGCGTCCGCGAGCTTAGCCGAAAGCAGCCTCGGCTTATATGAGCCGATTCACGGCTCGGCGCCAGATATCGCCGGCAAAGGCGTCGCCAACCCGTTGGCGACCATTCTCTCCGCCGCGATGATGCTGAGATACTCCTTCGGCCTCGGCGAGGCGGCGGACGCTATAGAAAACGCGGTCGGCAGCGCTCTTGAAACTTGCCGGACACCGGATATCTTTGAGGAAGGCTTCCGAAAAGTGTCAACGGCGCAAATGGGCGGCGAGGTCATCGCGCAGCTTAAATAAATCTGATTGACGCGCATAAACGCAGTCCGGAATGTTTATCCTTCCGGGCTGCGTTTTATTGAATTCTATAATTTGTTTATATTTTGAAAATAACATTGACAATGTTCAGTTTTATATTATAATAAATAATGTTCGCTGAAGAAAAAAATGTGTTGACAATTGCGAAAGGTTTTCGTAGAATTAAATGGCAAAAATTAACATAGATGGGAAATGATGCAAATTACACGATTTTTTAAAAAACTTCTGTGTACCGTCGTCGCCATTGGCTGTTTGTGCTCGGCCGCATCGGTGTCCGCAGCCACTGAGCCGTCTATCGGCGACTTTACGGTGCAAAACGGTGTTTTGACCTCTTACAACGGGGCGGATGTGAACTTAACCATTCCCGACGGTGTGGTGAGTATCGGAAGCCAGGCCTTCAAAAACCGGACAAGTCTGAAGTCTGTCACGATTCCGGACAGTGTGAAGAGTATCGGGGACTCCGCCTTTTACGGCTGTTCGTCGCTGGCCGCAGTCAACCTGCCGGCTCAGCTGAGAGACTTCGGCTACAACGCGTTTTACGCTACGGCTTGGCTCTCCGGCTATGCGGGAAGTTTTGTTACAGCCGGTGACGGTGTTTTGATTTCATATAAAGGGTCGGATACAACCGTGAATATTCCGGATGATGTAAAAGTCATCGGGGCCGGGGCGTTTGAAAACAATCCAACCATAACGGGCGTGACGAT
>DAITOC010000104.1:0-5499 GCA_036834305.1 Clostridiales bacterium
GGTTATGGGCAGATTGTTCGGAACGGACGGCGCGAGAGGCGTCGCCAACAGCGAGCTGACCTGTGAGCTCGCTCTGAAAATAGGCAGAGCGGCCGCGATGGTGCTTACGGAGGGATCCGGCAGAAGGCCGAAAGTCATGATAGGCATGGACACGAGAGCGTCCTCGGATATGCTCGAGTCCGCGATATCGGCAGGCCTTTGCTCCGTCGGCGCGGATGTTCTTCTTCTCGGGGTGGTTCCCACGCCGGCCATCGCCTTTCTTGTAAAAAAATACGGCTATGACGCCGGCATCATGATTTCGGCGTCTCACAACCCCTGTGAATACAACGGCATAAAAATATTTAAATCCGACGGCTATAAACTGCCCGACGCTCTCGAGGAAAGAATTGAGGAAATCATTCTGGACGAAACGGTTCCGCCGCCCGTTAAGTTAGGCGGCGATGTGGGAAGGATCTACACATCGGAAACGGCTATGACGGATTATATCGACCATTTGGCTTCCGCCATTGATTTGCGCCTTGACGGCCTGAAAATCGCCGCCGACTGCGCCAACGGTTCGGCGAGTGTTACGGCACCCGAATTGTTCCGGCGCCTCGGCGCCGACTGCCGCATTATATCCGGCGCGCCGGACGGCGTCAACATCAACGCGCGTTGCGGTTCGACGGATTTAAAGGCTTTGCAAAAATATGTCGTTGACAACGGCCTGATGGCCGGCCTCGCTTTTGACGGCGACGCCGACCGCCTGCTCGCGGTCGATGAAAACGGCGAAGTCGTCGACGGCGATAAAATCATGGCTATTTGCGCCCTCGGCCTCAAAGAGAGAGGCAAACTGTATGAGAACACCCTGGTCGCGACGGTTATGAGCAATATGGGCCTGTTTAAATTTTGTGAAGAGAACGGTATCGCCTGCGAAACCACCAAAGTCGGGGATCGGTATGTGCTCGAAAGAATGGTGGAAAAAGGTTATCGGCTCGGCGGCGAACAGTCCGGCCATGTCATATTTCTGGAATACGCCACGACCGGTGACGGCCAGTTAACGGGAATTAAACTTTTACGGGTTATGAAAAGCACAGGCAAACCTCTTTCGGAACTCGCCGCGTGCATGGAGGTTTTCCCGCAGGTCATGATCAATGTCAAGGTCTCCAATATGGGTAAGGTGCGTTTTTTTGCCGATGAGGAGATTAAAAAGGCGATTCAAGAGGCGGAAGAGGAGCTTCACGGCAGCGGACGGGTTCTCGTCCGGGTTTCCGGTACGGAGCCGCTTGTCCGTGTTATGCTCGAGGGCAAAGACAAGGAACTCATCACCAAACTCGGTGAGGAGATTGCGGAAGTCGTCAGGGAAAGGCTTATCTGAACGAGAGGAACGATATGAAGGTTTCCGGAAATTGGAAAGATTACGAACTGCTTGACTGTTCGGAAGGCGAGCGCCTCGAACGATGGGGTGAGATCGTTCTTATCCGGCCGGACCCCCAAGTCATATGGAAGACAGCCAAAAAGCATCCCCTGTGGAATAAGGCGCACGCGCGTTACGATCGGTCTTCATCCGGCGGCGGCGGCTGGACTGTATTCCGAAAGCTTCCGGAAACATGGGAAATACGCTACGGTGAACTGGTTTTCAACATAAAAACTATGGGGTTCAAGCATACCGGCGTGTTCCCGGAGCAAGCCGTCAATTGGGATTCCACCATGGATATGATTCGGTCCGCGGGCAGGCCGGTCAGCGTGCTGAACCTGTTCGCTTACACGGGAGCCGCCACCGCGGCCTGCCTGAAAGCGGGCGCTGCCGTTGTGCATGTCGACGCGTCGAAAGGCATGGTCGCGTGGGCTAAAGAAAACGCGCTTGCCTGCGGCGTTTCGGGCGAAAAAGTCCGCTGGATTGTCGATGACTGCTTGAAATTTGTAGGCCGGGAGATTCGAAGGGGCAGCCGGTACGACGCCGTCATTATGGACCCGCCGTCTTACGGGAGGGGTCCGGGCGGTGAAACCTGGAAACTGGAAGAAGAGATATTCGGTTTGGCGGGCCTCTGCGCGGGCCTGTTAAGCGCCGACCCTCTGCTGTTTATGATCAATTCCTATACAACGGGTTTGTCGCCTTCGGTCATGGAATATATACTCGGCAGTTGTTTGCCGCCGGACCGCGGCGGCATTACGGAAAGTTATGAACTTGGCCTTCCCGTAACATCGACGGGCATGGCTTTGCCTTGCGGAGCGACTTCTGTGTGGAGAAGTAAAAGATGAAGGACAGTATCATAGAATTTGAAAATGTAAGTTACACATATGACGAGCAGGAAGAGAAACAGCGGCCGGCCGTCAAAGGAATCAACCTCCGGGTTCAACGGGGCAGTTTTACCGCTGTTCTGGGCCATAACGGCTCGGGCAAATCGACGCTCGCCAAGCTGACGAACGCGATTCTTGTACCACAAGCGGGCAAAGTTACCGTCAGCGGGATGGATACGGCCGATGAAAACCTCGTTTACGATATCCGCCGCGAGGTGGGTATGGTGTTTCAAAACCCCGACAACCAGATTGTGGCGACCATCGTCGAGGACGATGTCGCCTTCGGGCCCGAAAACCTCGGGGTTTCTCCGGCGGAAATCCGCAAAAAAGTGGACGAGGCTCTGTTTGAGGTTGGCATGTACGATTATCGCTTCCGCGAACCCTATAAATTATCCGGCGGCCAGAAGCAGCGCGTCGCCATTGCCGGTGTGCTCGCGATGGCAACCGATTGTATCGTGCTTGACGAGCCGACCGCTATGCTCGACCCGAAAGGCCGCGAGGAGGTTATGAGCACAATCATTCGCCTCAACAGGGAGAAGGGCATCACCGTTTTACTGATCACCCATTTCATGGAGGAAGCGGCCAGGGCGGACCGGGTGCTCGTTATGAACGAAGGCGGGATCATTCTGGACGGAACCCCCGGAGAAGTTTTCTCTAAGGTTGAACTCATCAAATCGGTCGGCCTCGATGTGCCGCAGGCTGCCGAACTTTGTTATCTTTTGAATAAAGACGGGGTTTTTGAGAGCGGGACCGTACTGACCGACGACGAATGCGTGAGCGTTCTGCTCGAAGCCGCGGGGTGCAGCCGATGACTTTGATTTCAACGCGCTCGCTTACCTATCTGTACGGCAAGAATAGTCCGTTTGAGATTGCCGCTATAAAAAGCGTTGACCTCGATATCGAAAACGGCGAACTCGTCGGCATTATCGGCCGCACCGGTTCCGGAAAAAGCACACTTGTCCAGCATCTCAACGGGATACTGAAACCCGACAGCGGCAAGGTGTTTGTCGAGGGAAAAGATATTTGGGAAAGCAAAGAAAGCGTGCGGGAAGCGCGGTTTAAGGTAGGACTTTGCTTTCAGTACCCCGAATATCAGCTTTTTGAGGAAACGGTTTATAAAGACATCGCGTTCGGTCCCAAAAATATGAAACTCGCCGAGGAGGAAGTGGACCAACGTGTGAGAAGAGCCGCTGATTTTGTCGGCTTGAAGCGGGAACTTCTTGATAAATCGCCCTTTGACCTCTCCGGCGGCGAGAAGCGAAGGGCGGCCATAGCCGGGGTGATGGCGATGGAACCGAAGGTGTTGATTCTTGACGAACCGACAGCCGGTCTTGACCCCAAAGGGCGCAAACGGGTATTGAGTTTAATCCAAAACTACCGTGAACAAACCGGCAGCGCGGTGATTCTCGTTTCCCACAGCATGGAGGACATCGCTCAAATGGCGACGAGGGTCATCGTTCTGAACGATTCGAGAATTGCCATGACGGGCACGGTGGACGACATTTTTTCAAGAGACGCGGATTTGGTAAAGATGGGGCTCAATGTTCCCCAAATAACGAGAATCTTTTCAAAATTGCGCGCGGGTGGCATGAATGTCCGCGCTGATGTGTATACCGTCGAACAGGGCCGGACGGAATTGCTGCGCTTCTTCGGGAAGGAGGGGGCGGTATGATCAAAGACATTACGATCGGCCAGTATTTTCCGGGCGACTCTGTCCTGCACCGCCTCGACGCGAGGATGAAGATTGTTCTGACACTCGCGGTGACGGTCATCATCTTTTTAAGCAAAAGTTTTTTTTCCATGGGATTGATGGCGGCTTTTGTCGTTTTGTCCGTCCTTGTCTCGAGAGTGCCGTTCAAAACCGTTCTGAAAAGCCTCAAGCCCATTGTGGCGATCGTTGTTTTTACGGCGGCTTTGAATATTTTCTATACCTCGGGCGGTGAGCGCATCGCCGGATTCTGGAAGATAACCGTCACCGACAAAGGGCTGTATACGGCGATTTTTATGGCCGTTCGTATTATCAACCTGATCGTTTGCAGTTCACTGCTGACCTATACGACAACGCCCACAACATTGACAGACGCGATTGAGCGGCTTTTGTCGCCGTTGAGGGTTTTCAAGATCGAGGTGCACACCATCGCGATGATGATGACGCTCGCACTTCGTTTTATTCCGACGCTTATTGAGGAAATTGACCGCATTATGAACGCCCAAAAAGCAAGGGGGGCGGATTGGGAAAGCGGGTCCCTCGTCAGCAGGGCCAAAGCGCTGATTCCGGTGTTGATACCGCTTTTTGTTTCCGCGTTTCGCAGGGCGTATGAACTTGCTTTTGCCATGGAGTGCCGGTGTTACAGAGGCGGCAAAGGCCGCACACGAATGAAACGGATGAAACTCGGCCTGCGCGACGCGTTCGCTTTGGTTGCCGTAACCGGGCTTCTCGGAGGGGTTATCGCGCTGAACATGTGGAAGCCGGTGATTTAATGAGAAACATGCTGCTGACCCTCGCTTTTGACGGTACCGCGTATCACGGTTGGCAGGTGCAGGCAAACGCGTTGACTGTTCAGCAAACGCTGCAGGAAGCGTTGGAGAGAGTGCTCGGAAGCAGGCCGGATGTGACGGGCTGTTCAAGAACGGACGCCGGCGTGCATGCCCGGATGTTTTGCTGCGGGTTGAGAACCGAAAGCCGGATAAGCGGCAGCCGGCTCGTGCACGCGCTCAACGCGTGTCTGCCGGATGACATCGCCGTTTACGGCTGCGCGGATGTTCCGGATGATTTTCACGCCAGGTATGACTGCGTTTCCAAAGAATATATATATACAATCCGGAACTCGTCCGTCCGAGACCCGTTTGACTATAAATTTTCTTATCGTTATAAACATAAAATTGATGAACGCCTGCTGCAGAATGAGGCGTCGGCGTTCCTCGGTACGCATGATTTCAAAAGTTTTTGCGCGGCCGGAAGCGCCGTGAAAGATACGGTCAGGACAGTCCGCTCGTTCACCGTGAAACGCGAAGAGGACCATGTGCTGTTCACCGTTGAGGCAGACGGCTTTCTTTACAACATGGTGCGTATCATGGTCGGGACGCTTATCGGTATTCAGCAGGGTAAACTCGGCCAAGAAAGTGTAGCCGGGATAATAAACGCGAAAGACCGCTCAAAAGCCGGGGTGACCGTTCCCGCGAAAGGATCGGCACCGACCTCACTTCGCGTCCGGTATGTCA
>DAITOC010000105.1:0-5495 GCA_036834305.1 Clostridiales bacterium
GAGGAGCGGATAACCTTTCTCATCGCGGTGAAGTAGCCGCTCATGGCGCTGACCATGGCGATGAAAGGCAGGCTGAAAGCCAAAACACGCAGCGACCCCGCCGACCCGGCGTCCTTTATCCAATTTGCGCTTATGTAATCCGCGCCCGTGAAAAGAAAAAATCCGAAAAGGCTCCCCGTGGTCAGGCCGAGAAGCATACAACGTCGGATAACGCCTTTTGAGCCGGGCTCGCCCCGCCCGGCCGATTCGGCGACGAGCCTCGTCGACGCGAGGCGAATGCCCGCGACGGAGAAGGTCGCGGCGAGCGAATAGACCGTCATTGTCAGCGAAAACAGGCCGACGCCCGACGCGCCGAGCAGGTTGGTGACATAGACATTGAACGAAACGTCGACCGTTCTCATAAAAAACGAGACACAGGTGAGCACAGTTGTGTTGATCAGCAGTTTTTTTGAGGTGTTCATTGTGTTGCCTTTCAGACGATATAATAATTTATATGATCGGCAACCTGAAAAAACAAATAAAAAACGCGGCAGGCTGAAAAGGGCCCGCCGCGTTTTTTTCAATAGCCTGTTAATACCGCACCACAAAACTGTCAATGAGCGCGTAAACGAAGCCGAGCGCTTTCACGGCGGCATAAAACAGCGGGTTGGCCGGTTCTTCAAAAGGCGCGGCCGAGTCCGCCGTTTTGACAATTGTGTATTCGTCCATCAGCTCGCCGCTGGGTGAAAACGCGTTGAACACAAGTTTCTCGTTATCGACTTCAAATGTCGAATAGACGACGGCGGGCGCGTAACAACGGTCTTTGCCTGTCTTGCTCGCCGGCAATGAATCGTATTCGTTCGGGTTGTTGACATAATCCTGATCCCCGCCTCCTCTATTGCGCGGGGAACTCGTTGCTAATCGAGTCGACGAGGGCGTAGATCATGCCGCCGAATCCGACGATTTTATAGAAATCAAACCCGGCGGGTTCCATGAACGGCACGCCGTCGTCGGCTGTTTTGGTAATCGTGTATTCGTCGGCCTGCCTGCCGCTGTAGTAAAACGCTTTGTAAATCAGGCTGTCGCCTTTGACCTCAAACGTCGAGTATATCGTTTCGGCGTCATTGGCGCGTTTCGCCGTCCATGTGTTCGCCCAAGGCGCCGCGGAAGACGCCACGTTGTTGACCGCCGACATGGAAATGTAAACGGTGCCTTTGGGGTCGACGCTCTCTTTGTCGAAAGCCCAATCCGTGATTTTGCCGCCGGTGAGGTGGTGGGAACGGCCGTAGATATGGCTGTGGCCGTTGAGCAGCACGTCGAGGCCCGCCCTGTCAATCAGCGTCGTGTTAATCAGCTTGACAAGGTTGTGGTCGAGGTCGACAAACGACGGGGTGGGGCCGTAAATGTCGTGGTGCAGGATGCCGACGCGCCATTTGGCGTCGAGGTTTTGGTTGACGGCGCCTTTGATAAAGTTAAGGTGATCCAGGCCGTTGCCGTTGGTGCTGTCGATGAACAGGAACAAAACCTCGCCGTAACGGAACCAGAAGTCCTTCCCGGTTTTGCTCGGTGTTCTCATCGGGTACTCGTTGGGGTTGTTGACATAGAATTTCTGCATTTCGCCTTTTTTGTCATGATTGCCGATGGCGAAAGCCGTCGGCAGTGTCCTGAAAACAGGAGCGGCAAGCATGGAATTCCATTCCTCGGGCATTTGGCCGGAATTCGTGTTGTCGCCGCCGGTTAAACAAAAGCTGATGTCCGGGTTCGCCTTGAGCGCGTTGGCGAGGGTCGTGTGGATTTTATACGACCTGTCCCTCGAGTAAGACGGGTCGTCGGCGCTGTAGCCCGCGTGCAGGTCGTTGATGTACATAAATTTGAACGTTTCGGTTGACAGCGTACGGTAGAGAAACGGCCCGTATACCTCGCTGCCCGTTCCGTAAGTGTAGTAATACACGCGGTTTTCCTCAAGGCCGGTGACCGTCACGCGGTTGGTGCGGAAGCGCCCGTCGGCTTTCGCGAAAGTGCCGGTGAAGGCTATCGCGCCGCTCATGGCGGGGTTATCGCTCCAATTGACAAAAGGCTCGGGCGCGTTGATGGCGGAATGCCAGGCGAGATTCAACTCCGAGGCGTCCCGGCCGGGAGTCAGGGCAGCATTTGTGTTCACCGTATCCTTCCCGTTCCACCCCGCGTCCCAGGCTGCCTTGGTTATGTCGAAATCGGGCAGCGCGCCGTTGGCGGATGAGAACACAAACAGAGAGCCTTGCAGAAGACACAAGCAGACGAGAATGGCGAATCCTTTTTTGAACATGGTCATTTCCTCCTTTTTTTGGCCGGCTAACGGTTGATTTGAACGGGAATTTACGGTAGAATACCTGTGAAAATAAATGCGTGAAGGGGTAACCGAATGGAAAAGTACTTAATCATCAACGCGGACGATTTCGGGATGTGCCGCGCGGCTAACCTGGCGACTTTCGACCTGCTCCAACGTGGCGGTATCACATCGGCAACCGTTATGGTACCTTGCGGCTGGGCGCCGGAAGCCTGCAAATTCGCCAAAGAAAACCCGCGGTTCGCCGTAGGCGTCCATCTGACCTTCACCAGCGAGTGGAGCAATTACCGCTGGGCTCCCGTCAGCGACGGCAAAACGGACAGTCTCCGCGACGAATACGGCTATATGCACCACGATAGCGTCGATGTTGAAAATAAAGCCGACTTGGACGAAGCGGAACGGGAAATCCGCGCGCAGATCGAACGGGCAAAAAAACTCGGGCTGAACCCGTCTCATCTTGACAACCACATGGGTTCCCTCTACGGCATTGAAACCGGCCGGTTTGAACTGCTCAACCTTGTGATGGATATCGCCGGCGAATACAAACTGCCGTTTCGCTTTCCGTCGACATATACCGATGAGCAAATGGAACAGTTCGGCGCGAAAATAGATTCCGAAACACTGCGCTTCTTCTTCTCGAAATTCAACGCTTACGCCAAATCCAAGGGCGTCGCGATCCCTGACTACCTGATTACCCACGAATGGAAAGGCCCGCAAAGCGACAGTTACGAAAACTTCCGGGAGTATATGTTCGAGCATTTCAAGAAGTTTCCGGCCGGCGTGACGGAAACCTTTATCCATCCGTCGCTCGAGTGCGATGAACTCAAGGGCACCAGCAGCGTTTGGTTCCGCCGCGTATGGGAACACAGGCTTTTTGCCGACCCCGAAACCAGAAAATATATCGAGGGCTTGGGAATCAAACTGATCAATTACCGCGACCTTGCCGCCATAAAAGCCTGAAACCGTTTTTAATGTCCGCCGCTCCCGTGCCGGGGCGGCGGTTTTTCTGCAAGTTTATGGTATTTCATCGGCCGGAAAAAGTCAAGGAGTTTGCAAGCCGGCTTCCAATTTCTTGTTGTGAAAAGTTCCGGGATATGGTAATATAGGTAAAACCGTGCCGCGGCAATCGAAAGGACGACGGGATGAAAACGGAACTCTATAAGTACAGAATCCTGCCTGGAATCATCAAGGCGGGGACCACGGCAACCATCAGGATTACCCCCCTTGAAACGCAGTTGGCGTTCGACACGAACACCGAGTATCGTGTTGAGGTCTGGTGCCTGACACGCATCACGCACGGGGATTTTTGTCCCCGAAACAATGTTTTCAGGGTTAATGGCGAAAACGGGGAACTCGCGTTTTCGTATTTGTTTGAAGACGAGGCCGAATACTTTGTGCGGGTCTTTCGGGAGAAGGAAATCAAACATTTTCTTCAGTTGTCGGTCTATGCCGTCGAGGAGGATTTGTTCGAACTCAGGCCGCTGAAAGGGGACTTTCATGTCCATTCCTGCCGTTCCGACGGCAGAGAGAGCCCGGCCGTCGTCGCCGCGAATTACCGGGCGGCTGGTTTTGACTTCATGGCGGTCACCGACCATCATCGGTATTTCCCGTCCGTTGAGGCGCAGGACGCTTACAAAGGCGTTGAATTAGGGATGCTCCTTCTCAACGGCGAAGAGGTGCATTCGCCCGATAACTTTGTCCATGTCATTCATTTCGGCGGTGACAGCAGCGTCAACGAACTGTTTGAGAACGACCAGGACACTTACTACGACGAGGTCCAACAAATCATCGACAACGAAGATATCCCCCACGAGGACCGGCTCGCGTACGCAGCCAATGAGTGGGTAGCCCGGAAAATCCACGAAACCAACGGCCTGGCTGTGTTTTGCCACCCTCATTGGATTAACGACACCTACAATGTGCCGGACAGTTTATCAAGAGCGTTCCTTGAAAACGGTGTTTTCGACGCGTTTGAGCTCATCGGCGGCCAGTCGGCGCATGAGAACAATATGCAGACGGCGTTTTATTACCAGCTTCGCTCGGAAGGGGCGCGCATACCGGTTACCGGCGCCAGCGACTCCCACGGCACGATAAACAGGGGCTTGTTCAATAAAATGTATACCATCGTGTTTGCCGGGGACAATTCGAGGGATGCCATCCTCGAAGCGGTGAAAAACTTGAACAGCGTGGCGGTTGAAGTCTATGAAGACTCTGTCAACTACAGCGTTCACGGGAGTTACAGGCTGGTTTCCTACGCGAGGTTTTTGGTTGAGCATTATTTCGCCTTAACCGCGAGGCTTTGCGCCGAGGAAGGCCTATTAATGAACGCGTATACTCTCGGCGACAAAACAGCCGGCGAAAGGCTTACCGCCTTAAAGAACCGGACGGATGATTTTTACACGGCGTATTCGGGGAGGTAACGGCTGAATGGTTTGGTATTGGGTTGCCGGCATTGCGGCGTTTCTTCTGCTTGTGTTTGCCGCCGCGGGCGTGTTCTCGTTTCGTTACGCGATTGTCAGGCCGAAGGTGAAAGCCCCGCCGAAAGACGAAAAACGAATAGAACGCGAAGCCATCCGGGAAAAGAACAACGCATATTTCTTTTCGCTGAATCCGGAAGATGTTGCCATTCAATCCGCCGATTCACTCACTCTCAAGGGATGGTTTTTACCGTCCAAAGAAGCAAACAAGCGATTCACAATCTGTGTCCACGGCTACCACTGCAACGGCCCCGACGAGTTCAGCCACATGGTGCCGTTTTATCACGACGGCCTGGATTACAACCTCCTGCTTGTCGATGACAGGGCTCATGCAAGAAGCGAAGGCAAATACATCGGGTTTGGCGCGTTGGATCATAAGGATGTGTTGCTCTGGGTTGATTATTTGATAAAACGCTTCGGCAATGACATTGAAATAATTTTGCACGGTATATCCATGGGGGCTACTACCGTGATGCTCGCCAACAGCGCGAACCCGCCCGAACAAGTGAAACTGGTTATCGAAGACTGCGGTTACACCAACGCGAAAGAAGAAATGTGCAACACCCTGAAAGACATGATCGGTTTCAATTTTGTCCCTATCGTGGATTTCGCGAGTTTGCTGTGCAAACTCATTGCCGGCTATCATTTCAAAGAAGCGGACTGCATCGGCCGCCTGCCGAAGGCCAAAAACCCGATTTTGTTTATTCACGGCG
>DAITOC010000106.1:0-5471 GCA_036834305.1 Clostridiales bacterium
CGGTATGGGCGGTGGCGCCGTGGAGATCTTCAACGAAAAAGGCATCGAGGTCATCACCGGCGCGAGCGGTGAAGCTTTGTTCGTAACTTTATTGTATCTGCAGGGAGAACTTGAATCGACCGGCTCGGTCTGTCACGAACACCAGCATCACAACGAGTGTGAAGGCTGAATCATCCCGTGTTACTCGCCTTATGCGAGCCGCCCGAAAACCACGCGGCACATATAATATCTTTGCCAAAGCGCTGATGGTATCAGGCCGCAATCCGAATCCGGACTATCGGGATATATAGGGCATCATATATGGAAATCAGTGAAAAAACCGCGATGATTGCGATGGCAATCAATCTTGTCCTGTTCGGTTTGAAGTATGTTTCCGCAAGGGTTTCGGGGAGTATCGCGCTGAAAGCGGAGGCGTATCATACCCTTGCGGATTTTATCGCGTCGCTGACCATCTTTGCGGGGCTGAAACTCGCAAAACGCAAGACCAAAACGTTTCCGTACGGACTGTATAAAATCGAGAATCTCCTGTCCGTCTTTATTTCCCTGGTGATCCTTTTCACCGGATACGAAATCGTACTCAGCGTCATCAAAGCCGACGATACACCGATTACAAACTCCTGGCTGGCAATCGCTTGCCTCGTTATTTCACTGGTTGCCACGTTCATCTTTTCCCGTTACGAAAAAAGCATCGGGAAGAAAACCGGCTCCCCCGTTTTGCTGGCGGATTCGACACATATCGGCCTTGATGTGCTGAGCAATGTCGTCGTGCTTGTTGCGGTGGTTTTAAGTTTGTTCGGTCTCCAAATCGATAAAATCGCCGCGCTGATTGTGGTTGGTTTTATCGCAAAATCCGGGCTCCAAATATTGTGGAACGGGGTACGGGTATTGCTGGACGCTTCTTTGGACCACGATACGCTGTCAAAAATCGAGAAAATCATTCTGCATACCCCCCAGGTAACCAAAATGAAATCCCTGACCGGGCGCAATTCGGGTCGTTTTAAGTTCGTCGAGGCCAATATTGTCATTAAAACGCATCATCTGGACCGAGCCAAGTTCATCACGGACAGTATCGAAAAAACCATCAAGGAAAACGTTAAAAACATCGACCAGATTCTCATTCATTACGAACCGCTGCTGAAAAAGGAAATCTGCTACACTTTTCCCCTGGCGGATGATCAGGCAACTCTCAGCCCTCACTTTGGGGAAGCGCCGTATTTCATGCTCGCGACATTCTCGACCGGTAATCCCGTGGCCGCGGAAACACACATCATTCGAAATCCGTTCACCGAAAGCGAAAAAAGCAAAGGCATTCTCGCGGCGGAGTTTCTGGTCAAAAATCCGGTGGACTTTGTCTTTGTAAAAAAGGATTTCGGAAAAAAAGGCCCGTCTTACGTCTTTTCGGACGCGAACGTCGAAGTCATTGTCACAGATGCCGAAACACCCGGCGCCGCTCTGGAAAAACTCGGATTGTCGCTTAAGGTATCTTGATGAAACTCTGCCCGTTTCGGCAGCGGCCAGGAACATCGCCGCCATCGCGTTCGTTACCGAAAAGGTCCTTTCATAAAAGGACCGGGAAGCCATTTATCAAAAGGCTCTTGCACAGGAATCACCTGCGTGACTTCGTCACGGAAAGCGTCATACTTTCCGTGTAGAATATAGGCAAGCCAACCAAAAAAGCAACGCCGCAGCGCGGCGCTGCAAATCAAAAGAAGGAGGATTCAAACCATGGAAGAAAACACTGTCAACAGGATGCCATTAATCGGCGATCCCGCCCCCGCGTTCGAGGCCGTCACCACACAGGGCAACATCAAGTTCCCGGAGGATTACGCCGGTAAATGGGTTATTCTCTTTTCCCACCCCGCGGATTTCACCCCCGTTTGCACCACCGAGTTCATGACCTTCGCCACCATGGCCGAAGAGTTCAAAGCGCTCAACACCGAGCTGGTGGGCCTGTCGGTCGACTCGCTGTACGCGCACATCGCCTGGCTGCGCAAGATTCAGGAGCTTGAGTGGAACGGCATGAAGAACGTCGAGGTCAAGTTCCCCCTCATCGAAGACATCCGCATGGATGTCGCCAAAAAGTACGGGATGATCCAGCCCGGGCAGTCGAACACCCAGGCCGTCAGGGCCGTGTTCGTCGTCGACCCCGAAGGGAAGATCCGCACAATTCTCTACTATCCCCTTTCCACCGGCAGAAACTTTGACGAAATCAAGCGCATCATCCTCGCCCTGCAGAAAGCGGACAAAGACAAGGTCGCCACACCCGCCAACTGGAGACCCGGCGACGACACCATCGTACCGACCGCCGGTTCCTGCGGCACCGCGAAAGAAAGAATGGAGTCGAAGTCCGACGATCAGTACTGCCTGGATTGGTTCCTGTGCTTCAAGAGAGAGAAAAAATAATCTCTCCTCTCATTCAACGCATCCGCCTTATCATCTGATATATCCGCAAGGCCGCGAGCTGCACGCTCCCGGCCTTGCCTCTTTCTCATCACGCTGCAGAAAAATATCAAAACCGTTATTTGTCACGAAAACAGTCATACCCTTAACGCAATCGAAATATATCATGAAAATCCCGAGCATCGATTCAACCGGTCACATTCACCGATCCGTTCATTAGAACTGTAAATCAGGTCGGGTTAGCTTGTCAAAACCATCAAGACTTTGTTACTATTGTATCAAGTGAAGAAGAAGGCGGTATGAGTGATGGGTTTGCAGGAATCCGGCGAGATGTATCTGGAAACGGTCTTGATTTTATCCAAAAGCCATTCACCCGTCCGGGCGACAGATATTGCAAAATATATGGGATACTCAAAACCCAGCATAAGCCGCGCAATCGGTCTGCTGCGCAGTGCCGGCTTGATTGCTGCCGGCCACGGAGGGGCCCTGACGTTAACCGCAGCCGGCCTGGAAATTGCGGAAAAAACTTATGAGCGGCATATTTTACTGACCGAGTTTTTTGTCAGGCTCGGTGTCAGCCATGAAACAGCATCACGGGATGCCTGTAAAATCGAGCACAGTATAAGCAGCGAAACGTTTGAAGCCCTGAAAAGCCATGCCAGTGCTTATGAAGGCAATTCTTCCCAACCATGACAGAAAGCGCGTGCATTATATATTATGGTTTATTGACAACATCGGGCAAAGTGCTATACTTTTAGAGTTAGCAATAGGTAACTAAAACAATTCGGGAGTGATAACAAGTGAAAAAGAAATGGACCGCTGTCTTGTCCCTGATCCTTGCGCTGAGCATGTTGCTCGGCATGAACGCGTTTTCCCTCAATGACCAGACGCCGGCGTATCAAGCGCACCTGTCTTTCAACGCAGACGGGAAGTTCACCATTCTGCAGTTAGCGGATTTGCAGGATACGTTTGTGATGTTTCCCATCGTCAAAGATTTTGTCCGGGATATTGTCCCGGCGACAGACCCGGATTTGATTGTCCTGACCGGCGACAATATCTCAGGCGGTTCCTGCAATACCGGCATCCATGCTGTCGATACCATGCTGGTGAAACTGGCTATCAGCCAATATATGTCCATCCTGGAGGGATACGGCATCCCTGTCGCCGTCGTCTTCGGCAATCACGACGCCGAAACAACGGTCACCAAAGAAGAACAGATGGCCATTTACAGCACCTATGATTGCTATATTGGCTTTGACGAAGGCAGCGGTATCTACGGTTGCGGCAACTATAATGTGCCCATTTATTCTTCAACGGATAGCGGCAAGATTGCCTATAACCTCTGGATGATCGATTCCAACATGTATGACGAGGTCAACGGCGGTTACGATTATGTCCATCAGGACCAGATTGATTGGTATGTCAACACCGCCAATGAACTGCAGGCGCAAAACGGCGGCGTTCCGGTACCGGCCATGATGTTTCAGCATATCATTGTGCCCGAGATTTATGAAGCGCTGATGCAGGTCGACGCGGGGACACCGGGAGCGATTGAACGCGGCGGCAAATATTACGCGCTGGATCCGGCTAATACGAGAGCCGGCGTTCTGCATGAGCGGCCCTGCCCCTCCAACACCAACAGCGGGCAATATGACGCGGTTGTTGCGCAGGGTGACGTCAAGGCGATGTTTTTCGGCCACGACCACGTCAACAGCTTTGAAATCTCTTACAAAGGCGTTGATATTGTCAACACGCCGGGCGTCAACTTCGCCTCTTACGGCGATGAAGGCCGCGGTGCCCGCGTCATTACGCTTGATGAAAGCGACACCTCAACCTATGAAACCCACGTTGTGACCTATGACGAGCTGTATAACGGCGATGAGACCGCCGCGCTGCGCTTCGTTATGTACGGCAGAGAAAACGGCTTCGGCAACCAACTTTGGGCCGGGTTGCGGTACATCTTCAGGCTCGTGCTCTCTACGGCGATCTGCTGTTTTAAAGCGGCCGCCAAGCGTATTTGACTTTTCTCCACCGGTTGCTCACGGTTCTCGATGACTTCCTGTTTCGGAACAGCAGGTTCATTCAAATCTTTCGATTGTTTTTCTTTGACCCATAGTTTTTTTCAGCAAGAAAGGACATTCAACCATGAAAAAGACGATTCAAAAATGCCTGGCCGTACTTCTGGCTGTGATGCTGCTTTCGGGCTTGAACATCGGCTCCGCGGCGGGGGAAACCGGCGAAAACATACCCCGGCGCCTTTCGGTCTGCGCCCATACGGACGCGGTAACAAAGGGTTTCTGCTGGTATACCGACGCCCCGGCGGACTCGCGGGTACGCGTGTATAATAACGGGGTGGATATCAGCGGCTCGCTGACCTTCTCCGGCGGCGAATGCGTCGAGTGGGAAGGGGCTTACATGCACAAGGTGACGGTAACCGGGCTTCAGCGCGGCCAGACCTATACCTATGAAGTTGGAAACGGCAGCGTCTGGAGCGAGTCCGGCACTTTTGTGACCGACGACGGCGACGACACGTTCCGCTTCATTGCCATCGCGGATGTGCAGGCGAGCTCGCTTGAGAGTTTTCAAAAAGGCGCGGCGACCCTGAACGCGGCTTTTAAAACCGCGCCGAACGCGGAGTTCGTGGTGAACTGCGGCGACTTCACCAACGACAGCACCAATGAGGAATGGGATTATTACGACGAAACATTTGCCGCGCTCAACCGTTCCACCACGCTTGTCCCCGTTTCGGGCAACCATGACGGTTCCGGTGTGTGGCACTGGTTTGACAACATGTTCAATCTGGACACTTCCGAAAGCGTGCAAACACTCAACGGAGTCAATTACTCCTTCGATTATGGCAACGCGCACATCGCGGTGCTCAACAAAGTCGATAAGCTCGGCGACAAGGCAAAGCTGCTGGCGCTCGCCACGGACCTGCAACAGCGCCTCGACTTCGAGAGCGTATACATGATCTCGGCGACGGACGGCGATGGCGTCGAGGACCTCAAGCATCTCCTTGCCGG
Organism: Clostridiales bacterium; assembly: GCA_036834305.1. GTDB lineage: Bacteria > Bacillota > Clostridia > Oscillospirales > Acutalibacteraceae > UBA1447. The sequence continues at coordinate 5,424 of DAITOC010000106.1, forward strand.
GCGCATGCCGGTGGGGCCTTGGCACTACCCCGTGGATGATCTCACCGA
>DAITOC010000107.1:0-5422 GCA_036834305.1 Clostridiales bacterium
CCGGAAAGCGGCTTGAGCGCGTCAACGGAAGACGCGTAAACAAAACGGCGCACGCCGCATTTTTTGCACGCGGCGACCGCGTTTTTGGTTCCTTCGACATTGATGTTCCAGACGAGTTCCTTGTTGTTGTTGCCGACATCGACGATGCCGGCGAGATGGTAAACGACATCGGCGCCCGCGAACGCCGCCTCAAGGGTCGCGTAATCGGTAACATCGCCGTATGCCTTTTCGCAGTCTATGCCGTTAAACACATCGTTGTCCTTTCGAATCAGCACCCGGACCCGTTCCCCGCGCGAAACAAGTTCTTTTAACAGCGTATACCCGATATGGCCGGCTGCGCCCGTAATAACCGAAAGCCTTTCACACATTGAAACATCCCCTTATGTTCTTCTGTTACCCGATATTATAACTCAAATTGAATTAAAACGAAAGCGGTTTTTGTTAAATATTCGGAAACGCTACAATTGACAATTCCCTGTATTAAGGGTATTATATTGGCATTACAAATTAAAATAGGGGATGTTTCCATGTCCGCTGCCGACTATGTTCTTGCGCTTGACCAGGGAACCACCAGTTCCCGCGCGATACTTTTTAATAAAGACGGCGATATCGTCGCGAAGGCGCAAAAGGAATTCGAACAGATTTACCCGGCGACCGGCTGGGTCGAGCACGATCCTATGGAGATTCTTTACAGCCAGTTCCAGTCCATCACCACGGTGCTGGCCTCCGGTAAAGTTGATGTAAACAGAATCGCCGCTATCGGCATCACCAACCAGCGCGAGACCACCGTCTTGTGGGACAAACAGACCGGCAAGCCGGTTTACAACGCCATCGTCTGGCAATGCCGCCGCACAGCCGACCTTTGCGAGAAACTCAAAGAGCAAGGGCTCGGTGACTATGTCAAACAAAAAACAGGCCTGCTCATCGACGCGTATTTTTCCGGCACCAAAATCAAATGGATTCTTGACAATGTTCCGGAAGCGCGCGCCGTGGCTGAAGCGGGCCGGCTGCTTTTCGGCACGGTGGAAACCTGGCTGATTTGGAACTTAACGGGCGGCAGCGCCCATGTCACGGACTATTCCAACGCCTCACGAACCATGCTGTTTGACGTTGACAACCTGTGCTGGGATAAAACGCTTTGCGAAAAACTCGGTATTCCGATGTCCATACTGCCGAAACCCGTTCCCTCGAGCATGGTTTACGGCAAGGTCACCAAAGGCATTATCGGCTTGGAGGCTCTGGAGGGTATCCCCATCAGCGGGGCTATCGGCGACCAGTCCTCCGCGCTTTTCGGCCAGGGTTGTTTTAAGCCCGGCCAGGCAAAAAACACCTACGGCACGGGCTGCTTCCTGCTGCTTAACACGGGCAAAAAGAGGGTGGAGAGCAAAAACAACCTGCTGACAGGCGTCGCGTGGGGTATTGGCAACGAGGTCGAATATTGCATCGAGGGCAGCGCGTTCAACGCCGGTTCGGTGATCAAATGGCTTCGTGATGAACTTCTTATGATTGATACGGCAAGCCGCTGCGACGAGTTGGCCGAAAGTGTTCCGGACGCAAACGGGTGTTACCTGGTCCCGGCTTTCACGGGGCTTGGCGCTCCTTACTGGGATATGTACGCCAGAGGGTGCATCGTCGGCTTGACAAGAGGCGTCAACCGGGCGCATATCGCCCGCGCCGTGTTGGAAAGCATCACCTACCAGGTCGCCGACCTGCAAGCGGCCATGATCGCTGACTCGGGCATAAAATTCAGTGAATTGAGGGTTGATGGCGGAGCGAGCGTCAGCAACATTATGATGCAAATCCAGGCAGATTTGCTCGGCATCGACATATCACGGCCCAAAACCGTCGAAACAACCGCTTTGGGCGCCGCTTTCCTCGCCGGCCTCGCCGTCGGTGTTTGGAAAAACCGCGATGAAATCGAAAAGATGCGCGAGGTTGACCGCGTGTTCAAACCCTCGATGAGCGCCGAGGACAGGGACCGGCTTTATGCCGGGTGGAAACGCGCCGTGGAACGCTCAAGAAACTGGGAGATTCCGAACGTGTAAGCAAGCCATTTCGATATTCAATAACAGAACAGGAGAGTGCGTTTTATGCCAAAGGTTATCGTTGACTGGGAGACCATCTATGCGTTTGTGGAGGACGCCTTCGTCGGCGTCGGTGTGCCTCGTGAAGACGCGAAAATATGCGCGGATGTGTTGCTGGAATCCGACAAAAGAGGCATCGAATCCCACGGTGTCAACCGCTTTAAACCCATTTATATCGACCGGATCAATATTGGCATACAAAATCCGGTTACAAACTATGAAATCATCCGCGAAACGCCGACCACGGCGGTTGTTGACGGCCACGACGGCATGGGCCAGGTTGTCGGCTACAAATCAATGTCGATGGCGATTGAAAAAGCGAAAAAATACGGTATGGGTATGGTCGCCGCCCGCAACTCCTGCCATTACGGCATTGCCGGCTATTACACCACCATGGCCAGCAAGGCCGGCATGATCGGGATGACCGGCACAAATGCCAGGCCCTCCATCGCGCCGACCTTCGGTGTAGAGAACATGCTCGGCACCAATCCGCTGACCATTGGTTTCCCGACGGATGAGGCGTTCGATTTTAACATCGACTGCGCCACGTCAATTACGCAGCGCGGCAAACTCGAATATTATTCGCGCATCGGCAAAGCGACGCCCGCCGGCATGGTCATCGGCAGGGACGGCGAAGCGAAAACCGACACGGACAAAATATTAAAAGAGTTAAATACCGGCGAGGCGGCTTTGGCGCCTTTGGGCGGTATCGGCGAGGAACTCGCCGGTTACAAAGGGTATGGCTACGCCACGGTCATCGAGGTTCTTTCCGCCGCCCTGCAGCAGGGCAACTACCTGAAAATGCTCACCGGTATCAAGGACGGCAAAAACGTCCCCTTCCACCTGGGCCATTTCTTTATCGCCATTGACACCAACGCGTTCATGGGTCTTGAGGAGTTCAAAAAGACCGCGGGCGATATTCTGCGCGAACTGCGGGCCTCCGAAAAAGCGCCGGGCCAGGAGCGCATTTTCACGGCCGGCGAAAAAGAATACGAGGTTTGGCTTGCCCGCAAAGACAGCGGCGTGCCGATTAACGAGGCCGTGCAGCTTGAGCTGTCAAAAGTGCGCGATTCTCTCAACCTGACGCAATACAAGTTCCCGTGGGAAGAGTAGATTTTAGATATTAGACGCCGGATGTTAGATAACGAAAGTTATTCGGTATCCGCCTTTCAATCGACGATTATTACGAAAAGGAACGGAAAAATTATGGATTACGCGAAAGAATCTCTTCGCCTGCATTATGAATGGCAAGGCAAACTCGAGGTTGTCGCCCGCGCCAAGGTCACCAACAAGGAAGAACTGTCGCTCGCCTACACGCCGGGCGTCGCCCAACCCTGCCTCGAAATCCAAAAGGATGTCAACAAGAGTTACGAGCTGACGCGCCGCTGGAACATGGTCGCCGTTGTGACGGACGGAACGGCCGTCCTGGGCCTTGGCGACATCGGCCCGGAAGCGGGCATGCCCGTCATGGAAGGCAAATGCGTATTGTTCAAGGAGTTCGGCGGGGTCGATGCGTTCCCTCTTTGCATTCGCTCAAAAGATCCCGATGTCATCGCCGACACGGTCGCGCTCATCGCCGGCAGTTTCGGCGGCATCAACCTCGAGGATATCTCCGCCCCCCGTTGCTTTGAAATCGAGCGCAAACTCAAAGAAAAATGCGACATCCCGATTTTTCATGACGACCAGCACGGCACCGCCGTCGTCTGCATGGCAGCCGTGATCAACGCGCTGAAGATCGTCAATAAAGACTTGAAAGACTGCGTGGTCGTGTTCAGCGGCGCCGGCGCCGCCGGAGTCGCCATCGCGCGGCTTTTCACATCGCTGGGCAACGGAGATATCATCATGTGTGACCGTAAAGGGATTATCTGCGACGGGGACGACCTGTCCCCCGCCAAACAGGAAATCGCGGATTTCACCAACAAAAACCGTAAAAGAGGGTCGCTCGCCAACGCGCTGGAAGGCGCGGACATCTTTATCGGCGTGTCGGCTCCGGGCATTGTCAACGAAGCGATGGTGTCGTCGATGAACAAAGACGCCATCGTGATGGCGATGTCAAACCCCATCCCCGAAATCATGCCCGACCTGGCTTTGAAAGCCGGCGCGAAGGTCGTCGGAACGGGCCGCAGCGATTTCCCGAACCAAATCAACAATGTCCTGGCGTTCCCGGGGATTTTCAGAGGCGCCCTCGATGTGCGCGCGAGTGATATCAATGAGGAAATGAAGATCGCCGCGGCGCGGGCCATCGCGTCGCTTGTTGCCGACGAAGAGTTGACACCCGAATACATCCTGCCAAAGGCGTTTGACTTAAGAGTCGGCAAAGCGGTCGCTGAAGCCGTCGCGAAAGCCGCGAGGGACAGCGGCGTCGCGAGAATCTGAACGAAGAAAAACCGAAGCGGGGCGGAGGAATTCGGCTCCGCTTCGCTGTTTGACCGGAGTGAACAAATGATCCAATCCGTTATTTTTGATATGGACGGCGTCCTTGCGGACTCGGAGGACGCGATTACCCTCGCCGCCATGGAAGCTTTGAAACTGTGGGGCATAGACGCCCGATTTGAGGATTTCAAGCCGTTCACCGGCATGGGGGAAAACCGGTTTATCGGCGGCGTCGCCGAACAATACGGCGTGCCATTTCGCGCCGAAATGAAGGATAAGGCGTATGAGGTGTATGTGAACACGGCGGCCGAAAGGGTCAAGGTATACCCATGGTCAAAGGATGTGCTGACCGGCCTGGCCGACAAGGGCATACCCATCGCGCTGGCATCCGCGGCGGATTTGGTAAAAGTCGAGTGCAACCTGCAGTGCATCGGCATCGACCCGGGCATTTTCAAAACGATTGTGACCGGCAGCGATGTCGAGTACAAAAAGCCGCACCCGGAAATCTTTTTGACCGCGGCAAAAAAAGCCGGTTTTGAAACGGCCTCGTCGCTTGTCGTTGAGGATGCCGTGTCGGGAGTCAAAGCGGCCAAGGCCGCCGGCATGCGCTGCCTGGCGCTTACGACTTCGTTTGATGAACCCAAGCTTCGCGAGGCGGGGGCCGACTTTGTGTCGGGTGATCTGAAAGATATTTTTACGATTATAAACGAGGCGAACAAGAATGAGCGTATGTAAAAGCCATTTCGGAACCACATCCGAAGGTAAAGGCGTTGACCTTTACACCATAAAAAACGCGGCCGGCTTTTCGGCGGGGATTCTTACCTACGGCGCTTCCCTGAACACGCTGACAGTGCCCGGTAAGGACGGTGCTTTTAAAGACATTGTTCTCGGTTTTGATACTATGGAGGACAACGAACGGTTCTCCGCCTACCAGGGAATGATTGCCGGGCGGTACGCCAACCGCA
>DAITOC010000108.1:0-3210 GCA_036834305.1 Clostridiales bacterium
GGACACGCTCTGACCCCGCTAAACCTTAACCTCTTTTGTAAAAAAAATTTTACAAAACTGTGAACCTTATGAAAAGAATTTTGTTGACATTACGAAGAATTGATGATAAAGTAGTATTGCCTAATAATGTAATATTATTTGAAGTGCGCCTTCTTGAGCGAAAGCAATATGTTGACGGAGAGTGCCTTTATGGAAGAAAAGAAAAAAACACGCTCGCGCGGCTCAAGCGCGCTGAGGTCGCTTGAGTTGCAGTATACGCCGGTATTTGACCTTCATCTCAACATGGCGATCGACTACGAAACGAGCGTTTTTATCAACGACCGCAAAATGGGCGTTCTCCTTCCCGAACGTTATCTTCCCGTTGCCGAAAAATCAAATCAAATCTGTGAGATTGAAAAATGGGCCGTTGAGGAAGGGTGCGACGCCATCGTCCGCTGCCGCGACCGCGATGTCGATATCAACCGCCTGATTATGCGAACCTCCGTCAGGCACCTTTCCAAGAAGAACTTTTTGGCCCGGATGTTAAAAATTACGGAAGCAAAGGGCGTCAGCCCCGACAAGTTCTGTTTTAATGTTAAAGAGAGTATTTTGGAAAAAGAGAAGGCCCAGGTTCTCGCCAACTTCGACGCGATGCGCGAGGCGGGCTTCCTCGTTTGCATCGACGACTTCGGCGTTGAGTTTACCTCCCTTTCGCGGCTCGGGCATTACCGGGTCGATTACATAGGCATCGACAGCAGCCTGCTTCACGGCATTCTGACCGAGGAGCGGTCTCAAAACATGCTTCAAGGCCTCATCGACTTCGCCAAGAAGCTCAATATGCAGGTCAAAGTCAACGGCGTTGACACGCAGGAACTTGCCGATTTGCTCCGGCTCATGGGTGTCGACCAGATGAAAGGCAAGTTGTATGGCGAAGCGATTTCCGAAAAGAAAATCAGCTGAATAAGGGGGGTGTGGAGTTTGGACCAAATGGGGAAATACGATGTCAGAGTTTCCGCGAAGCAGGTGCACAAAAGAAGGCACATCACCAGGCTGCTTCTGATTATATTGCTGTGTTTGCTTCTGATCATGTCGCTGGTATATGCCTGCACAAGCTTTGTCAACAGAGCCGGCCGGTTCACGATCAACCTCGATCCGGACGCTATGACAAAATACGGCATTTCCATATCCTCCACGGATGACTTTAAAAAGCCGACCGTTTTGCTGCAGGGCACGGCGCTTGAGAATATGTGGAACATCACGCAGGAGTGGATTCTCAACGACCCGGCCGACAAGGAGCATTACGAAAAAGGCGACCCGACATACAAAGCCTTTGAGGATATCGACAAGGTTGACGGCGACCATAACGGGAAGAACTACATCGCCTATACCTTTTACATAAAAAACGAAGGTACCGATAAGTTCAAAGAATCCGTCGCCTATTACGGCAGCCTTGACATCAAATCCGTTGTCAAAGGCGCCGACGAGGCGATTCGCGTCATGGTGTTCCAAAACGGTCAAAAAACCGTTTACGGCAAACAGCCCAAGCAGCCCGACGAACCCTACGCGGATTTCGGCATAGAAAAAGAATTTGCCTCCAACAACAAGGTGATGGAAACCACAAGGAGGAACTTCAAAGTCGGGGATGTGGACAAATACACCATCGTCATTTGGCTGGAAGGCTGGGATCCCGAATGTGTCGACAATATCAAGGGTGGCGAAGTGACACTGTCAATGAACTTCAAGGTTCTTGAGGAAAAGGCGGGGGCAACCGAGCTCGTGTAATGAGGAGAAGCACGGCAAGGCAACCCCGGCCCGAACCCGCGGTTTCACTTCGGCAACTTGGTATTACGGCATTAGTTGGATAAATGTCAATGAACGCCGTTAGGCATTCATCGCAAACATTACTTAATTAGGAGGAAAAACAATGAAACACACCCAAAAGCGCGCGATTCTCGCCGCGATTGCCATGCTCGTTGTGTCGGCCGTTGCTCTGTCGTCGGCGACCTTCGCGTGGTTCTCGGCCGGTGACTCGGTCAACGTGGCCGACGTCGGCGCGTCCGTATCCAACAGCACCGGCTCCATTCTCATCTCCAAGAACAATGCTGACTGGGTCACATCCCTGACGGCGACCGACCTTGCCACGGTGGGCACCAACCTGCTGCCGACGCAGCTCATCCCCGTTTCCGTGACCCCGTCGACCAGCGGCGCCCAGGTCGTCGCGGCCAACATTGAGGACGGCGTATTCACCGCAACCGGCCTCGCTTCCGGCGGCTTTATCAAGTACGTCGTGTATGTCAAGGCGACGGTTGACTGCACCGCCACCGTGACCCCGACCTTCGCGGCCGGCGCGGCGGGCACCTTCTGCTACGGCATGGTTGAGCACTCGGCGAGCACCCTTGTTCTCAATCCCGCCGCCAGAACGTATTACCCGATTGAGGACGACGCGCTCACCTGCTCGGATAATAACCCTGCCAACGACATCGTTGACGCGGCCGAATCGGCCACCGGTCTTGGTGATGTGGTCACGTCTGTCGCGACAGGCAACATCAGCCTTACCTTGACCGCCGACGTGTCCCAGCTTTTGACCATTTATGTATGGGCGGAAGGCCAGGATTCGACCTGCCGCGGCGCCATCCCCTCGACCAACACGAGCATCTCCCTGCTTATCACGAAGGTCTGATTGTAAACCTCCCGCATCCGGGCGCGAGCCCGGATGCGGGGCAACCCATTCTCCTCAATTCTCCGGGCGCCGGCAAGCGCCCGAATCCGGTTAGCTAACTTGATTCACACCGGGCAAAACCCGGAAAATTGCAATTGCGCCGGCGGGCGGCTGAAGACGCCGCCTGCCGGAACGCCGGAAAAAAGCCTGTGGAATGCAGGCGCCGTTTATGCGCTGCCCCGCGGCAGCCCGTAAACGACTCCTGGATTTCTGTCAACGGACGATCGGGATTCGTGAAAAGGGAGGATATTGCTTGAAAAAGTTTTTGAGAGTCTTGGGAAACATCCTTGTTTTCGTGTTTCTCGCTGTAGCCGTCGTTGTGATGGCGTCCGTTCTCGCGGCGCAAAAAAACCGCGGCATCCCTCAAATTTTTGGCTATAGCATGATGAATATAAAGACGGATTCCATGTCCCCCACCTTAAAACCGGGCGACATGATCGTCATTAAAAGAAACGTGGACTTCTATACGCTGCAACCCGATAAAGACGTGATTACCTTCGAAACGGTATATG
>DAITOC010000108.1:3220-5353 GCA_036834305.1 Clostridiales bacterium
CCGATAATCAAAACCCACCGGATTGTGGAAAAAGGAACGGGCAAGGCGGGCGTCACCACGTACAAAACGAAGGGCGACAATGAAAATGACCCCGACGTTGACCCCGTTTACGCCGACTCGATTATCGGCGTCTGGAACAATGTGAGAGTGCCGCATCTCGGCGCGGTCATGGAGTTCCTCAAAACGCAGCTCGGCATCATGCTTTGCGTGATTCTTCCTTTAACAATCCTGTTCATCTGGCAGCTGTATAAATTTATCATGCTTATAGCCGAGAACAAAAAACAAAAAGCCCTCGCCGAAGTGTCGGTGGATATCGAGGCCGAAAAACAAAAAGCCGTCGAGGAATACATCGCCCAACAGAAAGCGCAGCAGGAGGCGGAGGCCATCGTATCGGCGAAAGTCGGCCATGTGACGCTCGGCGACAAGCCGGAGGAACAAGCCGAAGAGGCGGAGAACCCTCCCGAAGCCGCCGACGCCCCCGCCGAAGAACCCGCCGGTAACGGCGAAACAGCGGAAACCGCCGAAACCCCCGCCGAAGAACCTGCGGATAATCAATAAAATCCTTAAAAACCTCCCTTGTTAAAGGGAGGGGGACCGCGAAGCGGTGGAGGGATTCAGACGAACCGCGAAGCGGTGGAGGGATTCAGACGACCGCGAAGTGGTTCAGCACCGCAAAATAAGCACAAACCTTTGTCATTGTGAAAGAGCAAGGGTAGAAATAACCGAAAATTCAACAAAAAGGTGGCAAGACAATGGGAGCTGTTATCAAATTCTTGGAGGATTTCCTGGCTCAGTTCTTTGTGAAGGGTGTATGGGGGATTGTCAAAGGCATCGGTCTGGGTATCGCCAATATCTTCAACATCCCGAAATACATAGACATCTTCAAAGCCTGGAAAAGCCAATTCGGCGCCGGTGGCTGGATATTGGCCATCCTGTCGATACTGGTGATTCTTGCCGTTCTTGCCGCTTTGGTCTGGTTGATTTACCTGCTTGTGCGCCGCTACCTGCGGTTCAGAAAGACGGTTGTCAGCCAGGAGGAACTGTTGAACGAGGTCGCGACCCTCAACCGCGATGTCATAAAACTGACCACCGAAAAAGAGAAAATCCTCGCCATGAAGGTCTCGCAGCTCGGCCTGAAGCCCGGCGAAAGCCCCTTCCTCGAGGAAGAGAAGGCGGAAGGCGAAGACGGCGAAAAGACCGAAGATATGCTCGATGAGGATTACAGCCGCTTCTACAAGCTCACACAGGTTGACCTCGAAATCGAAAACTATGTGCCGCCCGAATACAACGACACGATTACGCTGCCCGAGATATGCGAGATGTTCCGCAACTTCGCGTGCTCGCGGATGGGCCTTTACTACGAAATCAAGATTATCCGCCTCTTCCTGGCCGCTTTTGCCTCGACGCGCCTGATCATCCTTCAGGGTATATCCGGCACCGGTAAAACATCCCTGCCTTACGCGTTCGGCAAATTCCTTCAAAACGACGCGACCATCGCCTCCGTTCAGCCGTCCTGGCGTGACCGCACGGAGTTGTTTGGCTACTTCAACGAGTTCACCAAGCGCTTCAACGAAACCGAGCTTCTTAAAAAAATGTACGAAGCCACATACAAAGACGATGTGTTCATCACCATCATGGACGAAATGAACATCGCCCGCGTCGAGTATTACTTCGCCGAGCTCCTCTCCATTTTGGAAATGCCGTCCCGCGACGAGTGGGTCGTCACCCTTGTTCCCTCCGTCTGGTCGACCGACCCGAAACACCTCTTCGACGGCAAGCTGAGACTGCCCGAGAATATGTGGTATGTCGGCACCATTAACAACGACGACTCCACCTTCGCCGTCACCGACAAGGTGTATGACCGCGCCATTCCGATTGACATCAATTCCAAGGGCAAATACTTTGAGGCACCCTGGACCGACCACCTGACATTGAACTACAAGCACCTTGAAGAAATGTTTGAGGAGTGCAAGATTAAGCACAAGGTCTCCGAGGAAAGCCTGCGCAAGCTCAGCGAACTCGACGACTATGTCATAGAGCACTTCCGTTTGGCGTTCGGCAACCGTATCGTCAAGCAGCTTCAGGATTTTGTCCCCGCGTATGTCGGCTGCGGCGGGACGGAAATCGACGGCC
>DAITOC010000109.1:0-5296 GCA_036834305.1 Clostridiales bacterium
CTCAAAGATCCGGAACGATACGCGCTTGAGCACCTGATTCCGATGCTCAAGGAACTTGTCGAGAGATACAAGCCGTACACGCTGTTCACCGACGGCGAATGGGAGCATAAAAGCGCCGTGTGGCACAGCACGGATTTTCTGGCTTGGCTTTATAATGAGTCGAGTGTGAAGGACGTCATCGTGCCCAACGACCGCTGGGGCAGCGAAACCCGGGGCCGTATGGGCGGCAATTTTACTACGGAATACGGCATGATCGAAGGGTTGCGAAGCATTGAGGACGCGCAGGACCAACGGGTGTTTGAGGAGTGCCGCGGTATAGGGGCTTCATTCGGCCTCAACCGGATGGAAGACGCGCAGGACTATACGGAGGCCGCCGATTTGATTGAAATGCTCGTCGACCTCGTCAGCGCGGGCGGCAATTTTCTTCTCAATGTCGGCCCCGCGGCCGACGGCACCATTCCCGTTATCATGCAGGAGCGCCTTCTTCAAATCGGCGAATGGCTGAAAGTCAACGGAGAAGGTATTTACGGCAGCAGGAAGTATAAGAAAAGCACCCGGAACGAAGTCTGTTATACGCAGCGTGAAGGCGCGGTGTACGCGTTCCTCAAGCGGTTCCCCGCCGGCGAAATCGTGCTCGACGAGGTGGCATACGCAGAGGGCGCCGAGGTCCGTCTGTTGGGGGCAAACGCGCCGATAGAAACCGAAAATTGCGGCGGGAGGCTGAAATTGAAAATACCTTGCCTGTTGCCGGACAAAATAAAGGCGCACACGATATACTGCTTTAAGATACAGCCAAAACACTGACGGAAGAGGGAATCACATGTATGACATCGTGGTAATAGGAAGGGGCCCGGCCGGAATATCCGCCGCTCTTTACGCTGTGCGCGCGGGGATGAAAACCGCCGTCGTCGGCAGCGGCATAGGCGCGCTTGAAAAAGCCAAACTCATTGAAAATTATTACGGGCTTGAGAGTTCTTTAAGCGGCGCGGAAATTCAAAAACGAGGCGAAAAACAAATCCGGGATTTGGGCGTCGACATTCTGAGCGACGAAGTGACGGGCGTCGGTTTGTTTGAGGATTTTGTCGTTGAGACAGCCGCGGGCGATTATCCCTGCAAATCGGTCATCCTTGCCGTCGGGAAATCACGCAAAACCGTGAACATTCCGGGTTTGAAAGAACTCGAAGGCAGGGGCGTCAGTTATTGCGCTGTCTGCGACGGCTTCTTTTACCGCGGCAAAGCCATTGGCGTGCTCGGCAACGGTGACTACGCGGTCAACGAAGCGAGGCACCTTGCCGGTTTTTCACAGGATATCACCATATATACCAACGGCCTTTCCTACAAGGCGAAACAGGACAACTGCTGCAAGGTCGATACAAGGAAAATTCTCGCGGTTTTGGGTGACGATAAGCTGACCGGCCTGCATTTGGAGGATGGCGGCACCGTCGAACTCGACGGTTTGTTTGTCGCCGTCGGCCAGGCGTCCGCCTCGGATTTCGCGATGAAACTCGGCGTTGAGGTCGTTGACGGCAACATCAAAGTTGACATAAACAACATGACAAATCTGCCGGGCGTTTTCGCGGCCGGGGACTGCATCGGCGGCCTCAACCAATTGTCCACAGCCGTCGGCGAGGGCGCGATTGCGGGCCAGCGCGCTTCGGAGTATGTCAAAAGGCTGTCTGCCGCCAACAACTGAACAAATAATCACCGGGGTGTTATTGATGAGTTTTTGGGAAATTACCGGCATTGTGGCGTTGACAACCCTTGCCGCGTCCTACGGGTGGGGAATGCGCGGCTGTATGATCGGCGGCGAAAAGGGAGCGATGCTGCCCGGCGCGTACATCGGCTTGCTGTTTGCCCGGTTTTCAGGTTCCGCGATTATTCGGGAAAACTTCTGGATATTCGCCGCCGCGGGAGCGCTCGGCATGTTTTTCGGCGGAACGGAAACCTACGGCCAGACATTGGGTTTCATCGTTAACAAAAAGCCGCCCGTAAACTACGCGAAGGGCATGCAGGGTGTGATTTTAAAAGGCGCTTTATGGTTTGGCGTCTTCGGAGCGTTCCTCGGTATGTCGTTGACCGCGATGACCGGTGAAATCTACAAACCGTCCGACATCATCGTCTTGTGCGCTTTGATTATCCCGTTACGGCTTCTCGGTATCCTGATTTTCAACAGCCCCTACAAACCCAAAGATAAAAAATTCCCCCGCCTCTATTTTTCCGTAGACCGGCGTGAGGAGTGGGGCGGCAACCTGCTGCTTCTGGCCGCCCTCGTTATCCTGATGAGTATTCGCCGCGACAGCTATTCCCTGCTTTTGTGCGCCGTTGGGGCCGTCAGCGGAGCCGTCGGCTGGGCCGTCGGCATCAATTTGTTTTATATCACCAAGCATCCTCTGAAAAACGGCCGCTTCATTTTCGGTTCGCTGCAGAAAAAAGGATACATAGATAACTGGAAAATCATGGAGTGGACTCTCGGCGCGTTTGGCGGCTTCGGTTTGTCGCTGGCCTTCTGCCTTAACTTTGACGCGCTTAAAAAAATAACCGGAACAATCGAGAAAAACGGCGGGTTATGGAATCCGCTCGGAGGCGCCAATTTTATGCTGTCATGGATTGCCGCCACCTTGATTCTTTTGACCGTTCTGCAGCACTTTTTCTACAACAAGGCGACGGTGAAATTTAAAAACAAGTTGAAATACGAACGCGCCGGCAAAGCCTTTGAATGGCTCGAGCAACCGTTTTACTGCTATCTGCCGCTGATGCTCATCCTGCTCGGCGGCGTCAACATGGCGCAGATCATCTCGTTCTTCGCCATGTTCTGGGTCATTGCCGAAAAGTCGTATTTCGAGCGCTTCGCGGCTCTGAAATTTCGCCTGTTCTGGTTTGTTGTTCTCGTCGGCGGTTCGGCGGCTGTATTCATAAATGAACTGTTCTTGCACAACAGTTATGGCATATGGCAGACCTGGCTTCTGTACTGTATCGGCTATGAGTTGCTCGAACTTTGCTGGACCTGGCGCCCCGACGCTTTCGCGCTGGCGAAAAAGAAGACGGAAGCCGGCGGCAAATTGTTACGCGCCTTTGGTTCCGTTACGGTCGTTCACGGCGTGTTTATACTGCAGATCGCGGGCCTTATCACCGCCGGTTACTTTGTTTTCCGCTAAAACGGCGCAAGGTAATTCGAACAATGCTTTACTTTTCAAATTTAATCTGTTAAAATGTTGTCTAAAGTCAAAAGGGGGTTGCATGCTTGAACAAAAAACTCAGGAATGAAAACGCCGACTTTTTATTTGAAGCCATATTGAAGCTCGAGAATGTTGAAGAATGCTATGCTTTTTTTGAGGACCTCTGCACCGTTACCGAGCTCAGAGCGCTTTCTCAACGAATTGTCGTCGCCAAGATGCTCAGCGATAAAAAAGTTTACAGCGACATCGTCCGCGAGACCGGCGCGAGCACGGCGACCATCAGCCGCGTCAACCGCTCGTTGACGAACGGCTGTGACAGTTATGAAAAAATATTCGCGAGGATGAAAGACGAATGAACGGCTACGGCGCGTTCGCCCGGTTTTACGACAGCCTGACAACAGACGCGGAGTATGCGAAGCGTGCGGAATATGTCCGCGCGCTTCTTTCTGCCGCCGGCGTCCCGGCGGGTACTCTGCTCGACCTTGCTTGCGGCACAGGCAGCCTGGCCGTCGAACTCGCGGCGGCCGGCTATGATGTCATCGGCGTCGACGCGAGCGGGGATATGCTCAGTCTCGCGGGGCAAAAGTTCGAACGTCGCGGCCTCAAAGCGTTGCTGCTGTGCCAGCGGATGCAGGAACTCGACCTCTACGGAACCGTCGACGCGGCTGTATGCTCCCTTGACAGCCTCAACCACCTGACCGACCCGGAAGATGTTAAAAAAACATTTGAAAGAGTGTCACTGTTTTTAAACCCGGGCGGGGTGTTTGTTTTCGATGTCAATACGCCGTACAAACACAGAACTGTCCTGGCCGGCAACACCTTTGTTTTTGAGACGGACAACCTGTATTGCGTCTGGCGCAACCGGCTCGATAAAAAGACAAGCATTGTCGATGTTACGCTCGATTTTTTTGAGGAAAAATGCGGACAATACCACAGAAGCGCCGAACGATTTTCCGAGAGGGCGTATGCCTTATCCGAATTAAAAAACTGGCTTTCCGCGGCCGGGCTTCAGCCTCTCCATGTATACAGGGAGATGACATTCGGGCCGCCCGCGGGCAAAACGCAAAGGGCGGTTTTTGTGGCGCGAAAGGCGGAATAAATGTTGGGTAATTTGATACGATGCATATCCACGGACGCAGCGCTGACCGTCATGGCGGCCGACACGACCGCTGTCGTTGACGAAGCGCGGCGCATTCACGGCGCCTCCGCCGTTATAACCGCCGCTCTCGGCAGGCTTTTAACGGCCGCGTGTTTTATGGGCGCGTCGCTGAAAGGCGCCGGCCAAAGCGTCACCCTGCGCGTCAACGGCGGCGGCCCGGCGGGTTCCGTCATCGCCGTCGCGGACAGTGAGGGGGGCGTGAAAGGTTACGCCGCCAATCCCGCCGTCGAACTGCCCCTGAACGCCAAAGGCAAACTTGCCGTCGGCGGCGCGGTCGGCACGCAAGGCCTGTTGACGGTGATGAAAGACCTTGGCGCCGGCGAGCCGTATATCGGCCAGGTCAAACTCGTGTCGGGTGAGATCGCCGAGGATGTCACCGCCTATTACGCCGAAAGCGAGCAGACGCCGACCGTCTGCGCGCTCGGCGTCCTTGTCAACAAGGACTTAACCGTCCCGGCCGCGGGCGGTTATTTGATTCAACTTTTGCCCGGGGCGGGGGAGGCTGTTATCGGCGCCGTCGAGCGCTGCGTGGAGCGCGTCGAGCCGGTTACAACCATGCTCGCGAAGGGATTGACCCCGTGGGAAATCTGCAAGACCGTCCTGCCGGATTTTAAACTTGAACTGCTTGACTCGACCGCGGCCGCTTACAAGTGTTCCTGCAGCCGTGACCGGGTGGCCGGGGCCCTCGTCAGCCTCGGGGCCGAAGAACTTACTTCGATGTCGAAGGAAAAACAAAGCGAAATAACCTGCCATTTCTGCCCCAAGAGATATACTTTTACCGGCGAAGACATCCGTGAACTTTTGGAAAAAGCGCGCTGAACCGGTGCAAAATAATCCGAAAGTTTGTGTTTTTTGTGTTGACAACGCAGTTTAGATATAGTATATTATTATCCGTCGCCGTTGACACCGGCGGTAGGGTTCGGGAGCATAGCTCAGCTGGGAGAGCACTTGCCTTACAAGC
>DAITOC010000110.1:0-5290 GCA_036834305.1 Clostridiales bacterium
CGGGCATTGTCAAGGTTTTGAACTCATCGTGCGCGACGGCTAAAATGACAGCATCCATGCCATGAACATCGTCGAGCGTGTTAAAATCAATGCCGTATTCGTGTTTGGCTTCTTTATAATCGGCGACGGGGTCAGCTATCATCGGCACAATACCGTATTCCCTCAACTCGCTGACGATATCGACCACCCGGGTGTTTCTTGTGTCCGGGCAATTCTCTTTGAAGGTAAAGCCCAGGATTGCCACCTTGGCGCCTTTGACCGGCACATCCGCTTTGATGAGGTTTTTGACCAGGTTTTCGGCCACGAATTTGCCCATATCGTCGTTGATGCGGCGGCCGGCGTTGATGACCTGGGAATGGTAGCCGAGCTCTTCCGCTTTGTAAAGCAGATAATACGGGTCGACGCCGATGCAGTGCCCGCCGACGAGGCCCGGGTAAAACTTCAGGAAATTCCATTTCGTGCCCGCGGCTTCGAGCACAGATTTTGTGTCGATGCCCATTTTATTGAAAATAATCGAAAGCTCGTTCATAAACGCGATGTTAATGTCGCGCTGGCTGTTCTCAATCACTTTCGCGGCCTCCGCGACCTTGATGCTTTCGGCACGGTGCACACCGGCCTCGACAACAAGTTCATAGACCTTGGCGACCGTATCGAGCGTTTCGTCGTCCATGCCCGAGACAATTTTGACGATTGTCTCGAGGCGGTGCACCTTGTCGCCCGGGTTGATGCGTTCGGGAGAATAGCCGATTTTGAAATCCGAGCCGCATTTTAAGCCCGACTCCTTTTCGAGAATGCTTACGCAAAGCTCTTCCGTAACACCCGGGTAGACCGTCGATTCATACACCACGACGGAGCCCTTTGTCAGGTTGCGCCCCAACACTTGGCTGGCGCCGATCACCGGCGATAAATCCGGCGTTTTGTCCGGGTTGACGGGCGTCGGGACCGCCACGATATGAAACCGCGCTTCGCGCAGCCTGGTTTCGTCGGAGGTGAAATCGACCGCACAGGCGGCGATGGCTTCGTCGCCGACTTCGTTGGTGGGGTCGATGCCTTTTTTGTAAAGCTCGACTTTTGCGCTGTTGATATCAAAACCGATGACATCCGCCTTTTTCGCGAAAGACACGGCAATCGGCATACCGACGTAGCCGAGGCCGATCAACGATATTTTTTCTTCCCTGTTTACGATTTTTTCAAATAATCCCATTGTGTTTCTCCGTTTCTTATATTGATTGCTCGATGCATTGTTCCCACAGGCCGATGAGGTTTTCGCTTCGCATATGCTGGACGGATCGTTTCGCCTCCGCGCCCATCGCCAGAGCCTCCTGTTTGTCCGCGATAAGGCGGTCAAGTGCGTCCGCGAGTTGCTGTTCGTTTCTTTTGTCTATTAATATACCGTTGATTCCCGTTTTTATGATATCGTTGGAACCGGAAACTTTCGTCGAGATACAGGGCAGCCCCATCATCATGGCCTCCACCAGCGCGTTTGAAAAGCCCTCGAAATTGGATGACAGAACAAAAATTTCAGCGTCCGCGATTCGCTCGTGAATATCCAGAACGTTGCCGGGCAGAAACACGCTGCCGGTTAGCCCCGCGTTGCTGACCTGTTTCTCAAGTTCGGCTCTGAGCTTGCCGTCGCCGTATATGGTCAGCGAATACCCGGGATGCCGTTGAAGAACTTGTTGAAACGCGCGGATTAACAGCGCGTGGTTTTTTACCTCAAGCAACCGGCCGACAGCGACTATCTTTTTTTGCTTTTCGCCGGCCGCCTCGACGTTGACATTGACGGGGTTGGGCAACACAACGCCCTTTTTGCGTATTCTGCGTGAAAAGCAGGACTCGGCCCACTTGGTTTGAAAGACCACATGCGCCGCGAGAGGATACAGCAGTTTGACCAGCAGCATAATGGAAAACGGGACTCTGCCCGGCGCCGCGGGGCCGCTGCGTTCCGAAACGACGATATATTTATTCAAGCCTAAACAGGCAAACAACGTGATGAGGTTGATACGCGTGACAAAAGAGACTAAGCGGTCCGGGTTTTGGGTTTTTACATACCTCCTGACGGTTTTTATCCAATATGGAATCCGCTTTATCTGAGATTTGCCCTCGCCGCAAACAGGCAGAAACCGTATGCGCCCGTCAAGGATATATTCGTTCGAGTCATCAAGAAAGGTCAGGATGTCAACCTTCCACCCTTTGCCCGCATAGTGGTTTGCAAGTATGGATATGACTCTTTCCGCTCCTCCCCTTCTCATGGAACCGATGAGGAAGGTTATTGTCTTTTGTCCGCTGTTTTCAGGCATCCGCTGTGTTCCTCCGGAAATAATGTCGCTACCCTAAGTTTTTATACACCCGACGCACCAGCGCCCTGGCGGGGCCGGGCAAGGCCGCCGCGGCCAGTTTTGCCGCCAACTTCAGCCTTTTTTTAGCCGGAAACTTCTTTCGGTAGTTCTTAATGGTTCTTTTTAAATCCCCGGTTTGGGAAAGTTCGGCAAATGCGTCTTTTCTCAATTGCATATATCCGTATTTCTTCACGCTTTGTTTGGAAACGCACTCGCCGAAATCCACCCGTTCCAGAACTTCGATGCCGTCAACGGCTTTGAAAAACCGCTCTCCCCTTACCGTCATCAGCAGAACGGCGGAGATGCCCTCCTCGGTGTTCTGGTATTTCTTGCCCCATAAGTCACCCAGGCGTATGTCGGCCTGCGTTACTTCTCTTCGAACCTCGCAGTCGAAACAGGCGGCCGAAAGCAGGATATTGTCAAAAAACGCGTTGTAAAAGCGGTTGGAATCGCTCGGTTCGCGCAATTGCCGGTTTTGTGTTTTTATCGTCAGCACAAAATTGTGCCAGCCGACGGTTTTATCCCGAAAATTGACGGAGCGGATTTTTTCGCTTCCGAGCTTCTTTTTGGCGCCGGCCAAAAAGCTGTTCCATGTCAAATAACTCGGGACACCGTGGCAGAACAAGTCGACAAGCAGGAAGCGTTCTCTCATTTTCAAGCTTTCAAGCGCTTTGCTGAAGCCGTAAATCTGGCAGGGCGTGCCGAAGACGAGAAACCGGCTTTCCCTGTCGGTTTTCGCCAGGCTGATGAGTTGCGAAAAGGCCTCGACGGTATCGCTTTGCAGATATTTCGAGCCCTTGAGTTTATCAAGGCCCGCCACCGTGTCCGCTATCACGGTTTCGGCGATGTTTTTTTCATAGTTATAGACCACGCCGGCCACGGTCATGTTGTGGATAATCGCGTATTTGGACAGTTCGTAGGCGACGCCGCCCGACGAGCAGGTTCTTACCGTGTCGGCGGACCGGCTCCTCGCGGCGTACACGGTTCCGCTTTCGAGCTTCGGTGTGTCTTCACCGGCGCCGAACTTCAGGCAAACGCGCGCGCATTTTCCGCAATCCGTGCATTTTTCAGCGTCGACGGCGGCGGTGAAAAAGCCGTCTTCGTCAAGGTTGACACCAATAGCGCCGGCCGGGCAAACAACGGCGCAAGCGCCGCAGCCGGAGCACGGGTTCGGTGACGATGCGATGTTGTTCGGCACTTGCGTTTCAACTCCTTTTATCCATTGGCTTTTTTTAGTTTACGCCCTCACCGCCGGCCAGGGCGTCTTTCAGATAGGCCATGCTCGCTTCACGCATGCCGTTCCACTTATCGTTCATCGCGGCGAAGTCAATATCCTTTTCAAATACCCGCTCGATTTCGTCGCAGGAATCCATCTTTCTTTCTTCAAGGCCCAAAGACGAAAGCAGGCTTCGTGTTTTAAAGCTTCGCGTTTTAACGGCCATCGGGGTGTTTGTTATCGCCGCGAGAACCGTACCGTGGAAGGTATTGGTGACAACCGCTTTCGCGCCGCGGAAGTACTCTATCCATTCGAGCGGGCCGCAAGCGACGTTGACATCGCACCATTTGTGGTAAGTGCCCGGGGAAACGACCAGCAGTCCCCGCTTTTTCGCGAAGGCTTTGATCTGCCGCACTTCCTGCTCGCTCGTGAAGCCGCGGTCGTAGGCGTAGGCGACCATATAGTCTTTTTTTATCGTTTTATGTGCGGTATGCGTGCCCGAAAAGTCATACAGCAGCACGGGGTCGCAGACGAGCGGCGCGTCTTTGCCGCTGAGTTCTTTGATCATGGCCTGCGTATGCTCGTCCCTCGCGGAAAGATGCGAAAACATCTTCAAGCCCGATTTGATGAGTTCCTCGCAGTGAAAAGCGCGCACACGCTCCATGTCCGTCTGGCCGAAGCAGGGCGCGTAGGCGATGAGCCTTTCGGCGTTGACGCCGTGGCCGTACATCATTTCGTTGGCGCCGTATTGCAGGCTTAGCACTTCGTCGCTGCCGACGACGGCGAGGTCCATCGGCACTTGGGCATAGTTTTTAAATACAAAATTCGTACGTCGAAACTCTTTGTTCAGCTTGAACTTTTTGTAGTTGTGATAAGTCAAGCGAAAACCCTTTTTCAAAAGAAACTCCTTGAGAATATAGGGAACGGAACTCACCGATATGTTGTTACGTTTGCCGATACCCGCTTCGGCAAAGTCGTAGTTTTTGGTGTAACTCAAAACAACCGGTTCGTGGCCGAGTTCTTTGAGCGTTTGATGAAGGGCGTACAACTGCAGCTGCGCCCCTTGGTTATTTACATTGTAATGTGTCAGAATCCCGATTTTCACAAGACGCCCTCCCTCCGGTTACAGTTGTTCCGCATAAATATCCGCCACGAGTTTTTTGATGTTTTCCACATCATATTTTTGGATGGTTTCGAGATTGACGCGTTTCATGTCTTCCCGCATAGCGGGGTTGCCCGCCAGGGTGTTGAGCGCTGCCGCGAAGCCTTCCATGTCGTTTGGCACGCGTAAGAACCCGCCTTTGCCGTCCTCAATCAAATCCACATTGCCGCGGATTTTGGAGGCGACGCAAGGGAGTCCCGCGGACATCGCTTCCATCATCGAACGGGGCAGCCCTTCCTGAAGGGTGGTGAAGAGGAAGATGTCGGCGATTTGCAGCAGTTCCTTGATATCCCGCCGGAACCCCAAAAACCGTACCCGGTCTTCCACCCCCAGGTTTTTCGCGAGCTGCTTGAGTTCCGCGTCCTTCGGGCCTTTGCCGCAAATGAGATACACCAGTTTCTGATTCTCCGCTTTCGCGACAGCCTTGATGGCGGCCTCGTAGTTCTTTCTCTTAATTAAATCCCCCATCGAGATGAGGACGACATCGTCTTGATTCAACCCGAGGCCTGCCCTGCACGCTGCTTTGTCAAAGCCTTCTATCCGGTAATCGCCCGTGTTGACGCCGACGCCCGG
>DAITOC010000111.1:0-5219 GCA_036834305.1 Clostridiales bacterium
AGCGCGGCAGTTTAACAAAATTGCTGGTTGTCACCTCGACATACGCGGTCGTGCCGTCGTCAAAGGTCAGCATCGTTCTGAATCCGTCATCCACCTCGTCGGAGGTAACAAAGGTCAGTTGGGCATAAACCGAAGTAAGCTTCTGCTTTTCCTTGATCATCAGAACCTGGTCGAGGAGGTGGACGCCCCAGTCGAGCACCATGCCGCCGCCCTGGGCTTTCCGATTACGCCAGTCGCCGGGAACGCCCCGGTCGCCCTGGACCCGCGACTCGATGTGGTAGACCGGCCCGAGCTGATTGCCGCCGATAATCTTCCGCGTGGTGAGGTAATCCTCGTCCCAGCGCCTGTTTTGGTGGACGGTGAACAGTCTGCCGTACTTTTCGGAGGCAGCAATCATGTCTTCTAGTTCTTCGCTGCCCAAAGCCACCGGTTTTTCACTGATGACGTCTTTTCCGGCGGCCATGGCGTCAATCGCGATTTCTTTGTGGAAATCGTTCGGTGTCGCCACGACGACGAGTTGCACCCTGCTGTCCGCGAGAAGCTCTTCCCTTGAGGCGTAAGCGTGAATGCCCTTTTCCCCGGCGGCTTCACGCCGAGCCGGCAGAATGTCATAGATGCCGACGAGTTCCAAGCCCTTGATTTCTTTGATTTTTCTTGTGTGCCAACTGCCCATGCCGCCGTAGCCGATAACGGCGGCGCCGATGTTGCTGCCGTTGCCCATGTTCCTCTTTATCCCCTAATCCAAGTCCGGCGTTTTAACGCCCGCTGTGTTTATTATACCCACCATGCCTCGCCGACACCCTCGGTGATAAGAACATCCTTGAGCATCGCGACCGCCTTTTTCAGGCCTTCGTTCTGGCTCATCAGCGAATCCTCGTGCTCAATGCTGATGACATAGTCGTAGCCGGCGAGGCGAAGGTTCGAGACGATCTCTTTCCAATAGGCCGCGTCGTTGCCGTAGCCGATGGAGCGGAAGATCCATGAGCGGTGGATTTCGTCGGTGTATGTCTTCGTGTCGAGAACGCCATTGACGGCGGTGTTGTATTTGTCAATTTTGGTGTCTTTGCCGTGGAAGTGGAAAATCGCCGGCCCGAGTGCGCGGATGCTCGCGACGGGGTCCATACCCTGCCAGGTCAAATGGCTCGGGTCGAAGTTCGCGCCGATTTCGTCACCGACGGCCGCGCGCAGTTTCAACAGGGACTCCGTGTTGTAAACGCAGAAGCCGGGGTGCATTTCCAGGCCGATTTTATCGACGCCGTGCGCCTTCGCGAATTTCACAAGGTCTTTCCAGTACGGTATCAGAACCTCGTTCCATTGCCATTCGAGCAGTTCCGAAAAATCGTTCGGCCACGGGCAGGTGACCCAGTTCGGGTATTTCGCGTTTTCGCTGTCGCCCGGGCAGCCCGAGAAGGTGTTGATGCGGCTGATGCCGAGTTTTTCGGCCAAAAGAATCGTGTCGCGGATGGCTTTGTCAAAGTCCGCGGCGATTTTTTTGTCCGGATGGACCGGGTTCGCGTGGCAGCTCAGCGCGCTGATTTCGAGGTTGTATTTTTGGATGAGCGCTTTGAACTCTTCCAATTTTTTCGCGTCGTTGAGAAGGATTTCGGGGTCCGCATGCGATTTGCCCGGGTAGCCACCCGCGCCGATTTCCACCGTTTCGATGCCGAGGGAAACGAAGTATTTCAGCGCTTCCTCAAGCGGCAGGTTGCCCAAAAGGCAAGTGAAAACACCGAGTTTCATAAAGGTTACCGCCTTTCATAAAAATAGTCTTTACAGGTTCTTCTTCATAAACTCCATGCTGCGCGCGGCGTCGGCGAGGCCGTTCGGGGTCGGGTCGTCGTTTTCGAGGATGACCCATTCCAGGCCGATTTCCTTCGCGGTTTTAATGACGGTCGCGAGGTCGCAGTTGCCCTCGCCGAGCGCCTTGGGATGGTGGTCGATACCGTCTTTCAAATGCACATGGACGATTTTGTCCTTGTTTTCGGTCAGGAATTGGTGGTTGTCTATCCCTGCGCAGAAGCTCCAGTAGGTGTCGACCTCCAGGCTGCAGACCTCTTTAAGCGCGTCGATGGGCACGACCTTGTTGCGAAGCGGCTTGAATTCGCCGGAGTGGTTGTGGAAATACACCTTCATGCCCTCCTTGGCGAGCCTTTCGCTCGCGGCTTTCAGGATCTTGCAGGTCTTTTTGAGCACGATTGACGGACGGGTAGGCGCGCCGCCCATGCCGATGGTGTCGCAGCCGAGCACTTTATGAAACCGGATGGTTTCCTCAATCTTGCCCGGCTCGTAATTGTCCAGGCCGATGTGCGTGCCGACGCACACAAGCCCCAATTCATCGAGCCTGGCTTTGAGCGTTTCGGCCGAAAGGCCGAAATAGCCCGCGAATTCCACACCGTCAAACCCGAGTTTTTTAACCTCGCCGAGGATTTCCAGCATATCGTCGCCGGTCTTAATGTGGTCGCGGACGCTGTACATCTGTATGGCTTTTTTCATAAACGCATCCCCTAATCAAACATTAGTCATTGTCAATATAAACCGGCCTGCCGCTCTTCGCGGATTTATAGATCGCCTCAAGGATTTGCGTGACCACAATGGCCTGCTCGGGTTTCGTGCTGACCGGCTTGTCGTTGATGACCGCGTCAATCCACGCGCGGCACTCGAGTTCGGACGGCTCGGAGGATTTGCCCTCGTAGAACGCGACGCCGCCCGTCCGGAAATCGGGTTTCTCGATCACCTGGCGGTTGTTTTTGACATAATTGATGCGCAGCCCGTCGAGCATGTCGGCCCCGGCTTCGTCGCCGCAAAGCACCATGACCGCTTCGTTGGGCTCCGCGATGTTCAGCGCCCAGCTCGATTCGAGCACGACGGTCGCGCCGTTCTCCATAACGATGAAGCCGAACGCGGAGTCCTCCACGGTGAACTTCGCCGGGTCCCAGTCGCCCCAGGCGTTGGCCGTCTGCGTCTGGTCGCCCATTTTTTTGAAGGTGGTGCCGACGACCATCCTCGGCTTGTAGTTGTCCATCATCCAAAGAGTCAGGTCGAGCGCGTGCGTGCCGATGTCGATCAGCGGGCCGCCGCCCTGCTCAAACTCGTTGAGAAAAACGCCCCAGGTGGGCACCGCCCTGCGGCGCAGCGCGATGCTGCGGGCGTAATAGATGTCGCCGAGCGTCCCTTTTTCGCACTCTTCCTTGAGATACATCGAATCGCCCCGCCAGCGCTGCTGGTAACCGATGGTCAGTTTTTTGCCGGTTTTATGCGCCGCCTCGAGCATCTTTTTCGCGTCGGCGTATGTTTTTGCCATCGGTTTCTCGCACATGACATGTTTGCCCGCCTCGAGCGAGGCGACTGTGATGAAACCGTGGGAACGGTTTGGGGTGCAGACATGGACGACATCGATGCTTTCGTCCTTCAAAAGCTTCTTGTAATCGGTATAAACCTTCGCGTCCTTGCTGCCGAAGCGGGCCGCGGCGAGATTTGCTTTCTCCTTGACGATGTCGCAAAACGCGACCATCTCGACTTCCTCAATTTTGTGCAAATTGGGCATGTGCTTGCCGTTGGCGATGCCGCCACATCCGATAATGCCGACCCTGAGCTTTTTGTCCATACTCCGATCTCCTTTTTTTCCAAATACAATTAACAGCTTGTTCCAAAACCTGTCAATGCTTATTATAGACGATTGGCAATTGAATGCAAGAAGGGAAACGGTTTTTCTTATTAAAAGTTTATCAATTCTCTTTGCCGGGTTTTATACGGTAAGACAGGCCGTACTTTTTGCGTATTCCGGGAAACATCAGGGCGTAAAACGCCATTTCAAAGAATTCCTTAGCGGACAAAAGCAGGATAAAAAACGCCCTCGCGTTCCCCCGCTTCAGGATATCGGCGGCAAGCCCACCCAATCGTTTGAACCATACCCCTTTTTTGTCTTCTTTCCTGCTTTCATCTTTTGGACCGGCAATGTTCGAAAACAAATAAAAATTCGAAATAACCTTCAAATCCAACACAGGAATGCGGGAGTAATTGTTGCCGACCTCGTCGATAATCGCGAGTTTTTCCCATTCGGCATACGATGACGGCTCCGGCAGCATACCGGCGCTTACCATCGACCGGAACATTTCCGAACCCGGCATCGGCCCGTACACGGCGGCGACTTTTACATCGGCGCGCACCTCGTTGATGAGTTTGATCGTCTGCCGGAGTTCTTCCTCCCCCTCATCCGGGAAGCCGATGACAAAGGAAGCGGTTGTCCATATCCCTATTTTTTCGCACAGGTCGATGACTTCTTTTGATTTTTCATAATCAAGTTTTTTCTTGATGGCCCGCTGCCTTTCCGGCGACCCGCTTTCAAGCCCCAAAAAAATCCATCGGCAGCCCGCGTCATACATTTTCCGCAGGATTTCCTCGTCGCAAATGTCCGTTCGCATATCGCAGCTCCATTCCAGACGCAGGCCGCTTTCGATAAGTTTGTCGCACATTTCGATTACCCGCCGCTTGTTCGGCGCGAACAGGTCATCCACGAAATAAAAACCGTCAATGTTGTATTGGTCGACAAGGGTTTTAAGCTCTTCGACGCAGTATTCCGCCGGGCGCGCGCGCCAGCGGCATTTGGAATACCCCGGGCAATAGCAATAGGTGCAGTCGCCGATACAGCCCTTTGACGAATAGATGTGGAGCATGCGCTCATGCCCCTTATGCCTCCAAAAATACTTCGCCGGGTCGACAAAACGGAAATCGATCACCGGGAACCGCGCGAGGTCGGCGGGTTCTTCCGCTTCATGGACTACCGCGCTTGAGTTTTCGAGGTACGCCAAACCCTCCACCGAGCGCAAAGGCTTTCCTCCCTCGATGGCTTCGAGCAGAGCCGGAAAAGACAGTTCCCCGTCGCCGAGTATAACATAGTCAGCCACGCCGGTTTTCAGCACCAGTTCGGGAATCAATGTCGGTACATGGCCGCCCCACACAACGGGGAGATTCCTTTTTTTCGCGGCTTTCGACACCTTCTCCGCGTCGCGGAAGCTCTTTATTCCGAGCGACGATACGCCCACGATATCCGGCGCGAAGGACCGGATTTGTTTGTCAACGCCGCCGCCCTCCACGGCCCGGTCGTAAACCTTGACCGTATGCCCTTTTTGGGTAAGGCAGGTCGCCAAAGACAGCAAGCCCAACGGGATTGCCGCCTTTTGTTTGACATAATAGGAAACGGAATTGACAAGCAATACTTT
>DAITOC010000112.1:0-5175 GCA_036834305.1 Clostridiales bacterium
ACGGGCTTGCCCTATGAAATCGCGGGGAATATCAAGCGGCAAATCTGGAACAAGTTTATGCTCAATGTCGGCATCAACCAGGCCGTGGCGGTGTTCGGGGCGCAGTATTCGGACGCGCAAAACGAAGGCCCGGTCAGAGACACCATGCTCGCCGCCATGCGGGAGGTCATTCCGCTCGCTCAAAAGGAGGGCGTCGATTTGTCATACGGGGACATTCCCTATTGGCTGGACATCATCGATACCCTTAACCCGCAGGGAAAGCCTTCCATGCGCCAGGATGTTGAGGCGAGGCGGCTCAGCGAGGTGGATATGCTTTCGGGCGCCGTGCTGGAAATGTCAAACAAGCATGGCGTCAAGTCGCCCGTTAACGAGATGCTTTATCAAAAATTGAAGGCTATCGAAACCGATTATTGATATGACTCAAAAAAATACCGCTCCGCCGTTCGGACGGGGCGGCTTTTCATAACCCGATTATTTAAGCTGCGCGCAGGCAGTCGGCCTTCATCTTCTCAAACGATTTTATAAATGATTACAAGAACTTGGTGAAAAAACATGGGGCCGCGGCAAACGCCGCAGCCCCCGGGAACGATGAATTTATCCGACCAGATAAGCCTTTCGGACTTCGTCGCTGCTGGCGAGTTCCCTGCCCGTGCCCGTCAGGGTGATTTTCCCGGTTTCGAGAACATACGCCCTGTCCGCAATGGAAAGCGCCATTTGCGCGTTTTGTTCCACAAGCAAAATGGTCGTGCCGTTTTCATGCAGTGTTTTGATTATCTCAAAAACCTGCTGTACCAGTATGGGCGCGAGGCCCATGGAAGGCTCGTCGAGCATCATCAGTTTCGGTTTGCTCATCAGACCCCGGCTCATGGCCAGCATTTGCTGCTCCCCCCCGGACAGCGTGCCGGCTATTTGGCGGCGCCGCTCTTTCAGCCGCGGGAACAGTTCGAACACATGCTCGATCGATTGGGCGATCGTAGATGAGGGTTGTGTGAACGCGCCCATTTCCAGGTTTTCCTCCACGGTCATTCGCAGAAAAATCCGCCGGCCTTCCGGAATGTGCGCGATACCCCTGTGAACAACCAAATGCGGCGCGACACTGTTCAGGCTCTGCCCGCAAAAAACGATGCTTCCCGTTTTGGTGCGCAACAGGCCGGAGACCGTTTTGAGTATGGTCGATTTTCCCGCGCCGTTCGCGCCGATGAGCGAAACGATTTCCCCTTTGTTGACCTCAAAGGAAACGCCCTGTATGGCGTGGATAGGGCCGTAATAGACATTGATATCGGTAACGCTAAGCATTCTCCTGCCCCTCCTTTTTACCGAGATAGGCCTCGATAACCGCCGTATTGGATTTGATTTCATCCGGGGTGCCTTTGGCGATGATCTTGCCGTAGTTGAGCACCGCGATGCCTTCGCATATACCCATGACGAGCTTCATATCGTGCTCAATAAGAAGGATGGCAATTTGGTAAGTGTCACGGATTTTTACAATGTTCTCCATGAGCTCGGCCGTCTCGGTGGGATTCATGCCCGCGGCCGGCTCGTCAAGCAGCAGAATGCTCGGGTTCGTCGCGAGCGCTCGTACAATTTCAAGCCGTCTTTGCGCGCCGTAAGGCAGCGCGCCGGCCTTGACCCCGCCCAAATCCTGCATATTGAAAATCGAGAGCATATCCATCGCTTTTTCACGCGCGTTTCTTTCGCCGCGCCAATAGGCCGGCAAGCGTAAAATAGCGGTGGGCGTGTGGTAAGCGATGCTGTGGTGCAGACCGACCATGACGTTTTCGGCGACGGTCATGTCGCGAAAGAGGCGGATGTTTTGGAAAGTGCGCGCCATACCGGCCCGGCAAACCTGGCTGGTGTTCATACCGGAGGTATCCTTATCGCCAAGCAGAATTGTGCCGCGGCTGGGCTGATAGACTTTCGTTAAAAGGTTGAATACGGTCGTTTTGCCCGCGCCGTTGGGTCCGATGAGCCCGGCAATTTCCGTTTTGCCGATAACAAGATTGAATTCATCGACCGCGACAAGGCCGCCGAAGTCAATACCGAGGTGGATGGTTTCCAACACGGGGCGGTCTTTGACATCCCTTTCGGGAACCATTCCCCGGCTGGGTACGGGTACGAGATTACTCATGCTTCCCGCCCTCCTTTTCGAATTTCTTCGAGGCATTGCCGTTGAACCTGCCAATCAGGGTGGAAAGCGAGAAATCGTAGTTGCCCATCAGGCCGGTGGGTTTGAAAATCATAACAATCACCAGCAGCAGGGAATAGGCGATCATGCGGTATTCCGAGAAAGCCCGCAGCACTTCCGGCAAAGCGGTCAGCACCGTGGCGGAAATTACGGAGCCCGCCATGGAACCCATACCGCCGAGCACGACCGTCACCAGAATCTCTATGGACTTCATAAAACCAAATGAGGAAGGGCTTAATACGCCCAGGTAACCGGCGTACAAAGCGCCGGCGACGCCGGCGAAAAAGGCCGACACCGTGAACCCGAGGGTTTTGTAATAGGTGGTGCTGATGCCGCAGGCTTCCGCGGCGATTTCGTTGTCACGAACGGCAAGCGTCGCGCGGCCGTGGCGGGATTTTATATAGGTGTAAATCACAAAGCAGGTGATCGCCACACACAAAAAGGTGTTAAAAAAGTTGGTGGTTTTGGGAATGTTTTTGAGTGACGCCGCGCCATAGGTCAGCTTGAAGCCCAGCACATCGTCAATGTTCAGCAGAACCACGCGTATAATTTCCCCGAATCCCAGAGTAATAATCGCCAGATAGTCGCCTTTCAGGCGAAGCGCCGGGATTCCGATAAGAAAACCGATAAAGGCCGCCATCAAACCGCCGATTAGAATGCCGAAGGGAAAAAGAGCCTCCGGCGGCAGTATGGTAACATTGCGCATGAAAATGGCCGATGAGTACGCTCCGAGCGCCATAAACCCGGCGTGCCCCAAAGGCAGTTGGCCGAGAAAGCCGGTGGCGAGGTTTAACGATAAAGCAAGAATGATGTTGATACCGCACAAAAGAATGACCTTCGTATGGTACATCGAAACGGCGCCGGAGCCGATGACTTTCGTGCCGCCTAAAAGCAGCGCGGCAAAAAGCGCCGTGTTTATCAGGTATCCGAACCGGACGGGTATTTTACGAGTGTTTTTATTCAAGCCGGCCACCCCCTAAACCTTTTCCTGCAGGTTGCGCCCGAGAATGCCGGTCGGCTTGACAATGAGCACAATGATAAGAATGGCAAACACCATCGCGTCCTTCCAAACAGAAAGTCCGAGGGCGGTGGCGCCCGCTTCCGCCAGGCCGATGCAAAATCCGCCGATCATAGCCCCCGGTATGGAGCCGATACCGCCTAAAACCGCGGCGACAAATGCTTTCAATCCGAGCATGGAACCCATGGTCGGGGAGGCTTGCGGGTAAGCGGCGCAATACAGGACGGAACCGATGCCGGCCAAAGCCGAACCCACCGCGAAGGTGAAGGTTATTGTTTTATTCAGGCTGATGCCCATCAGCTGCGCCGTGCCCGTGTCTTCCGAAACGGCTCGCATGGCTTTGCCCATCTTGGATTTTTTAATCAGCAGGTTCAGCAGGATCATCGCCACGACGGAAACAAGCAGCGTGACGATGGCCGTGCCGCTGAGACTGACGGAACCCACCGACACGGAGGGCATATCGAATATTCTCGGCACAGGCCGCGCGCCCGCGCCGAAAACCAGCTGCGCGAGATTCTCCAGCAAAAAGGAAATACCGATGGCGGTAATCAACAGCGATAGGCGGGGAGCCTGGCGCAGCGGCGTGTAAGCGACCTTTTCGATAACAACGCCGAGCACCGTACAAGCCGCGACAGCCGCGATGACCGCGAGAACCGGCGTCTGCCCGAAATTCACCATAAACAGCCACGCGGTGTAGGCGCCCACCATGATAATATCGCCGTGGGCAAAGTTAAGTAAAAGAATAATGCCGTAAACCATGCTGTATCCGAGCGCGATAAGCGCGTATACGGAGCCGGTCTGCAAACCGTTCATTATCTGGTTTACGATTGTAGAAAACACAGACACATCCTGTCATCCTTTCCGAGGGAACTCGCGGGCTTGTTTTGCCGGATTGAAGTCTGCCTTGTGCGGTCTCGCAACAGCACAAGGCAGACAGGTTCATTTTTTCCTTCCGGTACAGAGCCGGGCGGTATTAATAGATACGGTCAAAGGCTTCCTTGCCGTTTTCGAGTTTGATCACAACAACGGGTTTGATCGGGTTGTTGTACTCATCAAAGGTATAGCCTTCGGGGCTGGTGATTCCCTTAATATCGTTGCTGTTGTCGCGAATGGCGTCAATGACCGCCTGTTTGTATTCGTCCGAGCCGGCTGTTATGTCGTCTTTCCCTTCGACGACTTTCAGGGCGTTGCAAAGGACCATGGCCGCGTCATAGGCAGTCGCGGAAAACATGTTCAGCGTCTCCTCGCCGTATTTGGCTTTGTACTCGGCCTCGAAAGCCTTGATATCATCGTTCGCGCCCGAGGCGTAGCCGGAGGTAAATACGCAGCCTTCAAGGTCGGCGGCGGAAGCTTAGTCTTTAACACCGGCCCAGCCGTCGCCGCCAAGGAACGGGACGTCAATGCCGGCTTCACGGGCCTGGGTCACGATGAGCCCGATATCCTGATAATAGTTGGGGCAGAATACCACGTCGGGGTCCTTGGCTTTGATGTTAGTCATCTGGCTTTTAAAGTCTTTATCGCCCTTGGAATAGCCTTCCTCCTGGACGATCGTGACACCGAGGGCCGCGCATTTCGCTTTGAACGCGTCTTTCAGGCCGATGGCGTAGTCGTTGCCGGTTTCTACAATGACAGCCGCTGTTTTGGCCTTAAAAACATCCGCGGCGTAATCGGCCATCTTTTCCCCCTGGAAGGGGTCGATAAAGCAGGTGCGGAAAACGTTTTTGTTGACTTTGCCGCTGTCCGCGTCATAGGTTACGGCCGCGGCGGTGGCGGAGGCGGTAATCATGGGCATGTTGATGGGGTTGGCCTCCGCGACGACGGCAAGGGTGTTGCCCGTCAGAACATCGCCGATGAGCCCCGCAATGCCTTCGTCGACCATTCGGGTAAAGGCGTTGACGGACTCCGCGTCATCGCCCTTGTTGTCGTAGGCGACAATCTCGATCTTTTTACCGTCGATGCCGCCGGCTTCGTT
>DAITOC010000113.1:0-5130 GCA_036834305.1 Clostridiales bacterium
AAGAAATTTCAATAGCTTAGTCCTTGAATTGAGTATTTTTACATATAAATGTACCGAGCTCTATATGTTGTGACTTTTTTGTAGATAATCACAATATATACCTACAAACAAATACCGGAGTGTTATGATGAGAAAGTATATACCCGCCGTCTTGGTGTTATTCTTTGTGGCGCTCGCAGGCTGTCAAAGCGCTGCGGAAATGAATGCCGTTGATTTTTATGAAAGATTCAACGCCATTGCCGGAAGGGAGACGCTCAGCCTCGACAGGACCGTCTCGGAAAAAGCGGATAAGGAAATCAAGTATTCCTGTCTGTTTGAACGGACCGGCAGCCCGGAACGCTTTCTGCTGACTATGTATGCCCCTTCGGAAGGCGGCAACGTATTTTCCTGCCACGTCACGATGTTATTTCACCCAAACAGTTCGGAAGCCGCCGCCAAAGGTATCCCCGAGGAATTTATTCAACTGTCAAAGGCGGCTATAGAGGCTTTTACAAAGTCGAGTGAAGAAAAAGCCGGAGCCTTGCTCAAAGAGCTCGGCGCCGGCGCCAGCCAACCTGTTCAATACACAACAACCCGCAAAGAAGAAAAATTGTTTCGCTATTCTTTGGTGGTAAACGATGTCGGCGCTACGCTGAAGATCGAGAATACTCTTTTGTGCCCGACTACCGTTCCGGATTTAACGCTTCGTCAATGAGAGGCCTCGCTTTCAGTTCCGGTCCCATTTATCACACAAATCATTGATTTGGTCGGCAAACTTGGCAATATCTTTGTTCGCCCCTCCCCGGTTTCGTTTGATGACGCCAATCAAACGCTGACCGGCTTCCTCGAGACGGCGATATACCGTTGCGCCGCGTTTGTCTTCTCGTTTTTGCGCCGTTTTCGGCGAAGGCGCGGTACCGGAATAAACAAAGCTGTCGGCCAGCAAATCGTAGCACGATTCGAAATTCGGCGCTGTCGCGCTATAGTTGAAACCGTCGCGAAGAAGCGAAGCGAAGGAGTCACAAACGGAACTTTCACCGTGAACGACAAACACCTTGCCGGGCTTTTTTTCAAAAGCCTTAATCCATCGAATCAAGCCTTCTTTATCCGCGTGGGCGCTTACGCCCTCGAGTTCGACAATTTCCGCCTTGACGCTGATGGTTTCACCGAAAAGTTTTACGGTTTTGACCCCGTCTTTTAATATACGGCCAAGGGTTCCCTCCGCCTGATAACCCACAAACACCACCGTGCATTCCTGCCGCCATAGATTGTGCTTGAGATGATGGCGGATCCTGCCCGCTTCGCACATACCGCTGGCGGAAACAATCACTTTACTGCGGGGATCAAAGTTGATTGCTTTCGAGTCATCGCTCGTAACGGAGATCTTAAGCCCGTTGAAACTTATCGGATTGATTCCTTTTCGGACAAGGCTGAGCGCTTCATCGTCAAAATAGCCGGTCGTGTTTTCGTTGAAAATGTTCGTCGCTTTAACTGCTAAAGGGCTGTCGACATAAACAGGGATTTCTGTACGCCCTTCGATAAGGCCTCTGTTGAGGATATCCCTGATAAAATACAGAATCTCCTGTGTCCGGCCGACCGCGAACGAGGGGATGACAACGTTGCCTCCCCTGTCAAATGTCCTTTGAATGATTTGGGCGAAATTAAGCGCGTAATCCGGCGGCGGATTGTGATTCCGGTCGCCGTAAGTCGATTCCATAATGACATAGTCCGCTTCGGCTATATACGACGGGTCTCGTATCAGCGGTTGATTAAGGTTGCCGATGTCGCCTGAAAAAACAAGTTTTTTGGTAATCCCCGCTTCCTCAAGCCATATCTCTATGCTCGAAGAACCCAAAAGATGGCCGGCGTCAACGAACCGTATGTCAATGCCTTCACAAACTTGTATCCGGTTGGCATAACCGTAAGTCTTGAAGAGTTTTAAAACGTTTTCGGCGTCTTCTGTGGTGTAAAGAGGTTCTGCAGAGTCCTCGCCGGCTCTCTTATTCTTTCTTTTCTTCCATTCAGCCTCAAACTCCTGAATGTGCGCGCTGTCAAGCAACATTATGCCGCACAGTTCACCTGT
This sequence comes from Clostridiales bacterium, assembly GCA_036834305.1. Classification (GTDB taxonomy): domain Bacteria; phylum Bacillota; class Clostridia; order Oscillospirales; family Acutalibacteraceae; genus UBA1447. Next base: position 2,063 of record DAITOC010000113.1, read on the forward strand.
GGCATAAGTACAGTAAACCGTGCCGCGAAACCCCATCTTTGAAAGCAAAGGCAGCCGGCCCGAATGGTCAATATGGGCGTGTGTCAAAAAGACATAATCCACATCAGCCGGGTTCACCGGCATCGCTTGTTCGTCGTATTCGTCCGGTCCCTGAAGCATGCCGCAATCAACCAGAATTTTCTTTCCCGAAGATTCGATATAATAGCAGCTTCCCGTAACCTCGTGCGTGGCGCCGAAAAAATGCAGTCTCATGTTTATCCCGTTCCTTTCCGTCGCAACCGGTATGCCGCAACCCGAAACCCTGTCCGGAGTAGCCCGCCGGCTCAGTTTACATCCCCGTATTTTTAACCACAAACCGGAACTCGATTTCTTCTCCGCCTTTTAACTCGAACTGCGCGGAGCCGATATCGGGTGTTTCTCCGTCCACCGAATAAAGCCATCCGCTTTGATCGCCGAAATAGCGCCTGTCTTTTTCAACCAGGCCGCCAACACCCGCGACATAGGTGCCGCTGTAAGTGAGCCTGACAGCGATATCGTTTTCTTTCATAACACGCTTGAAAACATCCAATACGGATTCGCCGCTTTTTATTTCAATGCCTCTGCTGTCGCAGAAAATACCGTCTTCCGGCAGAATATTTTCAAACACTTCGAACTTGTTGTCGCCGTGTGTTTTTTTATACTCTTCAATATACTCGACAGCCTCTTTGCATTGAACGGTCAATCTCACGGTGTTTTTCGGCGGCGCGGTTGTTTCGGTAACCCCGCCCGTGGCGCCGGCATTGTTTTTTCCGGTATGGGACGAGGCACAGGAGCACAGCGTGACAAAAAAAACAACAGCCGCGGCAACGCAGGCAATCCGTTTATACTTCTTCATGTCTTTTTCTCAACGACAAAGCCGAGCCGATGCATGCCAAAGCGAACAAAACGACCGCAACCGTTGTCTCCGACCCCGTGGCGGGAGTCGGTGTTTTCTGCGGGTTCTCGTCAGTCGCGGCAGTTTCTTCGGGTTGTGTGGTTTCCTGCGGAATGTCCGTATCCATGAACTCATAAAGGCCCGCTTTCCCGTCTGCAAAGCGCAGATACGCGCTCAACGCGTATAAGACCTGATAAGAGGACATGACATTGGATTTTCCGTCAAACCCTTTCATGCCGCCGTCCGTGTTTTGATACGATTTCAAGGCATCCAATACATTTTTACCGTTTTTCACATATTCGTTCGCCAAAGGGTCAATGCCCAGTTCGCTGAATGCCGCCAGAGATTGCGCGGTGCTGTCCGCGCTTTCACCCCAAGCGCCGCCGAAGCCACCCGATTCCTTTTGTGACGACTGGATAAACCCTGCGGCGGGTTTGACGGTATCGGGTATTTCGGCCGCGTAAGGAGCCAAAGCCTGAAGCACCATAGCCGTCGAATCCACATCGCCCTGCTTGGAGTACTCGTCCGCCGGGTCAATTTTCAGCAGATAATTAAACCCGCCATCTTCCCTTTGAGCGGAAATCAGGATACCTTTCAGTTCTTCCTTAACTTCCGCGTAACCGTAATCCTTTGAATTCAGCGCCAGCAGAGAACAGGAGACCGCCGCGGTATAAGACTCGGATTGAAAATCCGTCTTGGCGATTGCCTCAATCAGATTATGCCCGCCGACGGTTGTCGGGTCGCCTCCTACCGCGCCAACCGCCAAAGCGATTCTCGCCAGGTCGCTCGTATAAAGCATGTCATAGTTCGCCGCGACCGCTTTTTCGGCGAAGCTTAAATATCCCTCATACCCGCCAAAACCGGCGCGAAAGCAGGCAAAAGCAGACCAGTCTATATTCCCGTCAATGTCCGTTGAGTCTTTCACGACAGGAGCATTCTTAGAAAGCCATGATGCGACGGAGGCCGACATAGCCTGCGCCTGCGCTTTTTCGTTCGCCGCGCCGGCCGTGAACGGGCATGCGAACGCTGCAAGCATTGCGATTGCGAGGAACAAAACCGATACTTTTTTCATGGTGACATCTCCTCTTAAAATGAATATTGGTTATAAAAAAACCGTTCCGGTACGAATTCGGTCCCGGAACGGATAATCTAGGGGTTAAAGTTTCACGTTTCCCCACCCGCCGTAAGGATCGAAATGGCTGAACAGGCAGGTCTCCTGGCTCGAAATCATCCTCATCCCTTGTCTTCCCGAATAAATCAGTGACATAAACAGGGATTCTGTCATTCTTACAGTAGCGGGGGCTGCCGCGGTATTTCACCGCATTCCCTTGCGTCCAATATGCCGGACGCATGCGTTTCGCAAACCTGTTCGCCTGTATTCAATTGTCAAAGTGATTGCCGACTATTTTATTTCACTGATTTTAACGGGCCGGCCTTCAGCAACGGACTTCTTGGCGGCAAGCGCGACGAGCAGCGAATTCAAACCGTCTTCGACGGTTGCGGGTATCGGCGTGCCGTTGTTGACGGCGTCGACGAACTGAAGCATTTCATCGCGGAACGACTGCATGTATCTTTCAAGGAAGAAATAGAGGGGTTTGTCGCCGACGACGCCTTCCTCACCCATGAACACAACGGTGGTTTCCGTATCGTTCGCGGCGACTGCCGCGCCCTTACTGCCGAAAACCTCCACGCGCTGGTCATAACCGTACGCGGCTCTTCTGCTGTTATCGATTACGCCAACCGCGCCGTTTTCAAACTTCAGCGATATGACGGCTGTGTCGACATCACCGGCTTCACCGATAGCCGGGTCCACAAGGCAGGTGGCGTTGGCGTAAACCTCCGTAACCTCGCTACCAGCGAGGAAACGCGCCATGTCGAAATCATGGATAGTCATATCGAGAAACATACCGCCCGAAACAGCGGAATACTCCGCGGGTGGCGGCGCCGGGTCCCTTGAAGTGAGCTTCACAATATGCACGTCGCCGATTTTGCCTTCGGCGGCCATTTTTTTGACGTTGGCGAAGTTGTGGTCAAACCGGCGGTTAAAACCGACTTGCAGTTTTACGCCGGCTTTTTCAACGGCCTCGATAACCGCGCGCACTTTTTCGGGCGTTAAATCCACCGGCTTTTCGCAGAATATATGTTTGCCGGCGTT
>DAITOC010000114.1:0-5097 GCA_036834305.1 Clostridiales bacterium
CCGAACAACTTGTTGATGAAATCGAGTATCTTGTCAACCGCTGCGGCATCGACGGGATAAATTTCGCCGATGAACTCTGGAACCCGGGAACGGAGGATATGCAAACCTTCTTTCGCCTGATAAAAGAACGGAACCTGCGGTTTGTGTGGGGCTGCCAGACAAGGCTCGGGGTATTCGGCAAAGAAGAGCTCCGGCAAATGCATGACGCAGGCTGCCGCTGGATCTTGTTCGGGATTGAGAGCGGCAGCAAAGAACGGCTCAAAGAGGTCAAAAAGGGAATCAACCTCGACAAGGCGAAAGAAACCATCGACCACTGCAGAGAGATTGGCATCACAACGCAAAGCTCGTTTATTATCGGATACCCGGGTGAAACACGGGAGGAGCTGAAAGAAACCGTCCGTTTCGCAATGAGCCTCAACGCCAATATGTGCCCTCTCAACGTTTGCTTTTTGCAGCCGGGCTCGGAAATGTTCGACGCGGCAACCGCCGCCGGGCAGTACATCCCGCCCAAAAACTTAAAGGAATGGGACAAGCTGCAGTGTGACGAATACAGCGGGAAGACCCTCTCACGAGTGCCGATGAAAGAGCTGTTGGTGCTTCATTTCTACGCGCAATGGCTCGGTTTTTCCCGGAAAGAGTCTGTCGGCTCCGATTCGTACGGGGTCGCCAAACAGCTCGCTGTGCAGGCGTTTAAGAATATGTTTAAGCTCAGCCCCGATAACTTTTTCCTGGGATTTTTCACATCGGCAAAGCAGTTTTTTACCGTTGTGTGGTATGCCAAGGCTTACCCGAAAATCCTGAAAAAGTATGGGCTGTACAAACACAAATCGGGGAAGTAATTCCCATTTATCAAAATTGACAACCGGGTGTGAATCCTATATAATAAACAGTTGCGAATATCGTGCAAGTGAGAGATCAACTTGAAAAACATATACTTCATTCAGGCCAACGCGATCTACGGAGAAAAGAATACCTACATCCCTTATGCTGCCGGTTGTATTGCTGCATACTGCTGGCAGGACGACACAATTAAAAGCGCGTATAAACTCGGGCGATTTATCTATACCAGGGAAGACATAGACAGCGCGGCCGCTTCCATGGAAAATCCGTATATTGCCGCGTTTTCGTGTTATGTGTGGAACACGCAATACAACATAGCTTTGGCGAAAAAAGTGAAAGAAAACTACCCGGATTGCCTTGTGGTGTTCGGCGGCCACAATGTTTCGCCCGACGCGGCGGATTTGGACGGCCGGCCGTATATCGACATTTTGGTCCACGGCAGTGGAGAGGAGCCGTTTAAACGGCTGCTGCTTAATTTGGCGGAGAACAAACCGTGGACGCCTCTGCCAAACCTTTCGTTTCGGGACGAACGCGGCGCCGCGGTCACAACGGCGTTCCGGGCGCCGTGCGAAACATCGTATCCTTCCCCGTATTTGGAAGGGTATTTTGACGGGATCCTCAAGGACGACATTTGCTTTTCCGCTATTATTGAAACAAACAGAGGCTGCCCGGAACAGTGCGCTTTTTGTGACTGGGGCGGGTTGAAAGCGAAAGTGCGCCTCTTCCCAATTGAGAAAGTGTTCAGGGAACTCGAATGGATAGCGGCGCATAAAATCGAGTATGTGTATTGCGCCGACGCCAATTTCGGGCTTTTTGACAGGGATCTGGATATCACGAATAAAATGGTCGCGTTAAAAAACGAGACCGGTTATCCGAAAAAGATGAAGGCGAATTTCACGAACAGGCGCTTTGAATTTTTGGGAGAAATCAGCAAGATTCTCAGCGACAGCAATTTGGGAAAGTCACAGACAATTTCACTGCAAAGCCTGTCCCCGCGCGTCCTTGAAAATATCGGCCGCCGCAAGCATACGCCGGAGCATTTTCGCGAGCTGATGTCCTTTTATAATTCCGTCGGCATCCCTACCTACTGCGAACTGATTTTGGGTTTGCCCGGAGAAACCTATGAAAGCTTTACGGACGGCATATGCGCGCTCCTTGAACTCGGGCAGCACAAATCCATCAATGTCTACCCCTGCGAACTTCTGCCGAACTCCGTGATGGGCAGCAAACAATACATCGAGAAATTCGGCATTGTGTCGGTGGATATACCGTTTGACATCTTTCATTGCGTGCCGCGGGAAAACGGCGGGATTACGGAACTCGCGAAAACCATCATTTCCACCAATACGATGAGCGCGGGCGACTGGGTGCGCTCCTATCTTTTCGCGACCGTGATTCAGGGGTTTCACAACCTCGGGCTGACCCGCTTTATCGCTATGTATCTCAGGCAGGCCAAACGGGTCGCCTACAAGGCTTTCTACAGCCGCCTGATAGACCATTTCACCGGCCTCGGCGGCGGCGTCATTCACGATACCTTGCGAAAACTCACACAACTTTTTGAGGGCGTAACCAAACGCGAAAACTCACAGGCCGTGCAGAATGATCTGTTCGGGGAGATTACCTACGAACCCGACGAAACCCTGTTCTTGAATTGCGTGTATAAACACGAGCTGTTTTACCGGGAGCTGGAACGCTTTTTGGAGGAATTCGGCCTTGAGGCCGAACTGCTGAAAGAATTGACGTCTTTCCAGAAAACAATGATTAAACTGCCGGGCACGGCGAAAAAAACATTTCGGTGCGGCTATGACTTTTTCGGTTATTTTTTTCCGTCCTCAACCACACAAAACACAGCCTTGAAAAAAGGAAGCGCCGCCTATGAAATTACGGATTCAAGCCCCGCTTACACATGGGCGGATTACGCGAGAGAAATCGTGTGGTACGGCAGAAGGGACGAGGCCACCCTTTACTCCTCGAGATGCTATCGCGTAAAGCAAGTGAAACCGTAAGGGCATGAATTCAAAAGCCGGTTAATAAAGGTGCTTGTTGTGAAAATATTGCTGTTTCATCCGTCAACGAATTATTACATCAAATCGCCGTCCGTGCCGCTTGGCGCGCTGGCCATAGCGACATTTTTAAAGGAGCGCGGGCACAGAGTAAAAATCAGCGACAGATGCATCAAAAAAGAAAATGTAAAAAACCAGCTAAAGGAATTTCAACCCGACATCGTCGGGCTGTCTGTTATGTCGGCCAGGGGAATAAAGGACGCCGAGTACATCTCCGAGACGAGTAAAAATTTCGGAATTCCGGTTGTTTGGGGCGGCCACTACCCGACATTTATTTATGACGACGCGCTCAATTCCGGCGTGGTCGACGCGGTGGTTTTGAATGAAGGGGAATATACTTTCCTTGAACTCGTCAACGCGTTGAGCGACAGAATCCCGCTTGACAGGCTCGACCATATCGACGGCCTTGCCTTTGTAAGAAACGGCGAGGTGGTATTAAACAAACCCAGAGCGTTCGCCGACCTCGCGGATTTGCCGGCCATCGATTATTCCCTGGTGGATGTGCCGAAGTATTATCAAACCTATTTCGGTTGCAGGAATATGCTTTATCTCTATGGCTCCAAAGGCTGTCCGTTTACCTGCACTTTTTGCTACAACACGGCTTACAGCCATTCCACATACAGAAAACGCCCGATCGACGACTTGTTCGCCGAATTCGATTCCCTCGTGAACGATTATGGTATGGACGGCATTTATTTCACCGACGATGTGTTTTGCCCCAAAAAAGAGGATCTCAAAGAGTTCTGCGCCCGAATGCGGGAGAAAAACTATAAGCTTGTTTGGGGATGCCAGGCCAGAATAGGGCAGTTCGACGAGGAGGACTTCCGCCTGATGGCCGATTCCGGCTGCCGATGGATCTTTTTCGGCATCGAAACGGGCTCGCCGGAAATGCAGCGCAAGGTTAGAAAAAACCTCGATTTTTCCAAGATGGAGGATACTTTCCGAATCACAAAAGAACTGGGAATCATAACGATATCGTCGTTGATTATCGGCTTTCCGCACGAGACGGAAGAACAGCTGCGCGAAACGATAAACCTCGCGAAAACAATCGGGGCGGATTTATACCCCGTGAATATGTACACGCCCAATATTGAGCAGGAGCTGTGCCAAGAGCTGATTAAAAAAGGCTTGTTCGCTCCGCCCCGGACGCTGCGCGAACACGCGCAAATTAATCAAACAAACGATTACTATGAAAGCTTCTCACAAATACCCAAAAGAGAACTTCTGGTTATCCGCAGCTGGTTTCATTGGATCAGCTTTAACAAAAAGGACAAGAGCCGGTCGCTGAAATTCGCCGACAAGGCCGTTAGCGACGCGTTGAGCAACATCTTCCGGTTTGGCGTCGTTTCTTTCATCGTCACCGGCTTTAACTCCCTGAAAACTCTCGTTACCGTTTTATGGAATGTGTTCGCCTATCCGAAAATCCGAAAAAAATACGGACTGCATGAATGAGACATGCCGGAGAGGGATGTTGTTGAAATACTGAACAATTACAGCCGAAACATTGATATCTTCATCAAATCCGTCTTAAACAGGGTACCTGCTCAAAAAGCTGTCAGCTGTTTTAACAACGAGGAAATCGACAGTTCTGTTTATGCCGGCCTTGTTCAAGCCGCCGAATGCCTTCCGGTTGAGGAAAGAATGCGCGTTTTCGGCTGCGCCGCGCCGGCGGCCACGGCTGAGATAAAGGAGCTTCTGGAGAAAAAAAGCCTTCGTTGCGTGGCGGAGATGATCGGAAGCGGAACGCCTGTCGAGCCGTTATATCGAAACGGCGGGGGATTTGTCAAGGACAGCGCGGAGCTGTCGCTGCCGCTTCGCGTCAACTGGTGCGGAACCTGGTCTGACACGCCGCCTTATTGCCTTGAAAACGGCGGCGCCGTGGTCAACGCGGCTGTTTCCGTAGACGGGACAATGCCCGTAAATGTCCGGATACAAAGAATCGATGAGCCGAAGGCTATTTTGGAATACTCTGACTCCGGCGAGCGCGGCGAACTCGGTGGCTGTGACACAATCGAAAGCCTTGCCGACCCGATGGAACCGCTGCCGCTTATAAAAGCGGCTCTGATGGTCAGCGGGATTATCCCCATGCCGGGGGTGCGCCCGGAAGGCAATGTGTTTGAGAAACTTGGCGGCGGTCTGTCTATTTCGGCAGGCGCTCCGGGAATTCCGAAAGGTTCCGGGCTCGGGACGAGCA
>DAITOC010000115.1:0-5089 GCA_036834305.1 Clostridiales bacterium
AGGTTCTTGGCCTGGAAGGTGAGCAAAGCCGGATAATTGCCGAAACCATCGCCGAAAAAAACGAGGATGATTTCGGTGAAACGCTCATTGACGCTCACGCGCTTATCCCCAAAGGCGCGAAAACCTTTTTGTCGGAGGACGGCTTGTTCTCGGGTTTCGCCCTGAAGTCCGGAAAGCAGCACCTTATCGTCCTGCCTCTCGACGCGGTTCGGACAGACAGCATCATCACCAACGGTTTTTATGAGTACCTCCGGCAACTCACCGATGGCTTACAGAAACCGATACAGCCGGTGACAAAAGACAACACCCTGCCGAAAAAAACGGCGGACGCCCTTGCCGCGGCCGGTTTGAAAGTTGCTGCCGCCGGCACCAAAACATCCTCTTTTCTCCACAACACGGTCAAGGCCGTTGCTTCCTATGAAAATGTGTTCGCCTTTTTCCCCGGCGTAAAGGAACGGGGTGCCTTGACACAGAAAGAGTATGTCGCGGCCCTCGCCGGGGAAGCCCGTGAGAAAACCGGGTACGCTCTCGGCTGCGCCATATCCAATGTCTTTATCTCCGAAAAGGATAAAGGCCGTTTCTTTGTGTTTGTCGCTCTTGTCGACAGCACGCGCGCCAGGGTTGCCAAGGTATTCGGTGAACCGGGCGAGACACCGCGCATTTTAATCGACGCCGCGGTTGAAACCCTTTTGACAATGATCGGGGATTATGCCGTGAAAGGCGGCTTTGACTCCGACTCGCCGGCAAGCCCGGTCGAAGAATTTCAACCGCCTCCCCCGGAAGAAAAAAAGAGCAAAAAGAGACTCGCTCTCATGATTCTGCTCTACGCCGCCGCGGCTGTTATTCTCTGCGTAGCGGTCAGTTTCCTTGTCAAAAGCAGCAGCGTCAAAGCGTTCTTCAAAAACTATTACGGCGCCGGCAGCATGGCTGCCGCCACGAGCGCGACTGCGAGCACGACGGCGCCCACCACGCAGGCAGCCGTTCCCGCGGGCGTCAGTGAAGACGATATTGACCTCATCAAAAACCTTGCGCGCGCGCCTTCCTATACGGTGGCCGAATCCACTACGGCGGAAAGCGCCTCCCCGGACGGCAGCACACAGACGGAAAAACCGGCGACGGCCTATCAAACGGAATCGCGGCGGCCGGCTTCGACAACGCGGCTGACGACCGTCAGGAATACGACGACCGCCCGCCCGCCTTCCATTGTTACCACCACGACAAAACCGCCGGTTCAAACAACAACCCGTCCACCGGCAACGGCCGGCACCCAGGCCCCCGACACCAAAAAAACCGGCACTTTCACCTTTACCGTTTCCGGCTATGGCCACGGCGTCGGCATGAGCCAGGAGGGCGCGAAGGCATTCGCCCGGCAGGGGAAAACCTATGACTACATTTTGCTGCATTATTATTACCATGAGAACATGAGACTTGTCGACGACCCGAGTCCGCCGAACAAGGTAAAATACGGCGGTAATGAAATTGATTTGCATACATATCTCGCGCGGACAACCGCCAAGGAAATCAACGCTTCGTCGCCGCTTGAAGCGTTAAAGGCGCAGGTCGTCGCGGTTTATACATACGCGAAATATTACGGTTTTGACGTCAACGCCGGCCAGCACGCCTATGACACCGGCTTTAATGTCACCGGCGAATCCAATGTCATGAAGGCCGTCCGGGAAGTGGCGGGCAAATATCTGTCGTTTGAGGGCAAGGTTGCCATGACGCCGTATTTCGCCTCCTGCGCGGGGCGGACGGTCTCGTCACAGTCCGTTTGGGGCGGGACGGTTCCTTACCTCGCCGGCGGCCGGACAAGCCCCGAAACGGTCAGCACAACCACAAAGACTTTCACATCGCAAGAGATTAAGGAAAAAGTGGACGCCTATAACGCAAGCAACGGCTCGGCAGCCATTACCCTGCCCGAAAACCCCGCCGACTGGCTGAAAATCATCAGCAAAGACAGCGTCGGTTATGTCAACACCATTCAAATCGGCGACCGGCAAATGCGGGGGAACGCGTTCCGTAGCATCGTTCTGAACCTCGGCATACGGTCCCATTGTTTTACATACACCTACAAACCGGATTGACCGTTTCATAAAGGGGTATAGCGCATGCCGTCACACGACTACACCAAAACCATGATGATGAAGCTGTTTATGGCAGCGCCCGACGGCAAAGGCGGCAGCCGCGTCTATTGCGGTTTTGACCGGGCGCTCGATATCATCCGGCAGGCGGACGCGCTGACGCTCGGCGTTCCGAAAATTCTGTATCTGGTCGGCTGGCAGTTTAACGGTCACGACGACAAATACCCCGCGTTTGACGAGGTCAACCCGGCGCTCAAAGCCGATGGGGACAAAACCGCCCTCGACAGTATGGTCCGCCTGATGAAGGAAGCGAAGCAATACCATACCGTCGTCAGCGTCCATATCAACTTCACCGACGCTTATGACAACAGCCCTCTCGCCGAAGACTACCGGCGCCGCAACGCGCTCATCCGCAGCCGTGACGGAAAGCCGGCGGCCATCGAGGAGTACAACGGCCTGCCCTGCTACAAAATCAGTTATAAAGAGGAGTGGGAAAGCGGGCTGTTTCAAAAGAGGGTGAGCGCGCTTCTGAACCTGCTGCCTCTGCGCGAGGCGGGAACCGTCCATGTCGACAACTTCCAGTGCTATGTAAACCGGTCCCCCGGCGTCGGCATCAAGGCCATGCAGGCGTACCGGAAAAAGATGATTGAATATATGGCGGCTCATGGCATCGATGTGACCTCCGAATTCACCTACCGCGAGGGCCGGCTGACGGCGCTTGGCTATGGCCGTTTTGTACGCGATGTGTTCAAAACCCTCTACCCCATCGGCACCCTCGGCCAAATTCCCGCCGTCTGGTGGGTTGATAAACTGACGAAGCGGGAGTTTTTCCGCCTGTATCCGGACAAATACGCCGGCGGCATCCCGAACAACAAGTATTCAAAGTTTCTCTACGGCAACATTCACGGCGAGGAACTTTGGAAGGATATGCCCGGCACCTGGCAAAAAGAGTTCCTCGGCCAGTTCGCGGCCATCAATGTCCCCTATTTGTATTTAGCCTCGCTTCAAAAAGAAAAACTCGCCGGCCGCGGCGAGTCTCTTCGTATGGTTTACACAAACGGCGTCGTTTCCTCCCTGAAAGGGCAGAAAATCGCCAAAAACGGCGTCCTGCTGAAAACCGGCGGCGACCTGCTTTTACCTCTGCCCGGCGGGGAGGATAAACGAATCGCTTACAGCAAAAACGGGTGCAATCGCGCGTGGCGGCTGCCCCCGAGCGGATACCGTGCCGCCAGGCTCAGCGACATCACGCCGGAAGGCCTTGCGCCGATCGGCGAGGTCCCTGTCAAGGACAGCCTTCTGCCTTTGGAACTCGCCCCCGGGCAGGGGCTCCTGGTGGAACTGGCGAAGTAAGCGATTTTTCTTTGTTTATGGGTATAAGCCAAACAACTTAAGGATTTTCTGCCATAATGTCAATTTCACGGGCACCGGTTCAATGGAAACCGGTGTCTCGCTTTTTTCGACGGGCGGGGTCTTTATCACAAACTGGACGGCGTTAACATTTGTGTTTTTCTCCGAAACAAACGATACGGTCTTGTAATCCGATTTGTCATATTGCTTTAACATTTCATCGATTTTTACCCGTATGGTATCGGGCAGGCCGGCCACCGCGCCATTGAGCCGGCTTGTTCCGCCGTACAATTCCTTAGTCCCGGTGTCGATGTCGCCGAGGCCGCCCGACAGGGCCTGAAGGCCCGCGTCAAAGTCGCCATACCCGTCGGCCAGCTGCTTCACGCCGCCCATGTATTCACCGAGCCCCTCGTGAAACTGTTGGTAATTGCTTGAAAGCAAAGCCATTCCGTCTTTCAGCTTTTGAATTCCCGATACGAAACTTAGGGACCCAAGCGATTTCTCGATTTCCGTCGAAACCTCAATCAGCGCGCTGTTGATTTGCGCGGACGCGTCGAGCAGAGAATCCGCGTTGCCGCTGAGTTCCGACAAGCCGCTCTCGAATTGAGACGACCCTTCCGCCAGTTCGCGGGCGCCCGAATCGGTTTGGCTGACGCCCTCGGACAGTTTTTTCACGCCCTCGTTGAGAGCGCTGACCGCGTCCGTCAGGACGGTCATTTTTTCGGTCAGGCTGTCCGTGTCCGGCATCTCGAACATGGCGGCAAGCGGCATCGCGGTTATTTGAAACCCGTCCATCGCGAAATCGTTCACCTTTGCCTTTATCACAATGTTCGCGTCGGACCCGGGCAGGACCGTGTGCGCGATGACCTTGTTTTTGCCCGCGTTGGCAACCGTCGCGTTCGGCGACTCGATTTGAGCGCATTTATCCGTGTCGAGCGTCAAGGTGACCTGAAGCATATAGTTGTCGCAAAACGCGGGGTTAACGGCTTCGTTTCGCGTTACGGCCATGGCTATTTCAAGCGCGCCGCTTTTTCCCCCGAGTTCGGCGGCCGGCGTGTCTTTGCCGTCGAGTGTGTAACGGATCGCGATGTTCCAGGGCAGTTCTTTCGTTTGAAGCGTTCCCTGATAATACAGCCGGTCAGACGCGGTGTTGACCGTAATTTTATCCCCGCTTCGCGTTATTTTCTCCGACGATGTCATATTGCTGATTTCGCCGTAATTGCCGTAATCGGTTATCTTTTTACCCTGAAAGCTGTTGACGACATAGACGCTGCCCACGCTGCCGTCGAGCTCCAACAAGCCGTAAACGACCTCTTCCTTCCTTGTCAGTGTGTCCGCCGCGAAAGCGGGCACGGCGGTCGCGGCCAAAAGGGCTGCGGCCAATAAAAACGAGAGAAACTTTTTCATATCAAACACTCCTGTCTACGGAATCGTCATTCTTTTGTTTTTTTGGGCGGGGCTTTAATGTTGTTTTTTGTATCACTGTGTCAAAAACAATCAACAGAGCCGGCAAGACGCAGACCACCATGACAAACGATAAAATCGTCCCTCTGCCGAGCAGCGCGCCGAGTTCCGCAACAATCGGGTTGGCGGATGTGGCTGCTAGGGTAAACCCCGCCGCGGCAAGGATTCCCGCCGAGACGAGAATTGCCGCCAGGTTT
>DAITOC010000116.1:0-5075 GCA_036834305.1 Clostridiales bacterium
ACCCGATAAAACAAAAAAAATACTTCAAAAATTAAGGGAATTATCAGCATGAAAATTGCGGTTGGCCAAGGAAGCTGCGGAACCGCGGCGGGAGCGGGAAAAATCTTCTCTCTTCTTCAAAAAAGCATAAGCAACGGCGGGCTCGAAGCGGATTTGACGATAACGGGCTGCATCGGCATGTGCTTTTTAGAGCCGATCGTCGACATTTATGACGATGCCGGTCTCAAACGCCTTGTCAAGGTTACCGAAAACGACGTCGAAGCGATAACGGATTATATAAAAACCGGAACAGCAAGCAAGATCGAACACCTGCTCATCACCGGTGAAGACAACGCGTTTCTCACGAAACAGACGAGGGTTGCCCTGCGCCACTTCGGTTTGATTAATCCCGAGGATATCAACGACTACATCGCCGCCGAAGGGTATACGGCGTTAAAAAAGGCTTTGGCAATGACACCCGGGGAAGTCATCGATGAGGTTAAGTTGTCCGGCTTGGCCGGCCGGGGCGGAGCCGGTTTCCCGACTTGGTTTAAATGGGACGCCGCCCGAAAAAGTGAAGGGAACCCGAAATACCTCATCTGCAACGCGGATGAGGGTGACCCCGGCGCTTTTATGGACAGAGCGATTATTGAAAGCGACCCGCATCTGTTGATTGAGGGCATGCTTATTGCCGCTTACGCCATCGGCGCGGATAACGCGGTCGTATACGTTCGCGCGGAATACCCGTTGGCTATCCTTCGTTTAACGAAAGCGCTCGAACAAGCAGCGGCAGCCGGTTTTCTCGGCGAGAGCATTCTCGGCACTGCCTTTGGCTGCGATATCCGCATCAAGGCGGGCGCCGGCGCGTTTGTCTGCGGTGAGGAAACGGCCTTAATAGAATCCCTTGAAGGCAATCGCGGTATGCCCAGGCTCAAGCCTCCATTCCCCGCCGAATCGGGTTATTGGGGCAAACCCTCGAACATTAACAATGTGGAAACCTATGCCAATGTTCCGTGGATTCTGTTAAACGGCGGGCCGGCATTCGCGTCGATGGGAACCGAAGACAGCAAAGGCACCAAAGTTTTTGCCCTCACGGGCAAGGTGAAGCGCGGCGGTCTGGTTGAAATACCTATGGGCAAAACGCTCAGGGACGTTATATTCGACATCGGCGGCGGAATTCGCGGTGACGCCCGCTTTAAAGGCGTGCAGATGGGCGGCCCTTCCGGCGGATGTATTCCGGCCTCCCTGATAGACACGCCCATTGATTATAAAAAACTCGGCGCGCTCGGAGCGATCATGGGTTCCGGCGGCATGGTGGTTATGGACGACAGCACCTGTATGGTAGGCATAGCGAAGTTTTTTCTCGATTTCACCGCCAAGGAGTCCTGCGGTAAATGTGTTCACTGCCGGATAGGGACCAAAAGGCTGCTTGAAATTCTCGAACGCATTTGCGCGGGTGAGGCCAAGCCCGGCGACGGCGAGTTGCTTGAAGAACTCGGCAAAGAAGTGAAAAGCGGTTCTCTGTGCGGCCTCGGCCAATCGGCGCCGAATCCGGTTTTGTCAACGCTGAACTACTACAAAAGCGAATATGAGGCGCATATACACGAACACAAGTGCCCTGCGCATGAATGCAAAAGCCTGATTATGTATCTCATTGACTCCGAAAAATGCACCGGCTGCACCCTGTGCGCGAAAAAATGCCCTGTCGGCGCGATTGCCGGTGAAGTCAAAAAGCCGCATGCGATTGACAACGATTTGTGCACAAAATGCGGCAATTGTTATCAGGTGTGCAAATTCGGCGCCGTCCGAATTTTATGACGATAACCTTCCGGAAAGGATAACGACTCTTGAGAAAAACGATAAAACTGACCATAAACGGGATATCGGTTGTTGCCGATAAAGGCATGACCATTCTTGACGCCGCCCGGAAAGCCGGCGTCGAGATACCGACCTTATGCCATGACGAGCGCGTGAAGCAATACGGCGCTTGCGGGCTGTGTGTTGTTGAAACCGAAAACAGCCCGAAACTTCTGCGGGCTTGCGCGACCGAGGCCGCCGAAGGTATGGCGGTTTTAACCGACACGCCGAAGGTCATCAATTCCCGCCGGTGCGCGCTGGAGTTATTGCTTTCGGACCACACCGGTGACTGTGTGGCGCCGTGTTCCCTCGCCTGCCCTGCCGGAACGGACTGCCAGGGGTATGTGGGCCTTATCGCCAACAAAGAAACGATTGAGTCCGCCAAACTGATACGCGAAAAACTGCCTTTACCGGCATCCATAGGCCGTGTTTGCCCGCATCCGTGCGAAACCGCCTGCCGGAGGAGGCTTGTCGAGGAGCCCGTTATGATAGCGGCGCTTAAACGGTTTGCCGGCGACGCCGCTTTGTCATTCGGCGCCGACTATCTGCCCGAAGCGATGCCCGGAACAGGCAAGAGCGTGGCGGTCATCGGAGGGGGCCCGGGCGGACTTACCGCGGCGTACTTTTTAAGGTTGAAAGGCCATAAAACAGATATTTATGACATGATGCCGCAAATGGGCGGTATGCTTCGTTACGGTATTCCCGAATACCGCCTGCCCAACGATGTTCTCGACAAAGAGATTGCGATTATTAAAAGCGCCGGAATCGGTATGCATAACAACACGAAAATCGGCCGCGATATAAGCCTTGAGGACCTGAAATCCCGCTGTGACGCCGTCATCGTCGCCATTGGAGCCTGGAAAAGCAGTAAAATGAAAGTAAGCGGCGAGGAGCTCGAAGGTGTTATCGGCGGCATCGATTTTCTTCGCGATACATCCGCGGGCAATCCGCCGAAGATCGGTGAGCGCGTCGCCGTATGCGGCGGCGGCAACACCGCCATGGACGCCTGCCGTACGGCCGTCCGCCTCGGCGCGAAAGAGGTTAGCGTCGTTTACAGAAGAAGCCGGGACGAAATGCCGGCCGATCCCACTGAAATCGACGAAGCGGAAGAAGAAGGCGTTGTCTTCCGTTTTTTAACCAATCCCGATGAAATCCTCGGTGAAAACGGCAAAGTAACCGGCATGAAGCTTCAAATCATGGAACTCGGGGAACCCGACGCGAGCGGCCGAAGAAAACCTGTTCCTGTCAAAGGCGCGTTTGAAGAAATCTTGCTGGATACCGTGATTATGGCGATCGGCCAGGCCAACGACAACGAGGGTTTCGAATCACTGGAGATGACAAAACGCTTGACAATCGCGGCCGATGAAAACACCTTCCGGACTTCGATGGAGGGCGTATTCGCCGTCGGCGACGCCACAAACAGCGGCGCCGATATCGCCATCAGCGCCATCGGCGAGGCGCAAAAAGCAGCCGAAGTGATAGACAGTTATCTGAAAGGCAAAATCATTCCGTACAAAAAGCCCTTCATTGTCGAAAGCGAAGTGACAAAGGAGGATTTCGCGGACAGAAAGAAAGTGCCACGCGCCGCGGCGACAATTCTTGCCCCCCAAGAACGCAAGAACAATTTTCAGGAAGTCGCTTCCTGCCTTTCGGAGGAATCTGCCGTCAACGAAGCCTCCCGCTGCCTTGAGTGTGGCTGTCACGACGTCTTTGAGTGCAAATTGCTGCGATACGCGCGCGAATACGACGCGCTTCCCGCTCGTTTGGAAGGCGTCAAGCGCGAAAGCCGCCGGGACAATGAACACCCGTATATAGAACAAAACGCGGAAAAATGCATTCTCTGCGGCCTTTGCGTGCGAGTATGCGACGAAACGATGGGCGTGACCGCCATCGGCCTTGCCGACAGAGGCTTTGACACAGCCGTTTCGCCCGAATTCGGCAAACCGCTGAAGGATACGAACTGCATATCCTGCGGCCAATGCGCAGCGGTTTGCCCGACGGGAGCCCTGCGGGAGAAAAACAAAAATATAAAAAGCGTACCCGTTAAGGAAAAATCAACAATCACAACCTGTCCGGGCTGCGCCGCCGGCTGCCAACTGGAACTGCGCAGTATCGGCAATACGCTGATACGCGCGCTGCCGGCCGAAAAAAACGGTGTTCTTTGCTCCGAGGGCCGTTTCGGGTTTATTGAAAACAAAACGAGAGTCTTGAGCCCGCTTATTAGAAGAGACGGCGTATTCGCGCAAGCCGATATGGACGAAGCGTTGGAATTCCTCGTTTCAGCGGTGAAAACAATGACGGTTAAATACGGCGCCGGGTCTCTCGGGGTCAGCGTCAGCCCCTCCCTGACACAGGAAGACGCTTCGGCGGTTGTTGATTTCGCGAGGAAAACTCTAAACGCCGGCGTTGTTTTTACTTTCGGGGTTGCGGACAGGAAAACACTCCGCAAGCCTTTGACCGACAGCGAAACAGAGAATTACCGTCGGATCTTCGGCGACAAGTTTCATACCGGGGCAAATTCCTACGGTTTGCTCCACGTGCTTGATGTTCAAACGCTTTCCGATATCGGAAGCATAAAAGCGTTGATCGCGTTCGGAGGCGGTTTGCCCGGCGGCCTGCCCTCTCTTGAGTTTCTGGCGGTCCACACCGCGACTCTCGACACGGTCACGGAAGGCGCTTCCCTGCTGCTCCCCGCCCGCGCGTTTTATGAAATGGACGGCACATTAATCAACTCGGAAGAATCGGTTTTGACGGTTCGCAAAGCGGTGGAACCGCAAGGCGCGCCGGACACGGTTTCGCTCATTCACGCTCTTGAAAAGCGCTTTCGCGCTTAGAATACTATACCCGGAGGTTAAAAAATGCTTGTAAAAGGCCCCAGAAACTTTTCTTACGGCTACAACGCGATCGCGTCCAGAGACGACCGGAAGCAAAACTCCCTGATGGATTTCGGTATTCTCCGGTTGCGCGCGGGTGAGAGTTTTCAAGAAAACCTTCATCTGGAAAGAGCGTATCTGCTGATACGGGGCGAAGCGCTCTTTCAATGGGAAGGCCGGTCCACCGAAGTAAAAAGAGAAAACTGTTTTGATTTTTCACCTTGGGTGTTGCATGTTCCCGGCGATTGCGAAATTACCGTCGCTGCCCGAGCGGACACCGAGATTGCCGTTCAAAGAACCGAAAATGAAAAGAGCTTTTCTTCAAAACTCTATACTCCCGCGGAATGCGCGAGTGAAAACAGAGGC
>DAITOC010000117.1:0-4986 GCA_036834305.1 Clostridiales bacterium
TCATCTGCGACGGGTTGCACGCGCACCCGCCGGTTTTACGGATGGCGTTCAAACTTTTAGGGGAGGACAGGGCCGTGGCTGTCAGCGACGCGAACAAGGCTGCCGGCTGCGGCGACGGGGAATATGACCTCGCCGGGCAAACCATCTATGTAAAAAACGGCAAAGCGACCTTGAAAGACGGTACTTTCGCGGCGAGCACAACGAATCTGTACGAGGAGTTTCTCAATCTTCTGAAATTCGGCATACCATTTAAACACGCTTTGAAATCATGTACCATTAACCCGGCAAAAGCCATCCGGGCAGACGGTTTTACGGGCAGCCTGGCGCCGGGAAAAAACGCCGACATTCTGGTTCTCGATGCCGACTGCCGAATTCGGTATGTGTTCGTTAAAGGCCGAATGCTGTAAAGAACAGAAAACGCATCCCGTCTTTTTCAAGGCGGGATGTTTTTTTTGGTATAACCTGACGCGAAAAGCGAACAATATTTCCGATTAAACCGTATATGAGGCCGGTAATATGCAAATTGTTTGGGATCTTTTAAAGGCGTTCGTCGCGGGAGGTTTTATTTGTGTTGTTGGCCAGTTGCTGATTGACCTGACAAAATTGACTCCCGCCAGAATTCTGGTCGCCTTTGTCGTTTTAGGAGTCATACTCGGCGGGGCGGGTGTTTACGAACCGTTTTTTCAATGGGCGGGCGCCGGCGCGACAGTGCCTTTGACGGGTTTCGGGTTTAACCTCGCGCGCGGCACGAAGGAACTGATCATGAAAGAAGGCCTGCTCGGCGTGATAACGGGGCCTTTGAATGCAGGATCGGCGGGAATCACCGCGGCGGTTTTGAGCGGCCTGGCGGTGTCGTTTTTCGCAAAACCAAAAGACAAATAGCCGCAAAAAAAGCGTCCGGCTTTGTTGCCGGACGCTGTGTTGAGTTTGATCTTATTGCTCGGGCGCTTCCGATTCGACGGGTTCGTCATCCAAACAGGAACATGAGACAAAGTTTTCTTCGTCGTCGCACTCCTTTTTGCGTTCCATTATTTTCGTTACAGCGAAATAAATGCCGGCCGCTGCAGCCGCAACAGCTGTAATAATGCCAATAATTTTGAGAACTTTTTTTAAAGCATCCATTCTATGGCACCTCCTGTTTTTATTGCCGGACAGCCTCATCGGTTGCCTAACGAATATAGTATATAGCCGCAGATGCAAAAAGTCAACCACACAGTTTGTTTTTCACAAAATGGAACGCGGCCTTGCGAAGAACCGCAGGCCGCAATTGAGACAACCCGAAATCAGGCTTTGTTGAGCGATTTCGCGAGAGCTGACTTTTTGCGGGCCGCGTTGTTTTTGTGAATAATGCCTTTCGCGGCCGATTGGTCAACCTTTTTTATCGCCGCCCTCACAAGCTCCTCTTTGTTGCCGGCATTTGTTTCAACAGCAACAGCGGCTTTTTTAACAGCCGTTTTCAGGGCGGAGTTGTGGGCTTTCGCGCGTTGGGTTTTCGTTTTGTTGACAAGGACGCGTTTTTTTGCGGATTTAATGTTGGGCATGGTGACACCTCCTTCGTTGCACAGATACGAATATTAACACAATTGTTGTGAAAATGCAAGGAAATTTAATAAAAAAAGATTTTTATCCGTTTTTGCCCGTTGCCCAGCAACCTGTTACCGTTGGCTTGAATTAATACAGAAACCGGGGAGATATTTATGAATTTCAGAACAGATCTGGCGCTCGAACTCAGAGAGAACTTCCGGGGGAAGGAAATAGCGGGTATCCGCTGCGAAACAATTGAAAAGGATAACGCGAAAGTAACAAGAATCGATGTGCTTGATGAAGAGGGCGCTAAAGCGCTCGGCAAACCGCTTGGCAAATACATCACCGTCGAGGTTCCTCCTTTTACAAAGTCCGCCCAGCTTCTTGACGGCAGACTCGAGGCTGTCGCGCAGGAACTCGCCGGATTGCTGCCGAAAGAAGGGACGGTTCTCGTCGCGGGGCTCGGCAATGAAAGCATAACGCCTGACGCGCTCGGGCCGAAGTGCTCCGAGCTGACCCTCGCGACCCGCCACATCAGCGGCGAAATAGCCAAATCCATGGGGCTCGGGGACTTGAGGGCTGTCTCGGCTATCGTACCGGGTGTTTTAGGCCGGACGGGCATCGAGACGGGAGAAATCATCGCCGGGGTTGTTAAGACCGTGCAACCTTCCGTTGTGATAACCGTCGACGCTCTCGCGGCGCGACGGCTCTCGAGGTTGGGCTGCACCGTGCAAATGGCGACATCGGGCATAACGCCGGGTTCCGGTGTGGGGAACGCGAGAACGGAAATTAACGAATCAACGCTCGGTGTTCCCGTTGTTTCCGTCGGGGTGCCGACGGTTGTCGACGCGGCCACACTCGCCTATGACCTTGTTTCCCAAAGCCATTCGGAAATTAACGAGGAAGAACTGAGAAACAACTTGGAACCCGACGGTTCGCAAATGATGATCACGCCCCGGGAAATCGACCTCGTCATCGAGAGGGCATCGCGCCTCGTAGCCCTGGCAATCAACAGAGCTTTACAGCCGCATATTGACGCGGAGGATCTCCTTTCCCTCGTTTCCTGACAGGCAAAAGACTCCGTCGCTCGGCTCACCCGGTCGCGCGGACCATTCTAATTATGGACCGGAAAGCATAGGTATATTACGATAGGCCGGATGCCCGATGCTTTCCGGCAAACGCTAAACAGCTTTCGGTTATAACCGCTGAAGCTGCCTTGGCGGGCGGCGGGGGACGAGAGATGAAATCAAACAGTAAAACAAAAAGTAAAATACCGGTAATTATTTCGGTCATCTTGTCAATAATAACCATGTTGACTGCCGCTTCACGCCCCGCTTCGGGCGCTGTCGGAAAGGCCGCGTTGTTTTGCGCGGGCATTGCTCTGCCCGAAGGGGGAGTAGCTCTTGTCAGGCGCGCGGCAGACAGAAGCCCGGGCGAAACGGAAAACCGGACGGCGGATACGAATCGTTTCTTTTCCCTAACCGGTGTTGTTCAAACCAAAAAACTCTCCTCGACGGATGACCTTGTTTATACGCCGGCGGATATCGCCGCCCTTATAAAGAAAGCGCAAACCGCTTTCGCCGGCCAGAAGAAGGACGGGCTGATTGAAGAGATGACTTACGGCATAAAAAACGCTTCGTCGGTTTATAAAAATGTCACCGTTAAAAACGCGACAGCGACAAAATCGCTGAATATAGAGAAGGTTCTCAAGGAACCGTTGAAACTGGCAATCAAAGACAAAACAAAACCGGCTGTTTTGATCATCCACACGCATACAACAGAGGGCTTCGAAATGCTTGAACGCGGCTGGTATGCCCGCGATTACAGCAGCCGCACGGCGGACTCCGCGAAGAATATCGCCAGGGTAGGTACGGAAGTCGCCGACCAACTGACCAAAGCGGGCTTTGCGGTGATACACGATAAAACGGTTTATGACACGACATACCGCGGCGCGTATGAACGATCAAGAAACTCGATTCAAAAATATCTGAAAAAGTATCCGGAACTCCAGGTCGTTTTGGACATTCACAGAGACGCCATACAATATACCGATGGCCGCCGGATTAAACCCGTTTCGGTCGTCAACGGAAAAAAAGCGGCGCAGATCATGATTGCCACGGGCGCCGAAGAAAAGACCGTGAAGAACTTTCCGAACTGGGAGCATAACCTTCGTTTTGCCCTTAAATTGCAGCAGCAGTGTGAGACGGTTTTCCCGGGTTTGATGAGACCGGTCTTGTTCTGCACGAAAAAATACAATCTCGATTTGACGCGATGCTCCCTGCTTCTGGAAATGGGCAGCGACGCCAACACGCTTGACGAAGCGGCATATTCGGGCAGAATGCTGGGCTTTGCCCTGGCGCGTTTGCTTGAGGACTATACATAGCCGCCCGCCAGGGCAGCAATCGGAAAAAAGAAGGGGATTTCCATAAACAAAAAAAAACGAGCGAAATCAGAGATAACCCGTATCGGACAAGCGTATTTCGCCACGATCCTGTTCCTTCTGTGCTTAACGGGTGTTTTTTGCGGCGCCGCGGCAGCGGGTAACAATACGCGCAGGTTGAGTACGGGAGAAACGGGAACCGTGCTGGCCTTGTCGCAACGCGAGCAGAGCCTTGAAATTACGGTCAGCGACCAAGGATATGTGATAAACACAATGGAAACGGAAAAACTTGCGGCTGCGGGAAAAATCCTTCCGGCTCCGCTGAGCGCTATTTTCTGGCTTGTTGAATGCGCGTTAAAAACAGCCGTATTATAAAAAAGAAAACGATACAAAAAACAGCCGGGGCTCCCTAAGGCCGGGAAAGCCCGGCTGTTATTTATTTCAAACAGCAAACAATCGAAACAATAACGATAAAAACTGACAAAAGCTCTGCTTCTTTTTATTAAAAAAGATATTGACATTAAATGATAACGAGGTACAATAGAAATGTATTATCGGAACTTTCGTACAAGGTCACAAAAAGAGGAATTCCGTTAATTACATATTAAAAAAAGGAGGCTTTAGCAAAATGAAAGCAAGGAAAAAGATTGTCAGCCTGATCTTGGCATTGGCGTTAATTCTCAGCACCCTTGCCATCGGGGTATCCGCTGTTCTGGGTGACGGTCAAGAAATATCGGTGGATGTCAACCTGGAAGTGGGCTGGCAAACCGGCGATGTCTTTACGCCGCTCGCTCCCGGCGAGGAACTACAGGCGGGTGATGTGCTCACCGTCCGCATTTGCCCGACCACTGACTTCTTAACCGGTATTACGCGTTATATTGTTATGTACAGCAAACCGATGTTTAAGGTCGTAGGCGAGCAAAAAGACGCTTTCACACCGAACTATGCCCATCCGTTTTGGGCGTCTGTCGCTTCCGGCTGGACCGGCGCGACCGGCACTGCCGGAGCCGGTGTTCCGACACGAGGCTGGCCCGAATCTATGTTATCCACAGCAGAAGGCGGCGACGGTACATTTGACAACT
>DAITOC010000118.1:0-4973 GCA_036834305.1 Clostridiales bacterium
GACCAAACGACCGGATTAGCGTACGCGTATTGAAGGTATCATGAAACCGTAACCGGCAACAAAAAAGGGGCTCACTCACTTTTTTCAGGCTCTTTGCCAATAGTTGGGGGAACTCCGAAATAATGACGAGTCCCCAGCCGCAAGGCCGGGGACTCGTTTCCGTTGATGTTAATAAGCGACATAATAATCCTTAGGTTCCATGGGTTTCACCGCCGCGGCGCCTTCTTTTACGCTTGCCGGTACTTTGTCCGCCGGCACATACATCGTTGTGTAACCGCCGCCACTCGCCAATTCAAACCTCACGTAATATCCGTCGTTTCCGTTAAAATACGAGATGTGGGCGTTTTCGGCCATTGTCTTCAGAACGGCTTGATCGGTTGTTTTGTAGGCGTTTGTGAAACTGCCGTAATCGACTCGGTTCTTGCTCCATCCCCCCATAAAGTGCTGTGTCATCTCGATGCCGTATCCGAAAGCAGTGGGGGAGCCGGGCCTTGCCGAAATCACCTGCGCCGAAATAAATTCGAAATCGTCCGTGTTTTCAAACAACTCCGACAACCCGTTGGCTTTCATAAACTCCAGCGTGTTCGCCATGTCGCCTGTCACCGGTATGCTGACGGCGCCGTAATCCGCCAGGCTTAGATACTCCGGCGCCATCTTATCCATCGGCGCGTACGGGTTGAAATACTCCTTTTCAAAATTCATACTGAATTGTATCGCGCCGATAGCCGGTTCCTTCGGGTAATACCGCTGTTGAACCGTCTGTGATGTCAAATCTTTTGCCAGCGCCGCCAGGAGTTCTTCGCGCTGTTGTGCGGAAATGTCAATCACATTCTTTTTGTTTAAGTGATTGGGAATAACGTTTATGGCGGAGGAAGGGCTTTGAAACAATTCCTTGGCCGATTTCGTTTTCTCCGAATCAGACTTTTTAACGGGTTCCGTCAGGTTGCGTTTAACCAGTTCCCGGTACCGGTCCGTTTCATCCAAAGAAAGCATGTCGTTTAAAATACCGGCCGTCGCCGCTTGATAATACCGGCGGACAGTTCTGCCGTTTTCCAGGTGATAAACAATCCGTACTACCGTGCCGATTTTATCATCTGCCGAAATTTTTCCGGCTTTCACGATCATTCGGTGCAACTTTGTAAGTGATTGAAGGTCTTTTTCGCTATGGAACCCTTCGATCGGCCCGGCGACGCCGACGGATTGCAGAAATTCGCCCGCAAAGAAATTGGCGGCCTCCGTCTGAACAATGCCGGTATAAGACGCGGCCGTGATATCCGCGCTTTTGATTTTGTCAACAGCCGGAACCCGCGATGAAAAGCCGAAAAGCCCTGTGTAAAAAATAACCGCGATTATAATCGAGGCGCCCAAATGCACGGGCAGCTTCACGAGACCTTTCGCCCACTCCCGGAAATTGCGTATCAAAGCAAAGTCGATAATCAGATAAAGGGCGGTGTAAATGCCCGCGCCGATAACAACACCCAACAAAATCGAGTTGTCATTGTAACGCACCGACAGGCAGAACGGGAAGAAACCGATCAGGAAGGTGATCAGAAAGTTCAGCCACTTGTTCGTGCCGAGAAAACCGCAAATCTCGGCCTTGCGCTTTTGGAACAAGACGATACCGAGGGCAAACACCGCGGCGGCCAGCGCGAGCCACAGTGCGATACCGCCGTACCCGGGCGCTTCCCAAACAAATTTGTCCTGAACCGATTCTCTCGAGAGCGCCCCCGCGCTTGCCGCGTCATTGAACATAAATAAAATCGGATTGTATTTCGAAAGCGACGAAGCCAGAGAATTGGTCACCTGATAGTATTGGTCGTAGAAATGACCGTAAGGGGAGCCGAGGGTTAACCTGTCCATCAAAAACTGCAGGCAATAGATCAGTATTGTCGGCCCGACAAGCACCACGCCCGAAAACGCGATGCCTTCCACGATGGTGCCGACACCGCTGAAAACCGCGGCGGTGACGCTGAAGGCGGTCAAGGAAAGTGTCGAATAAGCGGCGATATAGAACGCGACGGCCGACCAAAGTTCCCGGCTTGACCCGAATGTCGAGATGTTTACAACGGCGCCGGCCAGGAAGGGCAGGGCGACGGAAACGAACAGCATCAAAACACCGGCGAGGTACTTGGAAACGAACAGGTTGCGGCGGGTTATACCGAGGCTATAAAACACATTGACGGTTTTTTTGCTCGCGATAAACCGGAACATCACGACGCCGAGCAAAACCGAAAACGCGATGACGGAGATATGGGCGAAAATATTAAACACCGTTTGGTCGTATTGGCCGAACAACAAAAACTTATAGAGATCGGTGATTTTGTCAGCGGCCTCGCCGGCTATCGGGGCTTTCATACCATAGTCGGGCTGCTTTAAAATGCTTTGTATAGTGATAGCGGAAAGAACAGGCACAATCAGCGTGAGAATAACCAGGTTGAGCGCCGGCAATACGAAGTTGCCCTTCAAAGAAGAGAAAAATGTAAACCGAAACGTACTAACCGAAGATTTTTGTGAGGTCATAATCCGTACCCTCCATTTCTTCTAAAAATATCTCCTCGAGCGAAAGCGGGAATGTTTCGAGCAGCACCGGCGACATGGATCGCAGTTTTTGCTCAAGCTCGGCGCTGTCTCCCTGCGCGCTCAAGGTGATGATTTTGCCGTCTTGGGCGAACCGTTTCAGTTCGATACCCCGGAAGTCCTCCCGGCTGACTTCCCGGTCGAACACGACGCGGAACTTGCTGCGGCTGCCGCTCATTTCATCCACCGAACAATCAAGCACGATCCTCTGGCCGTTGATCAGGCCGATGTGGTCGCAGATATCGCCGAGTTCATGCAGGTTATGGGAGGAGATGATCACGGCGCATTCCTTTTCCGCCATGTATTCGAGAAGCAGCTTTTTGGCCAGGTTGCGTTTCGCCGGGTCAAGGCCGTCAAAGCTCTCGTCGAGCAGCAGCACATCGGGGTGTGTGGATATGCCGAGGATCATTTCCGCCTGTCTTTGCATGCCCTTTGAAAAACCGTTGAGCCGCTTGGTTTTGTCAAGCCCGAAGAGCTGCGTCAGATTTTGAAAGGTCTCCGTGTTGAATTTCGGGTAATAGCCTTTATAAAACCGGGCCATTTTTTCCATGTTGGCGTAGGGCTGAAAGTAAATGTCGTCGGGCACATAGAAAAGCCGCTGTTTCATTTTAGCGTTGTCAAAGATTCTCTCGCCCATGACGCGGACCTCGCCGCCCTCGGGTTTGTAAACCCCCGAAATTGTTTTCAGAAGCGTTGTCTTTCCGGCGCCGTTGTAGCCGACCAGACCGTAGATTGAAGCTTTGCTGACATGGAAAGACAGGTCTTTGAGCGCGGTGAAACTGCCGAACTTTTTCGTCACATTGATAACGTCAACCATCATAAACCTCCTTGTATATTGTGCCGGTTAAGGACTGAATCTCATCTTGGCTTACTCCCTTGGATTTTGCCGAGACGATTGCGACAAAAACGTCTTCAAGCGCTTTTTTTTGCAGGCTGCCGTGCGCCAAGGCATCTTCGCTGACAAAGCTGCCGCGGCCGGGCAGGGTATAAATAACGTCGCTGGCCTCCAAATCCTGAAAGGTGCGCTTCACGGTGTTGACGTTGAGCCCCGCATCAAGAGCCAAAGCGCGGATGGAGGGCAATTTTTCATGGGGCTTGAAAATGCCTAACTGAATAAACTCCATCACTTGATTCTTAATCTGCTCATAAATCGGTATACGGCTTTTTCCATCGATGTTAAACATTTTTATCCCCCCCTTTCAAAAAAAACGCAGGTGTGATATCAGTAATATCACACTTGCATAGTATCATGGTAATTTTCTGGCGGCAGGCATTCCAGCATAGCGAGCGTCCCGGCGCCGCGGTTGACAATATCAAAATCCTCCGCCATAGCGGGCACAAACAGGCAGTCGCCGCTTTTGACCTCAATGCCCGCGACCGTTCCGGCCCCTTCGACAATGGCCAGCGCCGATGGCCTGCCGATGCATACGCGGCGGAAGCTCTCTTTCACCGCCAGCCTGTTGAGCGCGAAGCAGGGGGTGGTTTCGTAGGCAATCACGCCCGTGTATTCGTAACCGTCCGCGCTTTCTGTCACGGCCGGCTTGAGCTTGAAAGCGTCGAGCAGCCCTTCATAGCTGTATTTGATATAGTTAAAGCAGTCGAACATCCGGTCAAAGCCGACGCCCTGATGGCAAAGGAAGTCCGGCAGTTTTTCGCCGAGCGTGTTGCACTTCTCCAGGCTGATGGTGTAATCGGTCGGCTCTTGAATTTCCAGCAGGAAGCAGCCCGGGCCGATGGCGTGCGGCGTGCCGCCCATGATGATATAGACCTCGCCGGCTTGGACGGGTACTTTGTGCATCAGCGCTTCCATGCCTTTTATATCCTGCCTGTCAAACAGTTCCCGCAGTTGCGCGTCGGTCACGTCCTCTTTGAACCCGAGCAGGATATACGGCTTTTCACCGCCGATTTCCCGCCCGCCGAGGATATACCAGGCTTCGGTTTTACCGTAATCGGAGTGGAATAAATTTCTCGCCGCCGTTTTGTCCGGGTGGACCTGTATCGGCAGCCGCTCCGCCGAATCCAAAAACTTGGTCAGCACGCCGAAATTCACGCCGAACTGCCCGACATGGTCTTTGCCGAGAAAGCCCTCCGGGTTTTGATCGATCAGGTCCTTTAAGTATGCGGTTTCCTCGCCGGGCATGACAACCTTGCTCAAGCCTTCGCGCTCCGGCTGGTTCTCATGGGGCGGGTTGTTCGCCTGCACGACGGAGGCCAGCCAGTCCTCCGGAAAGTACCCGTCGGGGCCGTCTTTTCCCCGCAGAGAGTCAATCAGTTTCCCGCCGAGGTAAATTCTCCACACCCGGTTTTCAAGCATTTTTAAAGGGGATAAACCTTTCATATTCGTGCTCCCAAAATTATAGTTAAAGGTATCATATACGGATTATATTAAAAAAGCA
>DAITOC010000119.1:0-4918 GCA_036834305.1 Clostridiales bacterium
CCTACACCTTTAACGGCTGGAACCTTCCCTTTGAACCGGTCACCTTCGACAGAACCTATACCGCGACCTATCTCGCCGAAAGGAAAGGCGGTACCTTGCCGCCGGCGGGCATCACCGTCACCGATGGGACTATCACCGAGGATATCAGCGTCGGCAGCATTCCCGGCTACACCTACGATATGGTCCTATCTTATGACGAAGTCCACACTATCCCTCTGCTTACTGTCACGGGCGGCGGGCTGACATTCAGCGGCTCGAGCAGCGAGGTTTATATCGTTGTGGAAGACAGCGTATCCGATGTTGCGTTTAACAATCTCTCGCTTTCCGGCGCGTTTGCGTTCAGCGATGCTCCTTTGGTGTTCCCCTCCGCTTCGGGCGCCGTGGAAACAACCGTCACCATCGCGGGCAGTTGTTCCTTTGTCAATACCCAAGCAGGTCAAACAGCCATACGCTGCGACAGAAAGGTAGTTTTCGAAGGCGCGGACACGTCTGCCTCGCTGACGGTATCGAGTACGGATACGGTCACCATCTATTGTGAAAAAGGCATCGCGGTTAATAACCTTCAACTGAATGTCAATTCGGCTCTTGTCGGCAGCGAGGCCTGGGCGGCCGCCTTTATGGGTGATGGCGGGAGCGCGTGCGTCTGCTCTTTCGACAACGCCGCTGTCAATGTCACCGCGGGCGGGGATGTCTTTATGGTTATGTTCGGCTCAATCGAAATGAATAACACGGTGTTTGTTGCTACCTGCGCGGGCTCGCTGGGCGGTGCCGATGAATTCTTCACCCTTAACAACTCGGCGCTGACGGCGGAATCCACCGGCTTGTATGTCGGCGGCGATATGACCCTACGCGGGAACAGCGCGGTCGACTTTGTGTCAATCGACAGCGCCTCCCCGGCCATCTTCATCGGTGGCTCGCTGCGTTTTGAGGACTTTACGGGCTCTTTCGATGTGCGCTTTACCGACCCGGCGGCAGCGCTTCCCGCGGTAAAAGCCGGCGCGGATATCACCTTTGCCGTCGGCGGTGAGGACGCGTTGGGTGACTATGACCTCGGCGGTGCACAAATAGCGATGTTGAATGACGGCGGGACGGATTTCCGCACATTCGCCGTGGAATCCGGCGGTGTTCTTGTTCCGGTTTCTGCCGTCAGCGTAGCCCCCTTTTCAAAAAAGACTATTGCTGTCTCGCCTGTATTTCTAAAAACCGTCGGCCTGCTAAGGCATAATAAACAAAGATAGTACGGGTAAAACAACACAAACAAGCGGAGGACGCGAGCCTCCGCTTGTTTTATGTGCGCTCGGCATGAGCGATAACTTGGCGGTGAAAGTCCGGCAAGAGCCGAGAAATCGTCTATCCGCTCTCGTTTAATGAGTATTTAGCGTTTAAAGCTGCCTACGGCGTGTTGAGCGACACCTACACGGAATTCAACGAGTATATAAAACTCGGCGGTTTTCCCGCGGTTCATCTCAGGCAATATTCGCAAAACGAGGTATATACAATCGTCAAAGATATATACAACTCAACTATTTTTACCGATATCGTGCAACGCAACAACATCCGAAAAGTGGACCGGCTTGAAAGAATTGTTAAGTTCGTTTTCGACAATGTGGGAAAGACATTTTCAGCAAAATCCATTTCTGACTGTTTTAAAAGCGAACACAGGCAAATTGACATTGAAACAATCTATAATTACCTCAGCCAGCTTGAAAAAGCGTTTATTATTTACCGCTGTTCAAGGTATGACTTGCAGGGTAAAGAAATATTAAAAACGCAGGAGAAGTTTTTCTTGGCCGATCCGGCGCTCAAATACAGCGTTCTGGGATATTCACCGACATCCGTAGCATCCATGCTTGAGAACTTGGTGTATCTTGAGTTGGTAAGAAGAGGATACGATGTGTATGTCGGGAAGTTGAAGACCGGTGAAATTGACTTCGTGGCCTCCAGGCAGAATGAAAAAGCGTATATCCAGGTATGCAGAGAAATCGGCAGTGAGGAAACAGAAAAAAGGGAATACAACCGCCTGCTGGCGATTCCCGATAATTATCCCAAATATGTTCTTATGACGGACGCGTTGCGGCAAGGCAACTACGAGGGCATCCAAACGATGCACATCGCGGATTTTTTGCTCAGTCAAGAAATCTGATTCCATGTTAACTCAAAGCGGAGGGCGCGAGCCCTCCGCTTGTTTTAATAAGTCAAACAGGTTTATTTCGTCGTCTGGGCTTCCACCAGTCGTTTGCCGCAGTAAATTTCGCGCAGTTTCGGCTTTTCGATTTTACCCGTCGGGTTGCGCGGAACCTTCGCGAATATAATTTTGCGCGGGCGTTTGTAGCGGGGGAGGTCAACGCAAAATTCGTTGATATCCGCCTCGTCGCAGACGGCGCCTTCTTTGAGTTCAATTATCGCCGCCGCCATTTCGCCGAGCCTTTCATCGGGCAGTCCGATAACCGCCACGTCCTTGATATCTTTGTGCGCGCGCAAAAAGTCCTCGATCTGGACCGGGTAGAGGTTTTCGCCGCCGCTGATGATGACATCCTTCTTGCGGTCAACGAGGAAGATAAAGCCGTCTTCATCCATACGCGCGACATCGCCGGTGAAAAGCCAGCCGTCCTTCAATATCTCGGCGGTCGCCTTGGGGTTGTTGAAATAGCATTTCATAACTCCCGGACCCTTGACGATGAGTTCGCCCGTTTTGCCCTGCGGCAAAAGTTCGCCCTTTTCATCGACGACTTTTGTCTCCCACAAATAACCCGCCTTGCCGATGGCGCCGACTTTGTGGATGTTCTCGACCCCGAGATGGACGCAGCCCGGTCCGCTCGACTCGCTCAGGCCGTAGTTTGTGTCGTAGTCGTGATGGGGGAACACCTGCTTCCAGCGTTTTATCAAACTCGGGGGAACGGGCTGGGCGCCGATGTGCATGAGCCGCCATTGTTTCAGGCGGTAATCCTCCAAACGGATTTCGCCGTGGTCAAGCGCGTCGAGAATGTCCTGCGCCCAGGGTACAAGCAGCCAGACAATCGTGGCGTTTTCTTCCGAAACGGCGCGCAGAATCCAGTCGGGCTTGACGCCGCGCAGGATGACCGCCTTTCCGCCGACGAGGAGGCTGCCGAACCAGTGCATCTTCGCGCCCGTGTGGTAGAGCGGGGGGATGCACAAAAACACATCGTCATGTGACTGCGAATGGTGGTTCTGCTCGGTCAGGCAAGAGGCGATCAGCGCGCTGTGCGAGTGCAGAATCGCTTTCGGCAGGCCTGTCGTGCCCGAAGAAAAGTAGATGGCCGCGTCGTCGCCGTCGAGCAGTTCCACGGCGGGGGCGATGGAGGAGCAGTATGTAACAAGTTCGTCGTAACTGTCCGAGAAAGTGGGTTTGTTTGCGCCGACATAAAAAACGGTTTTTACGCCGTGCAGACGGTCAAAAATCTGCTCGACGCGACCGATAAATTCCGGCCCGAATACCAGCGCGTCGGCTTCCGAAAGTTCCAAACAATATTTGATTTCGTCGGCGGTGTAACGGAAATTCAGGGGAACCGCCAACGCGCCCGTTTTCAGAACGCCGAAATAAATCGGCAGCCATTCCAGGCAGTTCATCAGCAAAATCGCGACTTTATCACCCTTTTTGATGCCGCGCGTCAACAACAGGTTCGCGAAGCGGTTAGCCTTGACGTCGAATTCCTTCCAGGTCATTTCCCGGCGGTATTTTTCGGGGGAACTCGACTCGATTAGGTTATACTCGCGCCAAGTGATCGCGTGGTCGGGCTGGTTGGCCGGGTTGATTTCGACCAGGCTCACCTCGTTGGGGTAAAGTTTCGCGTTTTTCTCAAGAAAATCGGTAATTGCCACGGTTGAACATCCTTTCTTTCGCATTCAAACACAGTTATTCTAACATTATGGATAGAGATAATCAAGCATTATTTTTAATCCTTTAAAGCCCTGAAATAATCGCGCAGCCCCTGCGGCCCCGCCAAGACTTCTTTCGCGATATACAACGAAGAATCGAACGCGGCGCGCACATGCCATTTAACCAGCGCGATATGGCCGTTCGTGATTTCGATAGCCGTGACGCAACGCGGGTGCACGCAGCTGCCGTCGTTGAAATAACGCCCTTGGCCGGCGTCCGGAAACACCGGCTTGTGGGTATGGCCGGCGACGAGAAGTTTTTTTTCACACCTCGTCCAGTCCGCCAGCATGCGGGAAACGTGCTCGCTTTCCACCATGTTCTTCGCCGGGTCGGTCGGGTCGTTGACGCCGATGGTCTCGAGCGGTTTCCAAAGGTAGCGGACCAGAAAACGGCCCAGCCGCCAGCCCCGGTCGTTGATGAAGGTGCCCTGGTGTCCGTGCAGGAGCAGGATTTCGCCGCCCGCTTCGGTGAAATCCAAAACAAGGCCTTCGGCGGCAGCCTCCTTGTCAAACAGCGGCAGCCTCTTTTTTTCATGTTCGTCATAGTAGTCGGCCAGGTTCTTTTCTGCAAACCGCCTGCTCTTTTTCACCATGTCGTGGTTGCCGAACAGCATATGGAAGCGCCCCTCGGCGTAAAACTTCGACAACAGCCAGAAGACATCCGTATGCGCGCGTTTGATGTCGTCCATGCTTTTGATTTCCCACAACTCGTCGCCGTCGCCGAGTTCGATGTATGTAAAGCCGTCGCCATAATACTGCGCGAGAGCGTGAAAGTATACCATTTGATTTTTCGAAAAATTGTCCGCGTGGCTGCCGTTGCCGCGGTGGCAGTCGCTCATGATGACAATCTTCGAAAAATCGTCGATGGGTATTCGCCGGGCCGACTGATAAATCCTGTCAATTTTCTCGCGCCCGCTCACGGTTACGGCCTCCTGTTTTCGTTGCCCGAGTCCCTGCCGGCAAAAAAACCGGAGACGGCTTTTCTTAAGGTCGAAACAAAGCGCCGAACGCGCGCGGGATT
>DAITOC010000120.1:0-4874 GCA_036834305.1 Clostridiales bacterium
AAATCAACGCCGTTTGCGCCGGCAACGGCAGTTGCCATAAATGCAAGGTGAAAATTTTGTACCCGTTCGTCGAGCCTGCCGAAAGGGAACTCTCCGCCCTGACCGCGGAGGAAATCGAAAACGGCATCCGGTTGGCCTGCGCCGTTACCCTTCGCGAAGAAACCGGCGTGGAAATCATCTCCTCCGGCAACATGGAGGTTTTACAGAGCGAAACGGCGTCCGGCACGGCGCCGCAAGGCAAAATCCGCGCGGTTTTCGATATCGGCACCACGACGCTTGTCGCCGCGTTGACCGACGGGGAAGGGAGAGTTATCGCGTCCGCCGGTGAGAAAAACAGGCAGGCGTCCTTCGGCGCCGATGTCATCACACGCGTCAAATATGTCACTAACGGAGGCCTGAAAGAACTCTGCGATACCGTCACGGGGCAGGCGAACGCGATGCTCAAACAACTTCTGGCCGAAAACGGGCCGGAAACGATAAAGGACATAACGTTGTCCGGCAACACCGCCATGCTGCACCTGTTTTTGGGGCGGGACTGCTCCGGGCTCGGCTATGCGCCTTACACGGCGCAGTTCCTGGCAAGCCAAACGATTAACGGCAAAGACCTGGGGTTCGATTTTGGGGTGCCGGTCCGCACCCTGCCCTGTATCGCGAGTTTTGCCGGGGGTGACCTGACCGCCGGAATCGTCAGCGAATACACGAATTCCGAAAAATATACGCTTCTGATAGACTTGGGCACCAACGCCGAAATCGCTCTGTATAACCGCGAACGGATTCTCGCGTCGTCCGCCGCCGCCGGCCCGGCTTTCGAGGGGGCCAGCATCAAGCAGGGAATGGGCGCGACACCGGGCGCCGTCTGCTCCTACGAATATACCGAAGGCAGAGCGAAGGTAAAAACCATCGGGGACGCCCGGCCCGCCGGTATCTGCGGCTCGGGGCTCATCGATATCGCGGCGGAACTTCTGAACCACGACATCATCGATGAAACCGGGTATTTGTTATCCGGCGATAAAATCGAAGTCTGCGAAGGTGTCAGCCTGTTCGCTCAGGATGTCCGGGAACTGCAACTCGCCAAAGCCGCGATCGCCGCCGCCATCGATATGCTTTTATTGAGGGCGGGCCTTACGGCCGATGACATCGAGCGGGTGCTTATCGGCGGCGGCTTCGGCAGTTATATCAATCCCGCCAACGCGGCCCGCATCGGTCTGTTCCCGCAAGAACTGCAAAAAAAGACGGCCGCCGCCGGCAACACCAGCCTGGCGGGCGGCATTCTGTGCGCGGCCTTCCCCGAAAAAAGGGCGCTTGCCGAACACATCGCGGCAAGCGCGCAATACATCGATTTAACCAACAGCGCCGAATTCTCCGACTGCTACATAGAGCACATGATGTTCTAAGGGCCTCTTGGCTCCCCTATGTTAGGGGAGCTGGCACCGAAGGTGACTGAGAGGTAGTCTTTCCCCCACGCACCAATCCTCTTCCGCGCCCGTTATCTTAACCCGGCAAACCCCGCCGACGGGAGCCTCCCCGGTAATCTGCACCGGCGTGTAATTCGGCGTGTACCCCCGCGCGTTTCCCCCCGCGGAATGCTCCTCGACCAAAACTTCTAAGGTTTTTCCGATTTGCTTTTCTAAAAATGAAGTCCGTATTTCCTGCGCGGCCGCCGTCATTCGGCGGGCGCGTTCTTCTTTGACCGCTTTGGGAATCTGCGGCTTCATGGAGGCGGCTTTCGTGCCCGGGCGGGGGGAATAAGGGAAGACATGGACCTTCTCAAACCCGATTTTCCGGACAGATTCTATGGATTCTAAAAAATCTTCTTCGCTTTCTCCCGGAAAACCGACCATGATATCCGTGGTAATCGAGCAGTCTTGAAAAGCCCCGCGAAGCGTGTCGCACAACGCTTTGTATTGCGCCGTTGTGTAGTGCCTGTTCATATCACGAAGCGTCTTATCGCAACCGCTTTGCAGCGACAGATGAAAATGCGGGCAGAGTTTTGTGAGCGAGCGCAGCGAAGTTACCGTTTCGCCGGTCATTAAGTCGGGCTCGAGGCTGCCTAGGCGGACTCTTTGTATGTCCTCGAACGAGCAGGCCAACGCCGCGGCGTCAAAAAGAGAATGACCGGTATCGCTGCCATAGGCCGACAGGTTGATTCCCACCAGCACAATCTCGGCAAAACCGGCAGCCTCAAGGCGGCCGAGTTCGGCTTTCAGCTCCGAAAGGGGTTTGGAGCGTACCCGGCCGCGGGCATAAGGGATAATGCAATACGAACAGAACCGGTCACAGCCGTCCTCGATTTTCACGACGGCCCTTGTGCGCTCGCTGAAACCGGTGATGCCCGCTGATTCAAACGGCTCGCCCGATTGATGCGGCAGCACGCGGACTGTTCTTTCTCCGCAGGCAAAATATCCTTCCAGCAGTTTTAATATGCCGGCGTGGTCTTTGTTGCCGGTGACGATGTCAGCCTCGGGCAAATCCCCGGCCGTCTCCGAATACGCCTGCGGCATACAGCCGGCCAAAACGACAACCGAGCGGGGGTGAAGCCTCTTAAACCGCCGGACGGCCTGCCGCGTTTTCCGGTCGCTTTCGGCTGTCACCGTGCAGGAGTTGATGACATAAATATCCGCCTCGCCGCCCGTGACGGCAAGTTCGTAACCGGCGGCGGCAAACAACTCGGCCATCGCCTGCGATTCGTATTGGTTGACTTTACAGCCCAGTGTATAAAAAGAAACGGTCATAAGCCCTCACAGCGGACAGGGGATCATGCCTTGTGCCAGGTTTTCGGCGCGAAAAGAATCAACACCGGGAAGATTTCAAGGCGGCCCGCGATCATCGCCACACTCAGTGTGATTTTTGACACATTGTTGAGTCCGAAATAGTTGGTCTCGACCGGCCCGACCTCGCCGAGGCCGGGGCCGATATTGTTGAAGGTCGCGGCCACGGCGCTGAAAGAGGTCATGAAATCCTCGGTGTCCGCGCTGACAATGAGCACACACACAAAGAAAATGAGGCAGTACGCGGCCAAAAAATGAAAAACGCTGCGGTGTATACCGGCGTCAAGCGTTTTGCCTTCAAACCGGAACGGCAGGCGGCGGTTCGGGCTCAGGCTTTGCCTGACTTCCTGTATCGCGGACTTTACATAGATGGCAACCCGGGAGGATTTCAAACCGCCCCCCGTTGAACCGGCCATCGCGCCGCAAAACATCAGTATCAGCAGGACGACGTGCGTTATCAGCGGCCACTTGCCGAAATCCTCCGTGGTGAAGCCGGTTGTGGTGATAATTGATGAAACCGCGAAGAACACATCCCGGAGCATGCGCGGGAATGAATCGTAACGCGGCCATAGAAAGATGCATATGACCGCAATCGCGCCCGTGATGATTCCCAAATACCAGCGCAGTTCCTCGTTTTTTAATACGGGTTTAAACTTGCGGTATACCATCAGGAAATACAGGTTGAAATTCACGCCGAACAATATCATCGCCACACCGAGAACGATGTCGATATAAGCGCTGTCATAAAATAAAACAGAGTCTGACTTGACGCCGAACCCGCCGGTCCCCGCGGCTCCGAACGCGTGGCAGCAGGCGTCGAACAGATCCATTTTCTTGCTCAAAGCCAGCAAAACAATGAGCACCCCGGTCATAGCAAAATAAATAACATACAGAATTCGGGCGGTTCCGCGCACCCTTGAGAGCAACTTGCCGAATATCGGGCCGGGTACTTCCGCCTTCATGATATGAACGCTTTCAGACCCGGTTTTCGGCAAAACAGCCAGCGTAAAAACCAGAATCCCCATTCCGCCGATAAGATGCGTAAAACTGCGCCAGAATAAAATCGCGTGTTCCACACCTTCAATATCGGTGATGACGCTCGAACCCGTTGTCGAGAACCCGCTTGCGGTTTCAAAGAAGGCGTCGATCAGGGAGGGGAGAGTGCCGTTGAAAACAAAAGGCAATCCGCCGAAGAAAGACAGCAAAAACCATGACAGGCCGGCAATCACCAGCCCTTCGCGCGCGTACAAATTCGTTCTGGAAGGTTTGCGCACGGACAGAGCGAGGCTGAAAACCAGGAGCAGGCCTGCCGTCTTTAAAAGAGCGAAGATCGGCTCCGAACCGTCTTCGCCGATATATAGGAATCCGACAAGCAGGGAGGGGATAAGCAACAGGGCTTCCACGAACAAAATTTTGCCTATTACGAAACGGATAATACTGTAATTCATCGTTATATGACCCGCTTTTTTAAATATATAAGATTAGGCGAGGATATCGTCAATGTCTCTCAGGTTGTGATGAGTGGTAACCACAATCACCCTGTCGTTATTCGCAATGGCATCGGTCCCCGACGGAAAAATCGCTTTCCCGTTACGGATAATAAAAGCAACAATCAAATTGTTAAGAAGTTTCAACTCCTGCAGCGGTATGTCTTTCACCTTGCTCTCGTTCAACACATGAAACTGCAGCGCTTCCACCCGGTTGTTTTCCAAACGGTAAAGGGCGTCAACATCGGAACCTTTGGCGCTTTTCCTGGCGCGCACAAACCGAATAATGCTGTCCGCGATCAGGCGGCTCGGAGTGATCACCGAGTCGATGTCTTCATGTTTAATAACATCTAAAAGGTCTACTCTGTTCACCTTGCAGATCGTCTTTTTCACACCTTGTTGAG
Organism: Clostridiales bacterium; assembly: GCA_036834305.1. Taxonomy (GTDB): domain Bacteria; phylum Bacillota; class Clostridia; order Oscillospirales; family Acutalibacteraceae; genus UBA1447. The sequence continues at coordinate 4,660 of DAITOC010000120.1, forward strand.
CGGCAAAGATCGACAGCAGAAGATTCTCTTCGTCAACCCCGGTTAACGCGATGAGCGCGTCATAATTGCCAAGGCCCTCTTCTTTTAAAAAAGCCTGCTCTGTGCCGTCGCCGAGCACCACATCCACATCCGGGAATTCGGCCGCGATGCTGTCTGCCATTTCCGGGTCCTTTTCGACCACTTTAAGCCTCATTTTCAGAGCGGTGAGGCGGGGT
>DAITOC010000121.1:0-4872 GCA_036834305.1 Clostridiales bacterium
GAAAGCGGAAAGGACCGCCGCGCCGAATTTGAAAGGATTGGCCGTTGAGGCGATCACAGCCGGCGCGGTGTCGCCGGTCATTTCACGGTAACGGTTATACACATGGATGCCCACCGCTGTGTGGGTGTCGCACAAATAGCCGTGTTTGCGGAACGTGCCGGCAATGGTTTTTTTTGTCTCGGCGTCGTCGCAGAAGCCGGCGGCAAAGCCTTCTTTGATTTTCGAACTCACCGCTTCCCCCACGTCGTAGAGGCCTCCCGCCGACAGGCCGTCCATCCACCGGCGGACGAGCTGCGTGTCCCGGCCGCTCAGAGCGTAAATCAGGCGCTCGAGATTGCTGGAGATAAGAATATCCATTGACGGGGAAACCGTTGTGTAAAACGGACGGTTGCGGTTGTATTCCCCCGTGTGAATAAAATCCGTCAGCACATTGTTCGCGTTGGAGGCGCACACAAGTTTGTTGACCGGCAGGCCCATTTCCTTGGCGTACCAAGCCGCCAGAATATTACCGAAGTTCCCTGTGGGAACGACGATGTTGATTTTTTGGCCGGCCTGGATTCTGCCGCCGGCGAGTATATCGCAATAAGCCGAAACATAGTAAACGATCTGAGGCACAAGGCGCCCCCAGTTGATCGAATTGGCCGACGAGAACATCCTGTTAAGCCCGGCGAGCTTTGCCGCCGCGTTTTTGTCGGTAAAAATCTTTTTTACGCCGTTTTGGGCGTCGTCAAAGTTGCCTTCAATTCCGCAAACGCCGACATTCGAGCCTTCCTGCGTCATCATTTGCAGCTTTTGCATGGGGCTGACCCCGTCGCGCGGATAAAACACAAGAATTTTTGTGCCGGGCACATCCTTAAAGCCTTCAAGCGCCGCCTTGCCGGTGTCACCCGAGGTGGCCACAAGAATAACGATTTCCTTGCCGCCGGCTGTTTTTTTCGCTGAAACGGTCAAAAGGCGCGGCAGCAGCTGCAACGCCATATCCTTAAACGCGCAGGTCGGCCCTTTCCAAAGCTCGAGGATTTCGACGCCGTCGCGCAGTTCAACGAGAGGAGCGACGCGGCTGTCGCTGAATTTACCGCCCGAATAGGCCCCTTCGACGCAGTCGTCGATTTCCGCCTTGGTAAAATCGGTCAGGAAGCGCGGCAAGATGGCCTTCGCCCTGCCGATATAGTCGTATCCGACAAGCCGGGCTATCTCATCCGGCAAAAGGCGCGGAACGGTTTCGGGCACAAAAAGTCCGCCTTCCGCCGATATGCCCATTGTAATGGCGGCCGCGGACTCGACACGGACCGTATCGTCCCTTGTGCTTGTATAAAGCATCTCTTTTCCCCCGTTTGAAAATTCCCGCGTAAACGCGCGCAATTATTATACAGTATTAATCTTGCTTTGTAAAACCGTTTGATAAAACCGCATCGCGTTTGAAAAGAACAGTTTATCGATCGTTTCGACGGTGAAGCCCCGCCCGACCAGGTAATCCCAAAGCGCGGGCAGCCGGTCAATGCCGCCGAGTTCACTGCCGAGCGCGCAACCGTCAAAATCGCTGCCGAGCGCGACGGCATCCCGGCCGCCTGAATCCAGGATATGCGTTATATGCCGGTAAACGGCGTCAAGAATGCCCCGTTTGCCGCGGCAAAGAAATTTTTGATAGAAATTGACTCCGATGAGACCGCCGCGGGCAATGACGGTTTTTATTTGGCTGTCGTTCAGGCCGCGCTTATGCGGAAAAACACCCGTGCAGTTGGAGTGGCTCGCCACAAACGGGCCGGCGGTGGTTTCGGCAATGTCAAAAAATCCTTTTTCGTTAAGATGGGACACGTCGATGACCATGTTCAGTCGCTCCATTTCGGCGACAAACCGTTTCCCGAACGCCGTCAAACCGCTTTTATCCTCCGAAAGGCATCCGTTTCCGACTTCGTTCGAGCCATTCCATGTAATGGTAATTTGCTTTACACCCATGCCGTTCAATTGACGCAGTTTCTCGAGGCTTCCCGCCGCGGCGGCGCCCCCTTCCACCGATAAAATCGCTGCGCGTTTGCCTGACGCAAGGGAATCGGCAATGTCCGAGCCTGTATGGCAATGTTGAATAACAGAGGAATTCAGTGCCATCTCGCGGCGGAACGTGCCGTGCGCCTGTTTGAAATACGTGAAAGCGTCCTCTCCCCTGATATCGTCCGGAATCCAAACGGCAAAAACCTGGCACCATTTGTCAAGGTATTTTCCTTTACATAGTGACAGGTGCAAATCGTTGTCAAACAGGTTTTTTCTTTGCCTATGGCATTCACCGATCGTATCGCAATGCAGATCAAACAAATTCATAATCAAATGCAGCTGTCAAAAGCGTTCTTCATGTGATTAAGGCGTTCCAATGAACCGTTTTGTGCCAGATAAACCTCGATAACATCGAACCGGGGCTGCAGATCGCCTTTATATGTCTGCAGAAACGCCGCCGCCGTGCAGCAGATTTTTCTCTGTTTGCGGAAATCCACCGCATCCGCGGGGCGGGCCAACGGGTTCTCGCCGCGGGTTTTGACCTCGGCAAAGAATATATATTCGCCGTCTTTGCCGATTAGGTCTATTTCACCGAAACGGTTCGCGTAATTCGTCGTAATAATCTCACAGCCGTTTTCGCGCAGATACGCACAGGCCAGTGTTTCGCCGGCCAGGCCGGTTTTGTTCTTGTGCATTGTTTGCGCACCCCCTATTTCAACACAGCGCTTTTGAGAAAACTTTTTCTGTGTACGGGCGATATCCCGTGCTCGGCCAGGGCTTCGTAATGCAGTTTGGTGCCGTACCCTTTATGGAAGGCGAACCCGTATTGCGGGTATCGCTTGTCAAGTTCGAGCATATACCGGTCGCGGCTGACCTTCGCGAGCACCGATGCCGCCGCGATGGAAGCGCTGAGGCTGTCTCCCTTGACGATGGCTCTCGCCGGCAGTTCAAGGGGCGGTACCATGTTTCCATCGACGAGAACCGTATCCGGAACGACCTTTAAGCCTTCGACGGCGCGCCGCATGGCGAGAAAAGTTGCCTGCAGAATATTGATTTCGTCAATCTCTTCGACGGAAGCGGACGCGATGTGCCGGGCGACAGCTGTTTGCGTTATAATATCAAAAAGAGCGTTCCGTTTTTGTTCGGAAAGCTTCTTTGAATCGTTTATCCCTTTGATTTCACAGCCCGCGGGCAGAATGACCGCAGCCGCGTACACCGGGCCGGCCAAGGGGCCTCTGCCCGCTTCGTCCACGCCGCAGACGAGATAACAGCCGCGGGAATATTCTTCGTTTTCGTATTTAAACCAGTCCATATCCGTCGTCCGCCCGTTCGAGAGTGATTCGGCCGAGCTTTCCTCCCCGGTATTCGTCAAGGACGGCTGCCGATGCCCTTGCCGTATCCGCCACGCCTCCGGCCAAAAGCATCCCTCTTTTCAGCGCGATTGCCTCAAGGATGGAATAATCGCTTTCGACGGCGTCAAGATCCACACCGTAACGCGAGGATATTTTCCCGGGGTAGTTTTCCTTCAACAGTTTCAGGAGCCTAACGGCAATTGACTCCGTGTCGATGACCTCATCCTTGACAGAACCGATAAACGCAAGTTTGTCACCTACTTTCGGGTCTTCAAACTTCGGCCACAACACACCCGGCGTGTCAAGCAACTCGACGCCGCCGCCGATGTCAAACCAGCGGTTGCTTCTTGTCACCCCCGGCTTGTCGGCGACCTCGGCTTTGGTTTTGCCCGCCATGCGGTTGATAAACGAGGATTTGCCGGTGTTCGGTATACCCAGAACCATCACGCGAAGCGGTTTGCCCCCCATGCCTTTGCCGGCATCTGCCCGGATTTTTTCCTTCAACACCTCGCGCACAAGCGGGCGAAACCGGTTGAGGTTCTTTCCGCTGCGGCAGTCGACGGCAATCGCGGCGACGCCCCCGCTCGTGAAGCGCTTGAGCCAGCGCGATGTTTCCGTTTCATCGGCGAGGTCGCTTTTGTTTAATAAGACGATACGCGGTTTGCGCCCGACGAGCCGTGAGAGCTCGGGGTTGCGGCTGCTGTACGGAATGCGCGCGTCAAGGATTTCGACGATACAGTCGACCAAGGGAAGGCTTTCCTTGATAAGCCTTCTCGTTTTGGCCATATGGCCGGGAAACCACTGCACATTCTGTTTCTGAAAATCGCTCATCGCGCTGCCGTTTGTTCCTTCTTTTATTTCACGCGCCAGCTGCCGGCCGGCATAAACCGAAAGACCACCTTGCCTAATATATAGTCAACATCGATTTGGCCGACCGTTGTTGACCGGCTGTCGGTGGAGTGATGGCGGTTATCTCCCAAAACGAAGACACAGCCTTTTTCCACTTTTAACGGAAAATCGACATCAAACTCATCCGTTGTCAGGCCATAGCCGTATGACTCCGGTTTGCCGTCGACGGTGACGACGCCTTTGAGAAAGTCAATGTCGACCGTCTGGCCCTCCAAAGCGATGATTCGCTTGACAAGAGGCTCGTTGAACGGATTGGGCTGCGTGATGATAATGATGTCGCCGATGACCGGTTTTTTATTAATAGAGGAGACAACCAGTTTGTCACCGTCAAAAAGCGTCGGCTGCATGGAGGGTCCGATAACCCCGGCGATGCGGAAAAGAAAGGTAAAAATGAGCATAATCGTGATCACCGAAGTGACCAGGACAGAGACCATTTCGTAAACGCTTCGGACAAACTTTCTTCGGATATGCATGCCATCACTTCTTATCTGTCGAATATATTGTGAAGTTGCCGAAAGGGATGAAGCGGAATTGCGCCTTGCCGAGAATATAGCGCTCGTCGATGAGGCCGATACCCGAAGCGCGGCTGTCTTTGGATTGGTTGCGGTTGTCGCCCATGACA
>DAITOC010000122.1:0-4850 GCA_036834305.1 Clostridiales bacterium
GCGCGAACTCGGTGATACTCGGCGGCATCACTCTCGGCAAAAATGTGACTGTCGCCGCCGGCGCGGTTGTCGACATCGACGTTCCGGATAACTCGCTGGTCTACGGCCACAATGTTATCCGGCCAAAGAAACCGAAAGAGGAAGGGCCGATGGACCAAGGTGAGAAACATGACGAATAAGAAACTGCTCGTCCTCGGCGGCTCCTCCGCCTCGCTTGATGTCGTCAAAATCGCGAAGAAAATGGGCGTTTACACCATCGTGACGGACGACAGGCCCTCGGGCGCCGCCAAAGACATCGCCGACGAAGCCGCCATGGTCAGCACGATTGACATGGACGGGCTTCTGCAACTTATCCGGCAAAAGAACATCGACGGCGTCTTTTGCGGCCCGAGCGAGTTCAATATCATCAACACCATGAAAATCTGCTCGCTCGCCGGGCTTCCTTTTTACGCGACAAAAGAGCAGTGGGACATCTGCTCGAACAAAGACCGGTTTAAACAGCTGTGCCGCGACAACGCAGTCCCATGTGTTCCGGAATATACCCTGACGGCCGATTTCTTGGAAGATGACCTGAAAAATATCGAATACCCCGTCATTGTCAAACCCGTCGACGGCTGCAGTTCCAAGGGGATATCCGTTTGCCGCTCGGCCGGCGAGTTAAAGACGGCTTTCGCGAACGCGCTCGAGTATTCACAAAGCGGCAGGGTGATCGTTGAAAAATACGTTGAAAACGGCGGTGTCGTGACCTCGGTGCGTTACATCGCTTGCCATGGGGAACTGTACTGCTCCCTCCTTGGCGACACCTATGTCGTCGACCCGGTCAACAGGACGGCGCTTATCAGCGCGGTCACCGTTTTTCCGTCGAAACTGACCGGGAGCTACCTCGCCGGGACAGACCAAAAAGTCAAAGAGATGTTCAAGAGCATCGGGTTCAAAAACGGCGCGCTGTTTATGCAGTCGCTGCCCGAAGACGGCTGGGTATATTTTCACGAAATGGGCCTTCGCCTCAGCGGCGGCCTGACCTATAAAATCACCGAGGCCGCCAACGGCGTCAACGACCTCGCGATGATGATCCGCTTTGCCCTCGGCGGCGAAATGTGTGTTGAGAATGAATTGAAACGCATCGACCCGTATTTGGGCGGCAGGCTGGCCGTCGGTTTCTGCGTGCCGCTGAAAATCGGCGCCGTGGCGTCTGTCGCGGGTGTTGAGGAGATTTTAAGAACGCTTCCCATTGAGGATTTTATTCAGTACTATGCCGTCGGCGACTGCGTAACGCCCGAAAAAATCGGAACGCTGATGCAGCACTTCGGTCGCTTCAAGTTCTTTGCCGCCGGCAAAGAGGAAATCGCCGCGGTGATCGATACCATTCAAAACACCCTGAAAATTACGGATACCGACGGCAACGATATGCTCTATATGCGCTTCGATACAAACAGGCTGGCCTGAGGCCAAACCGAAAGGAACACCATGCCCGTCATTGTGCTGACAAACCGTTACCGGGCCGCGCCGCTGGCCATCGTTAAAAACGCCCTTCCGCCGGCGTTTGAACTGCTTATGCCCGATAAGGCGGAGAAAGGCGAGCTTTTGAAGGTTGCCCCTGCGGCCGACTACTTTTTAGCCAGCGGACGGGTGCGCGTCGACGCCGAAGTCCTCGGCGCCGCGGCCAATCTGAAGATGATACAAAGAACCGGCGTCGGCCTTGACACCATCGATTTGGCTGCCGCGAACGAGCGCTCGATTCCCGTCTATGTCAACCGCGGCGTCAACGCGGCAAGCGTCGCGGAACACACCGTCCTGTTGATGCTCGCGGCCCTGCGCCGCCTGACGCAGGTCGACGCGGCCGTGAAAAACGGCGTGTGGCAAAAGCAGGAGCAGGGTGTGCGAAACGCCGAACTGCGCGGTAAAACCGTCGGCTTGGTGGGGCTCGGCAGCATCGGCCGCGAAACGGCCGCCCGCCTGCGGGCCTTCGGCGTGAAACTTGTTTATTATGATATTGACCGCTTGACGGCCGGTGAGGAACAACGGCTCGGCGTCCGGTATTTGCCATTCGACGAGCTTTTGGCGCAGGCCGGCATCGTCAGCCTCCATTGCCCCCTGACCGCCGAAACCCGCTTGATGATGAACGCCGCGGTGCTGGCCTCCATGAAAAAGGGCTCCGTGCTCATCAACACCGCCCGCGGCGGCCTTGTTGATGAAAAGGCGCTTGCGGAAAGCCTGGCGGCCGGGCATACGGGGTTCGCCGGCCTCGATGTTTTCGACGCGGAACCCCTGCCGGAAGACAGCCCTCTGCGCAACCTCCCGAACGTCATTCTGACGCCGCATATCGGCGGCATCACAGCCGATTCGTTCCGGGCGATGATGACCGAAGCGATGGAAAACATTCGCCTGTTTGAGGCAGGCGATTTGGAGAAAATCAATCCCAAGAGGATAAACTGACATGGATTGTGCGAAGCCTGTAATAAATTTGACAGACGGCTTTCTGGAACTCTTGTTTTCTATGAGGGATAAGGGCTTTTCAGAAAAAACCGTTTTGCAGGCCAAACAATGCTTTCTCGATTATCTCGGCGTGGCATTGGCGGGAGCCGCCATGCGCGGACCGGAGAATCAAAAACTGCTCGATTCTTTCGGCCCGGCCTGCGGTTTCACCGTCATCGGAACCGGCGCTAAAACCGATGCTTTCGGCGCCGTGCTTCTCAACGGCATGAACGCGCACGCGGCGGAACTTGACGACGGCCACCGTTTCGGTATGCTGCATCTTGGCTCGCCGGTGCTGTCCGCCATGTTTACGGCCGCCGAGCGCGAAAGTATCCGGGGATATGAATTGATTACGGGCATCATTATCGGCTATGAAGCCGCCGCTCGCCTAGCGTGCGCGGCGCAGCCCGCGCACAGAAACAAGGGCTACCACACCACCGGCACTTGCGGAACCATCGGCGCGGCCATGGGCGTTGCGGCCGCTCTCGGGTACTCGAGGCAGCAGGCGAAAGCGGCGCTGTCGTGCGCCGTGAGCTCGGCGGCCGGTGTGCTCGAGATTCAGGAAGAAGGCTCGGCCCTGAAACCTTACAACGCGGGCAGGGCTGCGCTCGACGGGTATGTTTCGGCCATGATGGGTTCGGTCGGATTCCGCGGCCCCGACGACATTCTCGGCGGCAAGCGGGGATTCTTGGCCGTGATGGCCGACGGAGCCGGCCGCGCGTTTCTTGAAAAACCGGCGGACGCCGCGCCGGAAATCGAACGCGTTTACCGAAAACTGTACGCCTCCTGCCGGCACAGCCATCCGGCGGTGGAAGCGGCTTTGGCAATCGCGGCAACACACAACTTAAGACCGGCGGACATTGACGCTGTTCGCGTCTTCACCTATCGCGCCGCCGTTACAGGCCACGATCATCAGGCCGTTCACGGCACGCATTCGGCCAAAATGAGCACCCCTTTCAGCGTGGCCGTCGCTCTGGCGACGGGCAAAGCCGGTGTCGAGGAATTCAGCCGGGCGTATGTGGAAAACGAAAGTGTCAATTCCCTGGCTCGAAAAGTCAAAGTTCTCGCCGACGATGAGTTGACAGCGCTGGCGCCGCAAAAGAGAGCCGCGAAAGTCGAAATAGAAACAAAGGCGGGCGTTTTCCGCCATCGTGTGGATACACCGAAAGGGGAGCCCGAAAACCCCCTGTCACCCGCGGAATTGGAAGAGAAATTTACGCATCTGGCTTTGTTTGGCGCAAAAACTGAAAAAGAAACGGATGAGATTATTCAAAAAGTATGGAATCTCGAAAGCGAACTGCCCGGCTTGTATGAACTGTTATGAGCCGGCGATCATTGCGACAATAAACCGGAAAGAAGGGCGCATAATGAAGCAAACAAGGGATTTTCTCCAGAAAATAGGGCTGCCCGCGGGTGACGCCTACGATTTGCCGGACTCCGCAAAGCGGTTTACCGACGGGGCGCAATACCGCTTTGAGGTGCCCGGCATACAAAGCCCCGGGCCGATGAAGGCGCTGCTCGAGGAGTTGGACCGGTTTGAGATTGCCATTCACCGCGTGACGCAGACAAAAGGCATTATGCTTTTGACCGATGAAGAAATCAAAGACATGGTCGCCATGGCAAAGCAATGGCAGGTCGAGCTCGTTTTGTCCATCGGGCCCAGGGCGACTTATGACACAAGCGCGTCGGTGTTGACGGAAGAAGGCCAGAGAATGGGCTATCGTCTGCGCGGCCAGGAACAAATTGTCCGGGCGGTTGAGGACGTGAAACGGGCAGCCGCGTTCGGCTGCCGCGCTTTTTTGATTTATGACGAAGGCAGTTTGTGGCTGCTCAACGAAATGCGCAAGGCCGGCGAGATCCCCGCCGGGTGCAAATTCAAGGTGTCCGCGCACTGCGGCCACGGCAACCCCTGCTCGGCAAAACTCCTTGAGAACATCGGCGCGAGTTCGCTCAACCCCGTCAGGGACATACAACTGCAGATGCTTGCGGCTTTGCGGCAGGCTATCGACATTCCCATCGATGTCCACACCGAAAACCCGGCGTCTTCCGGCGGCTTCATCCGCCACTATGAAGTGCCCGAAATGATACGCGTGGCGGCTCCGATTTATCTGAAAACGGGCGGTTCGGTCGCGAAGACGCACAGCTGGGAATCGTCCGACGCGGACGCGAAAAAGAGGGCGAAACAGGTTTGGCTCGTCAAGAGAATGATCGACACCTATTACCCGGCCGCCGTCAGGTCAGCCAGGGGGTCGATCGGATGAACCTAAAGGTGCTTTTTCAGATACTGCGAAGATGGCCGGTTTATTTGTGGTTTTTCAGGAACGGTGTCATTTTCGGCCGGTGGGACAGGCTGTATGAAGATTTCAAACACGATT
>DAITOC010000123.1:0-4767 GCA_036834305.1 Clostridiales bacterium
GAGCGCGTCGCCGGTTGTTCCGTCGACGGTAGTGGATTCGCCTTCGGCGCCGGTCGGGGCCTCGGTGGTGTTGTCAACCTGGCCCGCGGGAGCGGTGGTGGTTGTCTCGTCGTCGGTTTTTTTACCGCAGGCCGCCAGGGAAAAAACAACGGTAAGAGCCAGCAGCAGCGCCAGAATCTTCGACAAATGCTTTTTCATCGGATAAACGCCTCTTTCCTTATAATAAAATACGCAAACAATATTTTACAGAACGCCTCAACGTTTGTCAATAATAAAAGATGGCAAAAATGGCAGGATTATGCTATAATTCCGTTTGCGTTGCGATTCGTCATACCAAGGAGGCAGGAACAATGTCCGAATTAAAACTTGTGTCGTGGAATGTCAACGGTATCCGCGCCTGTGTCGGCAAAGGGTTTTTGGATGTGTTCGACACGCTCGGCGCGGACATATTCTGCCTTCAGGAGACGAAGCTGCAGGAAGGGCAGCTCGACCTTGACCTGCCCGGGTACGCGCAGTATTGGAGCTACGCAAGGCGCAAGGGCTATTCGGGCACCGCCGTCTTCACAAAAGCCGAGCCGCTCGATGTCCGTTACGGCATCGGCATACCGGAGTTTGATACGGAAGGCCGGGCGGTGACGCTGGAATTCCCGGCCTTCTATTTGTCTACCGTTTATACCCCGAACGCGCAGGAGGGTTTGGCGCGCATTGACTATCGCTTAGCCTGGGAAGACGCGTTCCGCGGGTATGTGTCGGGGCTTGATAAAAAGAAACCGGTGATTTTTTGCGGCGACCTCAATGTCGCCCACAACGAAATCGACCTGAAAAACCCGAAATCCAACCGCGGGAACCCCGGTTTTTCCGACGAGGAGCGCGGGAAGTTCCGCGAGTTGTTAGCCGCCGGGTTTACGGATTCGTTCCGTTATTTTTACCCGGAACTCGAAGGCGCTTACACCTGGTGGAGTTACCGCTTCAACGCGAGGGCGAACAACGCGGGGTGGCGCATCGATTATTTTCTGGTGTCCGACAGAATCGCCGGCAACATGAAATCGGCGTCCATACACTCCTCGATTACGGGCTCGGACCATTGCCCGGTCGAATTGGTTATCGAAGACGGTGGGTAAAGCATGAAAATCTATAGAATTCTGATACCCGTCCTTTTGGTATTGGCCGGGGTTTCAGTTTTTATGGCTCTGCAATCCGCCCGGGACGCGAACCCGGCGCAACCGGCGGAGCCGACGCGCTTCACCTTGGCCGGCAGCTCATATTCGAAAGCGGTTTCGTTGAGCGGGGAACTGCCGCTGCCGCTGTTGGAAACGGGCCTGAACGGCGTGTATTTTACCGCGGATTCAAACGGCGCCGTGAAGTTTTATGAACTCGGCGCCGCCGGGCTGAAAGTTTACGCGGGTGAAACAACAACAGCCGGTTTGAAGGTCGAGTGCAGTAGGCAGAAAATACCCGTCACGATGTATTCCGTCAAAAAAGACGGCGAGTCCGCGGGGTTCGGCCTTTTTACGAACGACGGGACCGTCCCGGTTAAAATATATGACTACGCGTTTTTCAAAATCACCGGCCTGCCGGCGGGGTACGGCCGGGGCAAACGGCTGCTGCTGGCTGACTTCAACAAGAAGGACCGTTTCAGCAACCGCAAGGTTTACACCGAAGCCTTCTTCTATTCGCCCGAAACGGAAAAAATCGAAAAACTCGTCAGCGACAACTCACGCACAATCGATGAAAAAGGGGCGTTCCGCTCCGACTGGGTGTTGCTTACCGACGCGTTTTTGGCCGGCCTGGGCGATAAGCCGTATTATCTCTCCTCAAGGTATTACAACCTCGGCGCGAAGGGAACGGTCAGCGACATCCTGCCGCTGACCCGCGGGAAGCCTGCCCCCGTTTTCAAGGGAATTCTCGGCCTTTGGGCGCGCGGGACAGCCGCGGGGACCGCCTTTCTGCGCCCGGCAGCCGGCGGCTTTCAAGCCGTTGTCGGCGCCGGCGGCAAAGAAAACGCCGTCAGGGAATGGAAGGGCGATTATTTCGCCGACTATTTACAATTTGACGACTATTTGCTTAACAAAAAAAGCCTCGTCCTGTCGAGGCTGCCCGACGGCGGCGACACGGCTGTCAAAACACAAATCGCGAACCCTTCGTTTCTGATCGTCAGCCCGGACGGAAGGTTCGCGGTCATCGCCTCGGCGGCCGACGCGCAGGGCTTTCAAACCATGGTGTTCGCCGATTTAAAAACCGGCGCGTCTATGAAATATTTCGAGCCCCTGCTCTTCTCACAAAACAGTCCCTGCTTTTCCTGGCCGGGCGGCGGCACATTGCTGCATATGCGGCCGGCCCGCGACGACGGTACGGGGCTGTCGTATTGCGTTGTGAGAATGGCGGATGTGTTTTAAGCCCTCTTTTTCAAAGAGGGTGGCAGATGTCAATCTACCGGGTGATTCTTTAAACGTTCTCCACCCGGAAATCAACCGTAATCTCGTCGTGTTCCGGCTTAATCTGCTTATAAGACACTCCCGCCGCGTCAAACATCCGTTTCGACGCCTTCACGGCGGGGGTCTCCGCGTATTTGTCGGCGAGGTACAGCACTTCCCCGATGCCGCACTGGATGATCGCCTTCGCGCATTCGTTGCAGGGGAACAAGGCGACATAAATCTTGCACCCCGTGAGGCTGCCGCCGGCATTGTTTAATATCGCGTTGAGTTCGGCGTGGCAGACATAGGGGTATTTGGTGTCGAGTTCGCCGTCACCCGCGCGTTCCCAAGGGAACGCGTCGTCGTCGCAGCCGCGCGGCATGCCGTTGTAGCCGACGGACATGATTTTGTTCGCGGCATTGACAATGCAGGCGCCGACCTGCGTCCCCGGGTCTTTGCTGCGGCAGGCGGAAAGAAGGGCGATGCCCATAAAGTATTCGTCCCAGGAGATATAGTCCTTGCGTTTCGGCATAACGGCGGCTCCTTTTTCGTTTATGCCGTTATATTATCACAACGAAGCCGCCCGCGCAAGCGGACGGCTTCGAAACGCGGTTTCGCGGTCTTGATGTTCGGTTGCCGAAATGCTATAATACTACGGTATGGATTTGTGAAGGAGTGCGTGTTTTGGACAAGTACGACGTGGTCATCATAGGCGCGGGGCCGGCGGGGATTTTCACCGCCCTCGAGCTGTATAAAAAGGCGGGCGCGGGCTTGAAGGTGCTCATCGCCGACGAGGGTATTTCCATTGAGAGAAGGAGCTGCCCCGCGCGCAAAAAAGGCACCTGCGTTCGCTGCAACCCCTGCAACATTATGAGCGGGTGGGCCGGCGCGGGCGCGTTCTCCGACGGCAAGCTGTCCCTTAGCGAGGAAGTCGGCGGCAACCTGACGAGCTATCTCCCCGTTGAGGATGTCCGTTCGCTTATCAACTACGCCGACGGCATATACCTCGACTACGGCGCGCCGAAAGAAATCCACGGCCTCAACGACAAAAAGGTCGACGAAATCGCCTACCAATGCTCGCGGTATAACATTGAGCTCATCCGCTGCCCGGTCCGGCACCTCGGGACGGAAAACGCCTACGATGTCCTCAAGGCGATGTACGACTACCTCAACACCGTTGACGGCTTTTCGTTTATGGAACGCACGCACGCCGACCCGGTGATAAAAAACGGGAAAGCCGTCGGCGTGAAACTGACGATGAAAGACGGCACCGTGAAGGAAGCGGAGGCGCGGTTCGTCGTCGCGGCCCCCGGCCGCGGCGGCGCGGACTGGCTCAACGCCATCGCGCGCGAGAACGGCATCGGCGTTCACAACAACGAGGTCGACATCGGTGTTCGCGTCGAGGTGCCGAACTCCGTCACCGACGAAATCACGAAGCATCTTTACGAAGCCAAAATGGTCTATTACTCCGATACCTTTGAAAACAAGGTCCGCACCTTTTGCATGAACCCCGGCGGCATCGTCAGCGAGGAGCACTACAACGCGGGGTTCAACAACACGTTTCAAAACAGCATCGCCGTCGTCAACGGCCACAGTTACGCCGACGAAAGTTACCGCACGGAGAACACGAATTTCGCCATGCTCGTCTCGACGAAATTCACCGAGCCGTTCAACCAGCCGATTGAATACGGCCGTTATATCGCGCAGCTCGGCAACATGCTCACGGGCGGCGGCATCATGGTACAGCGCCTGGGCGATCTGCTCATGGGCCGGCGCACGGACGCCTCGCGGCTGAGGAAGTCCACCACAAGGGCGACGCTGACGACCGCTGTGCCCGGCGACCTTTCCTTTGTGCTGCCGCACCGGCATCTGACAAGCATCATCGAGTCGCTTCGGGCTTTCGATAAAATCATGCCGGGGCTTTACTCCAAAAACACGCTGCTGTACGGCGTCGAGGTCAAATTCTATTCCTCGAAGCACGACGTCGGTAAAAACTTTGAAACCAAGGTCAAGAATTTCTACGCCATCGGCGACGGCGCGGGCATTACCCGGGGGCTCATGCAGGCCTCGGTCACGGGCGTCGTCGTCGCCCGCGACATATTATCACGGTAGGAACAAACGCGGATTAAACGGCATTTGTAGGGGGCGGTTTCCACGCCGCCCCGGTGCCGCTCAACCCGGCTCCCAATAGCGTGCGTTCCGCGGGAGGGCAACATATGGAATACAGCAACACTCTGCCGTTAACGCGCCTCGCGGCGACTTTGGCTGCCGCGGCGGGCGTCGAACCGCCGCGCCTGGCGGAGGAGAAAATCGACGGGCTCGCCGAAACGCTCAAAGAAAAGGCCGGCCCGGA
>DAITOC010000124.1:0-4743 GCA_036834305.1 Clostridiales bacterium
AATCGCCAAGGCCGAAGGCGCCGACGCCATCTGCCACGGCTGCACCGGCAAAGGCAACGACCAGGTGCGCTTCGAGCTGACCATCAAAGCCTTCGCCCCCGAGATGGCCATTATCGCCCCCTGGCGGATTTGGGACATCAAATCCCGGGAGGAAGAAATCGACTACGCCGAGGCAAGGAACATTCCGCTGAAGATCAACCGCGAAACCAACTATTCCAAAGACAAAAACCTCTGGCATTTGTCGCACGAAGGGTTAGACCTCGAAGACCCGGCCAACGAGCCGCGATACACCAATCCGGGTTTTTTGGAAATGTGCGTCGCGCCCGAGCTGGCCCCCGACAAGCCGGCCTATGTGACCGTGTCGTTTGATAAAGGCGTGCCCGTCGCCGTCGACGGCAAAAAACTCGGGCCGGTCGAGCTTGTCATGGCGCTCAACAAAATCGGCGGTGAAAACGGCATTGGCCTGGCGGACCTCGTCGAAAATCGGCTTGTGGGTATGAAGTCGCGCGGCGTTTATGAAAATCCCGGCGGCGCGATTTTGTATAAAGCGCATCGCGTTCTCGAAACGATCACCCTTGACAGGGACACGCAGCATTACAAGGAGCTCATCGCCCAGCGTTACGCGGAGCTCGTCTATTTCGGCCAGTGGTTTACGCCGTTGAGAGAAGCGCTCGACGCGTTTGTCGACAAAACGCAGCAAACCGTCACCGGCGATGTGAAACTGAAACTTTACAAAGGCAACATGGCCAACGCCGGCGTCACCTCGCCGTATTCGCTTTACAGCGAAGCGTTCGCCACGTTTGACAAAGACGAGGTTTACAACCAGAAGGATTCCGAAGGCTTTATCAACCTGTTCGGCCTTCCCGTGAAAGTCAAAGCCATTTTAGACGCCGAAAGACAGTAGGGGAACACTATGAAACTCTGGGCAGGGCGTTTTTCAAAAGACGCCGATAAAAAGACAAACGATTTCAATTCGTCCATCGCGATTGACTCCCGCCTGTTCGCCGAGGATATCGACGGCAGCGTTGCCCACGCCGCCATGCTCGGCGCGACGGGCATTATCAGCCGGGAAGACGCCGAAACAATCACGGCGGAGCTTCAAAAAATCAAAGACGAAATCATCCGCGGCGAGCTGGCCATCGACCCGCAGGCCGAGGATATCCATACTTTTATCGAGGCGACGCTGACCGAACGCATCGGCGACGCGGGCAAACGGCTTCACACAGCCCGCAGCCGCAACGACCAGGTCGCCCTCGACATCCGGCTGTATCTGAAAAAAGAGTGCGATACCGTCGCCGCTCTTCTCGGCGAACTCATCGACGCGCTCGGCGAAAAGACGCGCGAATACGCCGAAACGGTCTGCCCGGGCTACACCCACCTGCAGCGCGCGCAGCCGATTACCTTCGGCTGCCATCTTTCCGCTTACATCGAAATGTTGGAAAGGGACATCGGGCGGATTGCCGACGCGAAAAAACGCATGGATTCCTCGCCCCTCGGCTCGGGTGCCCTCGCCGGCACGACCTACCCGATTGACCGCGGCATGACCGCGAAATCGCTCGGTTTCGCTTCTTTCACAAAAAATACGCTCGACGGCGTCGCCGACCGGGATTTTTGCATTGAACTCGCGGCCGCTCTGTCCATTCTCATGGTTCACCTGTCCCGCCTGAGCGAGGAGATTATCCTTTGGAGCTCGTGGGAGTTTCGGTTCATCGAACTTGACGACGCGTTTTCCACCGGGTCGAGCATCATGCCGCAAAAAAAGAATCCGGATATCGCCGAACTTGTCCGCGGCAAATCGGGCCGGGTGTTCGGCGACCTGATGGGGCTTTTAACCGTTATGAAAGGCCTTCCTCTGGCGTACAACAAGGATATGCAGGAGGATAAAGAAGCGATTTTCGACGCGGCCGATACCGTCAAACTCTGCCTGACCGCGTTTATCCCGATGATTCGGACGATGAAAGCCAACCCCGGCAATATGCGCCGCGCCGCCTCGGGCGGGTTCATTAACGCGACCGACTGCGCCGACTATCTCGTTTCCAAGGGTATGCCGTTCCGCGACGCCTATAAAATCACCGGCGGCCTTGTCGCGCTTTGCATCGAAAAAAACGCCACGCTCGAAACGCTGCCTCTCGGCGAATACAAAAAGGCGAGCGAACTGTTTGACGAAGGCGTTTACGAGGCCATCGCTTTGGAAAACTGCGTCAAGCGCAGAAATTTAATGAATAACCCCGAGGCGCAGGGGAGCCCGAAAGGCAGGGTGGATTGATGGCTGATAAAAAAATCCGGGCCGGTATCATCGGCGCGACCGGCTACGCGGGCGTTGAACTCGTCCGCATTCTGCTCAACCATCCGTACGCTGAAATCGCCGCCGCGGGCTCCGTCAGTTTTGAGGGCAAACCGCTCAGCGCCGTTTACCCGTCCTTGAAGGGCTTGTGTGACCTGCCTTGCGTGTCTACACAGGAGGTCATCGAAAAAAGCGACGTCGTGTTCGCGAGCGTCGCCCACGGCCTGTCTCAGGAATTTGCCGCCGGGTGCGTCAAAAAAGGCGCCGTGTTCATCGACCTCGGCGCGGATTTCCGCCTCGAAAACGAGGACGACTACAAACAATGGTACGGCGGCGCCTACACGGATAAAAATTTGCACAACCAAGCGGTTTACGCTCTGCCCGAACTGTTCCGCGAAGACATAAGAGACAGCCGGATTTTGGGGAATCCGGGCTGTTATCCGACAAGTGTTGCTCTCGGCCTGTACCCTGCGCTGAAAGCCGGCCTTGTCGAAACGGAAGGCATCGTCATCGACTCGAAATCCGGCGTGACCGGAGCGGGCAGGGCGCCGACCGACGCGACGCATTTCCCGGCCTGCAACGAGGCGTTTTCATCGTATAAAATCGCTTCCCACCGCCACACGCCCGAAATCGAACAGACGCTTTCGAAGGCGGCCGGCGAAAACATACGGGTGGTTTTTGTTCCGCATTTGCTGCCGGTCAACCGCGGTATCCTATCGACGATTTACGCGCGTCTTCGAAGCGGGGCAACCCTTTCCGCCGTCCGTGCCGCGTATGAAAACGTCTACCGGGGTGAAAGGTTTGTCCGCGTGAAAGACGAAGGAACCGTTGCCAATTTGAGGGATGTGAAATACAGCAACTTCTGCGACATCTCGCTCCACGGTGACAGCCGCACCGGCACGCTGATTATCGTTTCCGCCATTGACAACATGGTCAAAGGCGCCGCCGGCCAGGCGGTCCAAAACATGAACATTGTGTTCGGCCTGCCCGAAGAAGCCGGCCTCGGATTTATCCCGCCGGCATTTTAACCCAGGGAGATGAGCGTTACGCCTAACGAAATAAAATTTATCAAAGGCGGCGTCTGCGCGCCGAAAGGCTTTTTGGCCAACGGCGTTCACTGCGGCATCCGCCGTAATAAAACCAAACTGGATTTGTCGCTGATTACTTCCGAAACCGTGTGCGAGGCTGCCGCCGTTTATACGCAAAACCCGGTCTGCGGCGCGCCGGTCACGGTGACGAAAGAAAGCCTTGCCGACGGCAAGGCGCAAGCGGTCTTTTGCAACAGCGGCATCGCCAACACCTGCAACGCCGGCGGCCTCGAAAAAGCGAGGGAAATGCGAAAAATCGCCGCCGCGGCGCTCGGTATCGCCGAGGCGGATGTCATCGTAGCCTCAACCGGCGTTATAGGCCAGCCGCTCAACCTCGAACCGATAGCCGGTTCGATGGAAAAACTCGCGGCCGGTCTCAACGACCTCGGCTCGGATTACGCCGCGCAGGGCATCATGACGACCGACACACGAAAGAAGGAATACGCCGTCGAGTTTGGATTGGGCGGCAAGGTTTGCCGGATAGGCGCCATCGCCAAAGGCTCGGGCATGATCAACCCCAACATGGCGACCATGCTTTGCTTTATCACCTCGGACGCCGCGATCAGCGCGGCCATGCTCGGGGAGGCTCTTAAAGCCGCGGTTGCCGACAGTTTCAACATGCTCAGTGTCGACGGCGACACATCCACAAACGACATGGTCAGCGTCATGGCCAACGGCATGGCGGGTAACGAGCCGGTCACCGCCGAAGGAGAGGCTTTTGAGCAATTTAAAACAGCTCTGACGGCGCTGTGCGTCAGTACAGCGCGGGAAATGGCCCGTGACGGCGAAGGAGCCACCAAACTCATCGAATGCGCGGTGACGGGCGCGGCGGAAAAGCAAGCCGCGCGAAAAATGGCAAAAAGCGTTATCAGCTCCCTGCTTGTCAAAACCGCCATGTTCGGCGCGGACGCCAACTGGGGGCGGGTCATCTGCGCCATGGGCTATTCCTGCGCGCCGTTCGACCCCTCTGCCGTCACCATCTCGTTTCGCTCGGATAAAGGCAACATTGAGGTCTGCTCAAACGGAGCGGCTGTCGATTTCGACGAGGAAAAGGCCGCCGAAATCCTTTTGGAGGACGAGATTGTCATCGACATCCGTTTAACCGACGGCGAAGGGTCCGCCACGGCCTTCGGCTGTGACCTGAGTTACGAATATGTGAAAATCAACGGCGACTATCGTACTTAAAACACGAAAAGCCTCCCTTGTTAAAGGGAGGGGGACCGCGGCAGCGGTGGAAGGATTGGTTTTATGAACATTTCCAACCTTGACAAGGCCGAAATTCTGGCTCAGGCCTTGCCTTACATACAGGAATACAACAACCAAATCGTGGTCGTCAAATACGGCGGCAACGCCATGATCGACGATGACCTC
>DAITOC010000125.1:0-4743 GCA_036834305.1 Clostridiales bacterium
ACTTCAAAGGTGCCGCATATGAACAAAAAGCAAGAACAATTGGAACAAATACGCCGTGATTACGCGAAAATTGCTTTGAACAATACAAATGGCAGTTGTTGCTGCAGCCCAGGCTGTTGCGGCGGCAGCGATGCCTCTGATGTGAATGAGACAGCGAAAACCCTCGGTTACTCGGCAGATGATCTGTCGGATACGCCTTTTCACGCGAACATCGGCTTAGGCTGCGGAAACCCGGTCGCTATCGCCGGGCTGAAGGAAGGCGAGACGGTCCTTGATTTGGGCAGCGGCGGCGGTTTTGATTGCTTTCTTGCAAGAAGGCAAGTCGGTAAATCAGGCCATGTTATCGGCGTGGACATGACTCCGGAAATGGTAAGGCTGGCAAGAGAAAATACGGAAAAAAGCGGGTATACCAACGTGGAGTTCCGCTTGGGTGAAATCGAGCATCTGCCGGTTGCCGACGGGATCGTTGACGTCGTAATTTCCAACTGTGTCATCAACCTTTCTCTCGACAAAGAACAGGTTTTCAGGGAAATTCACAGAGTTCTCAAACCCGGCGGCAGAGTTTCCATATCGGACGTTGTCGCGACAGCCGAACTGCCAGAACCAATAAAAAGCGATATGCGGATGCTGACAGGCTGCGTGGCCGGTGCTGAGTTCTCGGGTGTAATACAATCAATGCTTGAAACCGCCGGTTTCGGGAATATCGTTATGACACCCAAGAACAACAGCCGGGAAATCCTATCCGCCTGGGCTCCCGGGAAAAACATCGAAGACTATGTTTCGTCCTATATCATCGAAGCGGTGAAATGACCAGCCGGCGCTTACATTGCGCAGTGTCAATTGACAAAAGCCCGCATAAAGTATGAATGACGCTTCAAGTATGCGAAAGCGGGGTGGCGCTGTTGATACCTGTCTTTAAGGCACTGTCCGATGAGACGAGACTGCGTATATTATCCGTCATCTGGGACGGCGAGCTGTGCGTTTGCGAGATTGAGAAGAGCCTTAACCTGACGCAATCCAACGCGTCGCGGCACCTGACGGCGTTAAAAAACGCCGGCATTCTTGCGAGTTCCAAACACTCGCAATGGACATTTTACCATATCAGCGATAAGTTCAAAGCGGATAACGCGTTGTTGTGGAAGTATCTGCAGAAGAAAATTAAGGGCATGCCGTCGTACAGGACGGACATGGAAAATCTGCGCCAATTAAAAGGGCAAGACCTTTGCGAGTGTGACGGAGTGTAACCGCGCCGGCAAACACCTGCCGTATCGCAAAAAACTCTGACAAATGAATCTGAGCCGCGCGCACCGGAACCCCGGGGCGCGCGGCTCATTCGCGTGAAAGGTCAGGTTGATGGGCCGGAGCGCTTATTCAGTTTTAGCAGCCGCAGCCGCCTTTGCCGCCGCCGAAACCGCCGCAGCAGCACAGGATAAGGATCAGGAAGAGAAGACAGTTGTTATCTCCGCCGAAATTCATGTTGTTACCCCCCTTTACGTCTTCTACCGTAGTATATGAGTGAATCCGCATATGCGTTACCAATAATACGGGAAAACTTTTAAGGGCAAGCCTGTTTTCGGCGGGGAAATCGTCACGCGCCTTTCTGCTTGTCTTGTTCGCGCTCGACGCTGGCTTTCAGGGCGTCCATGAGGCTGATAACATGGCCCGGCGCTTCTTCCTTCGGCGCGGTGACCTCTTTTCCGGCGATTTTGCTTTCGATTAATTCCTTTAGCCTCCCCTGGTACTCGTCTTTGTACTCGGACGGGTTGAACGGGGTGTCCATGGAATTGATCAACGTTTTGGCCAGGGTCATTTCCTGATCCGTGACCTCGGGCCTCGCGATATTTTTCGGCAGGTCCTTGATGTCGTCCTCATAGAACATCATCGAGATCAGCATGCCCTCCTCGCGCGGGATAATGGCCATCAGGGTATCCTTGCTGCCCATGACCGTCTTGCCGATGGCGATCTTTTGCTCGTCAAGCAAAGCGCGGCGAAGCAGCTCGAACGCTTTTTCACCGCCGGCCTCGGGAGCCGCCTGGTAGGTTCTGTCGTAATAAATCGGGGAAATCTGGTTTAACTGCGCGAAATGAAGGATTTGCACCGTCTTTTCCTTCTCGGTCTTTATTTTTTCCAAATCCTCGTCGGTGACGATGACATAATGGTCCTTGTCGTATTGGTACCCTTTGACGATATCCTCGTTGGTCACTTCCTTGCCGCAATGGCCGCAGGTCTTTTTGTAGCGGATGCGCTCGTTGTCTTCTTTATGAAGCTGGTTAAAATGAATATCGTTGTCCTGCACCGCGGTATGCAGGGAAACCGGAATCGCGACCATACCGAAAGAAATGACCGTCTTGTTTGCGGC
The DNA here is from genome assembly GCA_036834305.1 of Clostridiales bacterium. Lineage (GTDB taxonomy): Bacteria > Bacillota > Clostridia > Oscillospirales > Acutalibacteraceae > UBA1447. Next base: position 2,360 of record DAITOC010000125.1, read on the forward strand.
TGCCATATCAACACCTCTTTTTTTATTATTATAACCAAAGAATAAGTTGAATCGCCCGGGTGAGGTTGACACCGGGTGTTTACGGCTATAAAATGAAATAAATTGAAATCAGATAAGGCGGTGCGCGAATGGCCAACCCGTATCTTGAGATAAGAGAGTATATTCACTCCCTCGGCGTTGTCTCAACCCATGACCATCACTGGCCCGGCGCATTATATACCGGCGTAGACCTGCGTTCCATCTTTCACAACAGTTATACTGCCTGGCGTGCCGAACTGCCGGAACTCGACGACCGCGGGCGCTGCGCCGCTTTCATTCTGCGGTACAAGTGCAACAGCTTCTTTCTGTGGCTGTTTGAGGCGTTGGAGAAGCTTTACGGCCTGCCCGTCACGGCAGAGAACCTTCCGGAAATTGACCGCCGTGTCCAAGACGCGTACGCGAAAGACAACAGCCGTCCTATCCGGATACTGAAAGAAAACTGCCGTTTTGAGAAGGTCATCAACGACCGGCAGCCCGACCCGGGCAGTGACCTCGGGCACCCCGAACTGTTCGCCCCGGCCTTCCGCTGCGACGGCTTTTTCTCGGGGTATCTGCGTGACAAGCCGGACCCCAACGGGTTTTTCATTTACTCGCTGTTCGAAGGCGCCCCGGTTGAGACACTACCCGATTACCTGGAGGCTATGCGCCTGGCTGTCAAGCGCAAAAAAGAAGCGGGCTGTGTCGCCCTCAAAGTCGCCATCGCGTACGAAAGGCCCCTGACCTTCGAGAACACCGATATAAACAAAGCGGCCGGGGCGTTTCACAACCCCGGCGCGACGGAAAAAGAAATTTTCGATTTCGGCGATAGAGTTATGTTTTCCTTGGCGGAGGCGGCCGCTGAATTTGACCTTCCGCTTCAGATTCACACCGGGCTGGGCCAGCTGAAGGCCACCAACCCCATCGGGCTGCAAAAACTCATCGAGTCGAACCCCAAAACGAGGTTTCATCTGTTGCACGGCGGGTTCCCCTGGTTTGACGACACCTACGCCCTGCTCGCCCAATATAAAAATGTCTGGTCGGACACCTGCTGGATACCGTATCTGTCCACCTCGGCGGCAGCCGGGTATATCGTCACCACCCTGGAGGTTTCCGACGCGCACCGCCTGACCTGGGGCAGCGACGCCTGGATGTCCGAAGACGCTTACGGCGCCCTGTTGGCGATGGAGCATACGCTGGCGCTCGCTCTGTCAAGGATGATCAACGACGGGCTCGCCGACAAGCCTTACGCAAAATACATCGCGAAGCGGATTATGCATGACAACGCGAAGGAGTTTTTCGGGATTTAGCGGGATGGCCGCGCATTGTGCCAATGCATGGGTACAAGGTAAAAGCAACGGGCGGGGTCAACCCCGCCCGTAAGTCTGTGTTTTGTTGTCACTGCTCGATGGCATAGACACTGACCTTCTTGCGGTCTTTGTCCTTCCGCTCGAATTTGACTTTGCCGTCGATGAGCGCGAACAGGGTGTCGTCGGAACCCTTGCCGACATTGTTGCCGGGATGTATTTTCGTTCCGCGCTGACGAATCAGGATGTTGCCGGCGAGCACAAACTGCCCGTCGGACCTTTTGACGCCGAGCCTTTTGGATTCGGAATCGCGGCCGTTCCTGGTGGAGCCCATTCCCTTTTTATGCGCGAACAGTTGAATGTTGATTTTAAGCATTTTTTTGTCCTCCGTATACTACTTTGATTTTACCGGGGTTTGCCTTGCCCGTTTGAATGATATGCAGTTCGAAACCTTTGAGCAAGTCCCGCGCTTTTTCCGCCTGCGCGGCGGTGAGCGCCAGTTTCATAAACGCGCCGCCGACTTCCGGTTCCGCGTCGATTTTCAAAATCTCAGACAATGTGTTCACCGTCATGTAAGCCGCCGAGGAAACCGCCGCGCAAACGATATCGTTTCCCGCTGTTCCGGCCCCCGCGTGGCCGCTGATTTCAAACCCGCGGAGCAGCCCTTCGCTTTGAAAAAAGACGCATTTTATCATCGGATTACTTATTGATCGCGGAAATTTCCACCTTCGTGTAAGGCTGCCTGTGGCCCATCTTGCGTTTCTCGTTTTTCTTCGCCTTGTAGGTGAAGACGGTCAGTTTTTTCGCCTTGCCGTTTTTCAGGACTTTCGCCGTAACGGAAGCGCCGTCGACATAGGGTGTTCCGGTAGCCAAGCCATCGTCCGACCCGACCGCGATGACATTGGTAAAGGTGACTTCTTCGTTTTCTTCGGCGTTAAGCTTTTCGATAAAAACGGTTTGGCCCGCTTCGACCTTGTACTGCTTGCCGCCTGTTTCGATAATCGCGTACATGTGTGAAAAAACCCTCTTTTTTAAGACTCGCTATCGCGGGCGGGGTAAAAC
>DAITOC010000126.1:0-4664 GCA_036834305.1 Clostridiales bacterium
GGAGCAAATTAAAATCGCCTGCAATCCAAAGGATTTTTTGTACGTGGTTCCCCATCGCTACGACGCGGCGAAGGCCGGTCCGTTAAGCGTGTATTTCCGCAGCCGGGAGGATTGCCGCAACAAGCGCGTCGAACTGCGCGTCAACGGCGAAAAAGCCAAGGCGAAAAAATACATGCGCCTGCTTCCATCCGAGATGGAAGTGTTGAGTTTTCAGGAACCATCGTCTATAGTTAAGGAAATTGAATTGATTTTGGGGGATTGACGTGAAGTTACGGTATCTCGGAACCGCCGCGGCGGAAGGCACGCCCGCGTTGTTTTGCCACTGCGATGTCTGCCAAAGGGCTTCCCGCGCGGGCGGGAGGAATATTCGCACCCGTTCACAAGCAGCGGTCGATGATGTGCTGCTGATCGATTTCCCGGCCGACACTTATCTTCATGTTCTTCAATACGGGCTGGATTTGAAAAAAATCGAGAATTGCCTGGTAACCCATTCGCATTCCGACCATCTTTATGTGCCGGATTTGCAGATGCGAAAGGAGCCGTTTGCCCACAGCGCCGGGGAGGAAGGTTTTCCGCCTCTTACGTTTTTCGCTTCGGCAAAAAGCGGCGCGGGCATCGCCGGACTGATTGAACAACACAGCCTCGAAGAAAAGTGCAATATGCGCTTTTACCCGGTGGAGCCTTTTCAGCCCTTTTTTGCCGGCCGATATAAGGTGACCGCCCTGAAAGCCGACCACGCGAAGGAACTCGATCCGTTGATATATATCATCGGTGACGGGGATAAAACCATGCTTTACGCCAACGATACCGGTTATTTTCCCGATGAAACCTGGGCTTGGCTTGAAAAGACGAAACCCCACTTCGACTTTGTGTCGCTCGACTGCACGGGCGCGGTTTTCAATTACCGCCGGGGGCACATGGGCATGGATACGGGGGTTGAGGTCAGGGAGCGCCTCGTCAAAATGGGCTGCGGCGGCGAGGGCACGGTTTGGTGCTATCACCATTTTTCACACAACGGGCTGGTTACTTACGACGAGTTTGTCCCCCCGGCGGCCGAAAAAGTCTTCCTGGTATCCTATGACGGAATGGAAATTGAATTCTGAATAAAGCGGTGATTATATGGAACTGACTTGTATTGTCTGCCCGAACGGCTGCAGGCTGACCGTTGACGGCGAGGGTGGGGATTTGAAAGTAACCGGCGCGCAATGCAAAAAAGGAATCGCCTTCGCCGAAGCGGAACTGACGAATCCCGTCCGCTCCCTGACGACTACCGTTCCGACGGTGTTTCCCGATTTCCCGCGGCTGCCGGTTAAAATTAACGGCGAGATACCAAAAAATAAAATTTTTGACGCTATGAAAGTGATTAAAACCGCGCTGGTGACAAGCCGTCTTCGCGTGGGCGACGTTGTGCTGCCTGATGTGTGCGGTGTGGAACTGGTCGCGACGGCCAATATGAATACTATCTGATTGATGGAGGCGATCGTATGTCAAAGAAAACGGAGTTTACCCCGGCGTGGTATCACGAGGAAGCGCCCGCGAAGTCCTACCGCTCCATTTTAAAATGGGGCAGCCCCACCGCGTTCAAGGCGCCCAACGCCAACCTCTACAAACTGATGAAAGAAACCTTTGAAATGACCGATGAGGATTTCAAAGAGAAGAAGGAGATGGGCTTGGAAGCGGTCGACTTCGACTGCCCCGGCCGCTTGAGCGAGGAACAACTCAACGCTTTCCGCGAAATACTCGGGGCGGACAATGTGCTGACAGACAATTACACGCGGCTATCCGTCGCTTACGGCAAGACGATGGTCGACCTTATGCGGCTTCGCAAGCATATCGTTGAAAACCTGCCCGACGCCGTGCTGTACCCGCGCACCCGCGAAGACATTATCAAAATTGTCGCGTATTGCTGCGTAGAAAAAATCCCGGTGTATGTTTACGGAGGCGGCTCTTCGGTTACCAGAGGTGTCGAGCCGTATAAGGGCGGCGTCAGCCTGGATATGAGGCCGCATTTTAACAATGTGATTTCTTTTGATGAATACAACCAAACCATCACCGTTCAGGCGGGCATGAGCGGGCCCAAACTTGAGGAAACGCTGAACAAAGCCGTTGAAATTCTGGGCGCGAAAAGAGCGTACACCTGCGGCCATTTTCCGCAGAGCTTCGAGTATTCCTCCGTCGGCGGCTGGGTTGTAACCAGAGGAGCGGGGCAGAATTCAACCTATTACGGCAAAATTGAGGATCTCGTCATCAGCCAGGAATATGTCACACCGGCCGGTATCGTTCGGAGCGACGAGTTTCCCGCCAACGCGACAGGCCCCTCCATTGACGAAATCATGATGGGCAGCGAGGGCGCTTTCGGCGTGCTTACGCATGTCACTCTGCGAATTTTTAAGTATATGCCCGAAAACAGGAAGCGCTTCAGCTATGTTTTTAAAGACTGGCAAAGTGGCGTCGACGCGGCGCGCGAGGTTATGCAGGGTGAATTCGGCTTTCCGTCCGTGTTCCGCCTTTCCGACCCCGAAGAGACGTCGGTCGCTTTTCGCCTGTACGGCGTCCACGGCAGCCCCATCGATACGCTCTTAAAAGCGAAGGGCTTCAGGGACGGCAGCCGGGTGCTGATGCTCGGATTCACCGAGGGTGAGAAGAACTTCAGCAAAAATGTCAAGAAACAGATTCACAGAGTATGCAAAAAATACGGGGCGATGTACACGACGGGTATCGTCACCAAAAGCTGGGAACACGGCCGGTTTACGGACCCTTACCTGCGTGAGGATATGGGCGACTTCGGCCTGATGCTCGACACGCTCGAGTGTTCTGTCAACTGGAGCAATTTCATGCCCGTCTATCAGGGCGTGCGGGAATTCTGCAAAAGCCGCAATAACACGATTTGTATGACGCACATGTCCCACTTCTACCCACAGGGCGCCAACCTGTATTTTATTTTCGAAGCCAGAATCAGTGACATTGACGAGTACCTCGAATACCAGAGCGGCATCATGGATAACATACAAAAGTACGGCGCCGCCATGAGCCATCATCACGGCATCGGCAAAATGACCGCGCCGTGGCTTGAGGCGCAAATCGGCAAAAACCAAATGGAGATTTACCGCGCGTTGAAGAAACACTTCGACCCTGACAACCTCATGAATCCGGGCGGTACGCTCGGGCTCGACCTTCCGGAGGATAAGAAACGCGACCTGATTCACAAATAAAGTTTACTTTTTCTTTCACCGGCGATATAATTAGATAGCGCTATTCGGTATGGGGGACGGCTATGGCCATCCCCTTTCCGACTAATAAAGGAAAACGGCCCGGTGAGACGATGCGCGTTAAAACAAAAAAAACAAGGCCTTTCAAGTGGAAACTTGCTATGCTGCCGGTTACGGCGTTTCAGATGCTGTCGTTTTCGAGCGTGGTGTTTGAAACAGGCCAACCGGATATTCGTCTTATGTATATATTCGCCGGCTACATCGCCATGGAGTGGCTGTACCTGATTATCAGCCGTTTGGTGACGAAACGCACCTCCTTTGAACTGGAAATTATCGCGTTTTTTTTAACGGGTATCAGCCTGGTCATCGCGGGCGGCATCAACGAAGAATTGGCCTACAAGCAACTCGCCGCGGCTGCCGCGGGGCTCCTCGTGTTTATTCTCACCATCTTGATCCTGCGCGACCCCGAATTCGCTATGTCCCTGCGGATACCCGCCGCCTTTGCCTGCGTCGGTATCCTCGCCGCCAACCTTCTGATGGCCAAAACCGTCAACGGCGCCTTGAATTGGATTGAACTCGGCCCGTTTTCTGTCCAGCCGTCGGAATTCGTCAAGGCGGCTTTTGTTTTTATCGGCGCGGTGACGCTTGACAAACTGCAATCCACCCAAAGCCTGACGAAATATGTCGTTTTTTCCGTTTGCTGTGTGGGCGCTTTGTTCCTCATGCGAGACTTCGGCACGGCGTTGATTTTTTTCTTCACGTTTATCGTTATCGCCTTTATGCGCTCGGGGGATATACGCACAATCATCCTTGTCTGCGCGGGCGCCCTGCTCGGCGCGATGCTGATCGTCTATTTCAGGCCTTATGTCGCCACCCGCTTCGCGACATACCGGCATGTATGGGATTTTATCGACGACAGCGGCTTTCAGCAGACGAGGGTGCTGATTTATTCCGCGAGCGGCGGACTGTTCGGGCTCGGCCTCGGTAAAGGAAAGTTGAGGGAAGTATTCGCCGCCTCGACGGACCTTGTTTTCGGCATGCTTTGCGAGGAATGGGGCTTGTTGCTCGGCGTTTTCATCCTCCTCGCTTTCTTGCTTCTAGCGGTATTCGCGGTGAAAACCGCGAGGGTGTCGGGTTCCGCCTTTTACGCGATCGCCTGTGTGGCCGCCGCGGCAATGATGCTGTTTCAAACGGCGCTGAATGTGTTCGGTGTGACGGACCTTTTGCCCCTGACGGGTGTCACGTTGCCGTTTATCAGCCGGGGAGGCTCGAGTATGATCTGCTCGTGGGCTCTTCTGGCCTTTATGAAATGCGGCCGCTTTGCCGGCGGTGAGGCGAAAAACAGGGCGTATTGATTATTCGCCATATAGCGGCTAAGAAGTATATGACGCAATTCCCCTCCGACTGTCGCCGGTGAAAGGGGAGACCGGAAGGCGGTGTGAATCATTATGAATA
>DAITOC010000127.1:0-4610 GCA_036834305.1 Clostridiales bacterium
TCAGGCTTTGTATCCCTAAGATGCTCAGCATCGGCGATAAACTGTTCCCCGAGCCATTGTCTTGGAACGCTCATATAATCGCTGTGATGAGACAATGTGTCAGGCCTATTCCACTGAACCGGGTCATTTACCCAGCTGCGCTGCGATTTAGGCGGATTATAAGTGTAAAAGACGGTAAATTCATCACCGCCTCTGACAATTGATTGTCTTATGCTTCTCAGCTTTTCAGGGCCCTCAAATTCGTCCAGCTCTTCAAGCCATAGGTATTTTATATAGCCCTTTGATGCTTTAATTGATTTTGCCTTTGTTACCTTATCCGCCCCCCTGAACAAGATAACTTGCCCTGTTGGCATGTAAGTCAGTTTAAGGGGTGATAATGTGGCCTTCCACTTGTTGGATACCTCAAGCTTATCAATAGCCCATAGCAACTGTTCATATACGCTATCATGCAAGTCAACTTTATACCGGCGAAATACAACAGCGTTTGTGAACTTACCATTATTGGCATCGTCCATCATTCCAAGGATTATTTCAACGGAAACAAAGCTTGACTTTGTAGATCCTCGGCCCCCTGGGAGTCTGTAATATGTATGAAGCCTATCTACAATATCCCAATGCAAGGAATAGAATGCTGGAGCAATTACGTCAGTAAGCTTAACCTGTATTTTTTGGGATGTCATTTATAATCTGAACCCCCATATTACCGCCAAGGTTAATATTGTCTGTAAACATGCCGTTATGGCGACCAAGCAGCTCAAGTGCCTTTATTTTGTCGGCAAGCTTTATCTCGCGTTCAGTCATGTCGCCGCTATCGGATGTCGAGTGTTTGACCTTGACAGAAGCGATGGCCGCAAGGTCGTCATCGGTTGCCCCGTCAACGACGGTTGCACTGTCGAGGTTGATAACGTCCGGAGCGCTGACAAAAGCGATGCGGGCAAGTTCCCGGACAATCCTGTCAGCGGTAACCCCTGTACGCTTCGAGCGTTCAGCAAGCTCATTATCTATACGCGCGCGAACAATAACTTTTGATAACAATTTTGAACCTTGTTCTTGCGCGGTTTTTGGAGAATACCCCGCCCGAATTGCGGCCTGTGTCGCGTTCAAGTCAATTAAATATTCTTCACAGAACCTTTTTTGCCTTTCAGTCATTTTGCGGCACCTGCCTTTCCTTGTCATTCTCAGGCTCTTTCGCTTGATAGGGGCAGCGAGGCAATATGCAAAACGGCTTGTCGGTGTGCTTTAAGTTGTTAAACCAACAAGATTTACAGTCCATCCAATCACGCCCAAAAAAAGAAGCGCCGGGAATTGATAACCCCCGGTGCTTTAATCGCAATTTAAACTGTACCAAGCATATCACATAAAATAAGGTGTTGCAAGGGCATCAAAAGGACATGGTTTCGGACATTTTATTTGAATATTTCGGTGATTACCTCATCGGAGAACATATAAATCGCCAGTTTTCCAACAAGCTGGTTCTTATTTCTGCTGACCGTTTTCACATCAACTTCAAAATGTTCGGCAATCTTGTCCATTGCGACGCCATCAAAATACCTCATTCGGATGATGTCATAATACTTATGATCGGATATTTCCGAAAGCGCGGTTTCGATTACCTCTAAGTATTGCTTGGTGATTCTTATCGTGTTTTCGAGCGTTGCTATCTGTTCCTCGACCTTTTCATCTTCAGGCTTAGCTTCGAGCGGGTTATTCCCGGTAAAACTGGTTATGCTCTTGCTTTTCTTCTGGAGGCCGCTCTCTTTGATGAAGTCAATGTGCCGCCTTTTTTCGGAAATGGCCTTTTTCAGTGTCATGTAGTTGTAAAGCAGCTGTTCTGTCTTTTGGAAAGGTGAGCCTCTTGTCGCGAGTGTCATTCGAAGGGCCTTTGGGGACTGCCCAACTCAGCAAAGCGCCTTCCCATTCCAAGCGAAAATCGTAGTGCTCTTTGCGGGCCATATGATGCTGAACGACAAACCGAAGACCATCGCCGGACTCTTCGGTTTTGCCCTGCGGTTCTTCGGTATTGTTGAAATTTCTCTTTTTGTTATACTCACCGAGTTTTTCGGCCATCCTGTTTTACCCGTCCATGACGATTGCCTTTAAGCCGTTGTGATAAAGCGGCGAAAATTTATATATCACGTTTAGTGTTTCCGTTCGATTAATGGGTATGCGGCCTCCGCTTAACGCCGACAGTAACAACCGCCAAAGCATCGCCTTGGCGGTTGTTTGATTATGCTTCACTTTTATTTGTTTAAGCGCCGGTGAACGACGGCAGCTCATCCAGGGTAATCGCGTAATCGCTGTTGTAAATTTTCACAAGGCTTTCTTTGGTGTTGTTTTTTTCATCCGTAATGTAATCCGTGTGCCAGGTCATGAAGTAACACCAATCGGCCCCCAGAATTGCAACTTATTCATATCCGGAATGGTGCCCGTTTCATGGAAACAGATCGGTTTGCGGTTGCCGATAAACAATTCGACCCGTTTGTACAGAAGAACTTGTGTCCCTCCGTAGTAACTGTCCGCCCCGGCAATGTCCACATAGCCGTCACCGGGGTACCACAGTTCCGGCGTCTCTGTCCTTGCCTGGTAGCCGAGCACCCAGATTAGATTATCCAAACCCCAATGGTCGGTGTAGCGGGTGTACATAATCCGCCAAAGCTTCACATAATTGCGGGCGCCGCCCCGCCCCCACCAGAACCAATCGCCGTCGAGTTCATGAAACGGCCTCCACAGCACCGGGACGTCCGCTTCTTCGAGTTCCGACAGAGCCGCCGCCGCCTTGTCTATACCGGCGATAAGCGCGTCGTACTCCGGCGTACCCTCCGTCAGCGCAGCCTCCCAATCCGCGATGTCCGAGTGCAGGCATTCCCAATACCCATTCTTGAAATTACTGCCGCAGTGCCAGCATATGGTCGGAATGCCGCCTCTTTCCCACCATTCTTTCGCACGGCTGACCACGCCGTCAAAATCATCGTTGATGAAGTCCATACCGCGGATAGCCGGCAGTTTCCCCGTGACGGACTCGATATAGTTTATTTCATTGTCGGGGCTCTGGAAATATTCCTGCTGCCCTGTCAATATGTTTTTTTTGTATACAGAGCAGATATACCGGTAGACCGCTTTGGTGTTTTCGGATGAATTCGCGTTGGAGAGTTCGCCGTAAGGGGGCGATACAAACCGGCGGGATTTCTCCCCGGCAACAAGGCCGGGGAACAGCGCGACGATGATGCTCAATAACGATGCGATCAATCTTTTCATATCATCTCGTCCTTTCTCGGTGGTCTTTTATAATGCTTTTCGGTCAACTGCCGCTCCAAACGAAGCGTAAGCGCAAACCATCTGTTTCCGTTTTCAGGGAACTGCCGTCCGCCTGCTCGTCGAACGCTTCGAGAAACGCCGTCATCATGCCCTGCGATTCAAAGAGAATGCTGCCTTCCAGAACCAATTCGCCGCGCGGAGCAAACATACCGTTGAGGGTCACGCCGCTCAACCACCAGTGTTTTCTTTCGTCCATTTCGAACAGAACCCCGTCTTTGTTCAACAAGCGCATGGACATGGAAAGCATCTGGCTGTCAAGCGCGGTGTCATAATATGCCGCCTCCCGGTTTTTTGGTTTGGTGTAGATGCCGATTTCCGCGCCGGGAAAACCGATAAAATAAATACCTTTCCAAATCTGAATCATCCAATCGATTCCGTCATACTCGAAACGGAACCGCTTTGTGTCGAAGAAAATACCGGCGGCCGGCGCGAGAGTGTCGAACAGGCTGCTATAACCCAAGTTCCTTTCCCAACCGTTCAACGCGGAATACAGCAGCCGCTGTTTCGCATCCACATCAAAGCCGAAGCCGAAGACGCCCTTTTCACTTCTGCCTATAATGCGTTTGTTTTCCTCGTCCCAATACAAGCCGAGAAAAATGCTGTGTGTCAAATTTTGATCATCGGTATAATAAAAAACAAATTCGGGGTACGGAGCGCTCGTCTCAACCAAACCGGAAGTGATTTCGCCGCCGCTCAACGCGGCCTTCAGGTATTCCGAAAGAAACTCATGGGCATAAACGACATCGTCCCCGGCCGCGCAGCAATCCGCGCTCATCTTCTTCGAAATCTTCGCCGGAATCTTCGCCGGAGTTTTCGCCGGCTTGTCATTTAAAGGCGGCAAGGGCAAAGAAACCGGCGCGCTCCTTTCTTTAGCAGGGATTTCCCGCTGTTGAGAGGGAGAGCGCGAACCGTCAGCCGGCAAATCCGCTTCCGGGACGGTTGTTTTCATGGAAACGGCAGGCAAGAGAAGGGCGAATATCGTCAGCGCCGATATTGTTTTAATCAGAAATGTTTTCATCGTTCTCCCAAATCCTCACGATTTTCAGCCCGGATATTGCCCGGAAGACACATCCAGATTAATCCGGCCGTCTTTGATTTCGACGATCCTGTCGGCTTTTTGAGCGATTTTACGGTCGTGCGTAATAATAACGAATGTAGTTTTAAACTGTTCGTTAATATCCCGCATGATGCCGTAAACCGCCTCGGTGGATTCGGAATCGAGGTTCCCGGTCGGTTCGTCCGCGAGAATGATTTTCGGGTTGTTTATCAGCGCGCTGGCAATTGAAGTGCGCTGT
>DAITOC010000128.1:0-4608 GCA_036834305.1 Clostridiales bacterium
GCGCGCCTCCCTGCTGCGAGGCTCCCGCGGATTAAGCGGCAAAGACAATCAAACGATCACGAAAAACCGGCAAGCTTTAAACGGCTTGCCGGTTAGCGTTAAATGTGATGATGTTAAAAATCCTTTTTTATGCCTTTATAAATGTAAAACGGTTTTGAAAATAAATATTGGCCTTGTTGATATGATGTCAGCAGGTCATTTTTTAGGCAGTCGTATTCCTCCCGGGATAACAAGCCTGTTTCGTGAAGAACCAGGCACTCAAAATGATCAATCATCGAATATCCGTAAGAATCCTGTGTGAACTCCGTTTCTATGCAGTTGTAAACAGCGATCCGACTTTCAAAAAGGCCCGATGAATGAAAAATCGGATAAGTTCTCCGCCCGATCCAACTGTCAAAGTCATCCATCCACGGCTGTTGCCAGTTGGCATACGCGTGAACCGCTTTGTTAATCAGGTCCTTATTGCTGCCGTTATACACAATGCTGTCCCAATCGGCATGCACACAGATCACCGTTCCGTTTGGTTTCAATATCCGGTGTATTTCCCGGACGAGTGTTTTTTTATCGGCAAAGCATTCAAGCGCATCCTTCGAAAATACAAAATCAAAGGTCTCATTGGGGAAATCGATATTTTGGGAGCAGTCCATTTCCATTAAGGAAATCGAGGTTCCTTCAAGGTCAAAATCGGTAAAACCTTTTGAATTTTTGTCCACGCCAATTGATTTTTTGATTTTACTTTTAAACTGATTTTCAAAACAAAGCAGCCATCCGGCGTTTCTGCATCCGATATCCAAAATGGCGGCATTGTCCGACAACTCCATGAAATCCGTTACGGCGTCGCTGAGAGTCTGATGTTTCATAAAAATATTCCCTTTACAAACTCAACACAATAAAAAATACTGTTCCGGCTAAGTGCCGATACAGTGATTAAACCTATCCGTTCACTTCACAGGCACACAGCAACGAATCGCTTGTACCTATGAAGATACAAGCCATCATCGTCTGCGCCTTAATAAAAATGAGTGCATAACGCCACGGTTCCTTCCGACAAAGTTTAATGTATTATAACACTTTCAGAATGATGTCAATTTAATTTATAAATAAGAATAGATGCTTTTTTTTGTTGACAGAACGAAAAATTCGGCTATAATAAAATTATAATTTAGTTCTGACGGAGTTTTATCCGTGAGCAGGTGAATTTATGTATATTCAAAGAGCAATTGAAGAAACGGTCTTGAATATTTCCAAAACTTTTCCCGTCCTGCTGGTCACCGGGCCCAGGCAGGTCGGCAAAACCACCCTCTTGCGGCAATTGGCCGCCCCCGAAAGAAAGTATGTGACCTTTGACGACCCCGACATCCGGCTTTTGGCGAAAAAAGACCCCGCGCTTTTTATACAGCGTTACACGCCGCCGGTCATCATTGATGAAATACAGTACGCACCCGAAATCCTGCCGTATATCAAAATGAGCGTGGATGAATCGAAAAACCGGGGAGATTATTGGCTGACAGGCTCGCAAATGTTTCATATGATGAAAAATGTCAGCGAGTCGCTGGCGGGCCGGGTCGGCATCGTCAATCTGTTGGGGCTCTCAAACAGCGAAATAAACGGCTCGGTTTCCGAACCGTTCACGGTGTCACCGGTACGGTTGACACGCCGCTGTGAAACCGCGCAAAAAATGCGCTTGAACGAGATATACGAAAGAATATTTACCGGCTTTTTTCCCGCACTGCATACCGAAGGCGCGCCGGATTTGGAAAGCTTCTATATGTCGTATGTCAACTCCTACTTGCAGCGCGATGTCAAAGATTTAACGCAGGTCGCCGACGAGATGGCGTTTTTCAATTTTATGACCGTGGTGGCCGCCCGCACGGCGAAACCGGTGAACTACGATGAAATCGCGAAAGAAACGGGCGTCAGCGCCCCAACGGCGAAAAAATGGTTGTCGGTGCTGGTGTCCTCCCGCATCGTCGCGCTGGTGCAGCCGTACCACAACAATGTTCTCAAACGCGTGGTGAAGCTGCCGCTTCTGCACTTTTTAGATACCGGCCTTTGCGCGTATCTGCTGAAATGGGGGAACGCCGAAACGCTCGAAAGGGGGCCGATGGCCGGCGCATTTTTTGAAAGCTGGGTTTTCTCCGAAATCTACAAAAGTTACCTCAACGCGGGCAAGGCTCCGCCCGTCTATTATTACCGTGATAAGGATAAGAAAGAAATTGATTTGCTTCTGATGCGCGACGGCACGCTTTTCCCCGTGGAAATCAAAAAGGCCGCTTCCCCGGGCGCGGCCTCTGTCAAGCATTTCGGTGTGATTCAACCGGTCTCCCAACCCGAACTTTTCGGCGAGCTGGAAAGTTACAAAGTTGAAATCGGGGAAGGCGCCGTCGTCTGTATGGCTAACGATCTGCTGCCAATAGACGGCAAAAACTGGTATGTACCCGCCTGGCTGATATAGACGGATAAACCAAATCGCGGGCGGTCAGGCTTTCGGCTCGACTGCCCGCGGTTTTATATAGCTGAATATCAGAAAATCACTTTTTCCGCCGTTTCCCTCAGAGCCAACGCAAGGAAGTCCCCGACGGCCATGCTGCCGATGTCGCCCTCGCCGCGCTTGCGCACCGAAACGGTGCCGTCCTCCGCCTCTTTGTCGCCCATAACGAGCATATAGGGGATTTTTTCAAGCTGCGCCTCGCGGATTTTATACCCGACCTTTTCGCTGCGGTCGTCAAGCGTCACCCGAAAGCCGGCGGCGGCGAGTTTTTCCTTCACTTTCGCGCAGGCTTCGTGGTGCCGTTCGGAAATCGGCAGGATGCGGATTTGCTCGGGGGCAATCCAAATCGGCATAGCGCCCGCGTATTTTTCAATCAGCGTCGCGAGCGTCCGCTCGTAGCAGCCGATGGAGGTGCGGTGGATAATATACGGCCGTTTTTTCAGCCCGTCCGCGTCGATATAGGTCATGTCGAGGCGCTCGGCAAGGTAGCGGTCGATTTGCACGGTGATGAGCGTGTCCTCCTTGCCGTGGACGTTCTTGAACTGGATGTCGAGCTTCGGCCCGTAGAACGCCGCTTCGCCGATGGCTTCCTTGTAATCAAGCCCCAGGCTGTCAAGGATATCCTTCATCACGGCTTCGGTGTTGTTCCAGACCTCGTCGTCGTCGATGTATTTCTCCTTGTCCGCGGGGTCGCGCCGGCTGAAGCGATAGGTCAAATCCCCCTGAATGCCGAGCGTGGAAGTCATAAAGTGAACAAGGTCGACAACGCCGCGGAACTCGCCGGCGAGCTGCTCGGGCGTGCAGATGAGGTGCGCTTCGGAGATGGTGAACTGGCGCACGCGGATGAGCCCGTGCATTTCGCCCGACGACTCGTTGCGGAACAGCGTCGAGGTTTCGTTGTAGCGGATGGGCAAATCGCGGTAGGAGTGCATCTGCGTGTTGTAGATGGTGAATTGAAACGGGCAGGTCATCGGCCGCAGGGCGTAGACCTCGTCGTCCTTCGACTCGTCGCCCAGGATAAACATGCCTTCTTTGTAATGGTCCCAGTGGCCGGAGAGTTTGTACAAATCGCTTTTCGCCATGAACGGTGTCTTGGTCAACAGGTAGCCGCGCTTCTCCTCCTCGTCCTCGACGAAACGCTGCAGGAGCTGGACGACCTTCGCCCCTTTTGGCATCAGCAGCGGCAAACCCTGGCCGATGACGTCGGAGGTCGTGAAAAAGCCCAGCTGGCGGCCGATGATGTTGTGGTCGCGCTTTTTCGCTTCCTCCACGGCTGCAAGATAGTTCTCCATCTCCTCTTTGTTGTCAAACGCCGTGCCGTAGATCCGCTGCAGCATCTTTTTCGTCGAGTCGCCGCGCCAGTACGCGCCCGTAGAGGCCGTCAGCTTAAACGCTTTGACCCGGCCCGTGTCGGGGATGTGCGGGCCCGCGCACAGTTCGTGGAACTCGCCCTGTTTAAAGAACGAAATTTTTTCGCCTTTGCCCGCGTGTTCCTCGATGAGTTCGGCTTTGTAGTCCTCGCCGGCTTTTCTCATGAAGTCGAGCGCTTCGTCCGCGTCGAGCTCATAGCGTTCGAGCCGCAGGTTCTCTTTCACGATTTTTTTCATTTCGGCTTCGATCCGGGCGAGGTCTTCCGGCGTGAAGGGCTTTTCCACGTCAAAGTCGTAATAAAAACCATTGTCAATCGCCGGGCCGATGGCGAGCTTGGCCTGCGGAAACAGCCGCTTGACCGTGTGCGCCATGATGTGCGACGCCGTGTGGCGGAACGCTCTTTTTCCGTCCTCGTCGGCGAAGGTTAAAATCTCCAACGCGCAGTCTTCTTCAACTGCCGTTCGCAAGTCGCGGACCTCGCCGTTGATTTTGCAGGCGCACGCGGCGCGGTACAACCCTTGGCTCAAATCGCGGGCGATGTCCAAAACGGACATTCCTTTTTCGTACTCTTTCACAGAGTCATCCTTTAATGTAACCTTAACCATAATCAGTCCTCCCAAAAAGTAAACAAAAAAGCCCCATCCCTATGTAAAGGGATGAAGCTTTACGCTCCACGGTTCCACCCCGGTTGCGGTTTTACCCGCCTCTCACGGACCTTAACGCGGTCTTGACGGCGGCCTTGCCCC
>DAITOC010000129.1:0-4455 GCA_036834305.1 Clostridiales bacterium
GTTCATCGGAGCGTAAGACAAAATTTTACGAATGTTTGCTGCGATCTCTCGGAATATACCCGTGGGAACAGCTTCACCGAGCGACTGCCGAATTTTAATTTCCTCTCGCTTTAAATAGGTCCGCTTCTCATCATCCGACAAGCTATTCAAACACTCAAAATCATCATCACTCCAATTGAATGTGTCTGGGACAGTCATCATTCTCATTAATTCTCTAATACTGAATACTCTGTCATCACTTGGGTGAACTGTGTTTTGGCTGGCAAGCTGGTCATTGCGAGTATGTACACAGGGACCTACCTTATCCCAATACTGGCGTTTATATTTGTCACCATTCTTTTGTTGATTTATTATTAATTTTCCATCAACAATCTGGTGGGGCTTCATTGAGTCTTCTTCGTTATCAAATGCGGATTCACCCTCTTTTAAATTAGAAATCCATGATCTCATGTGTTCGGGGTAAGTCCTGAAAGAATGATAAATGTCATCGGGATCTATCTCTCCAAAAATGGTTAGCGGACGCATATCACCGATAACCTCTCGAAGAGTCCTTTCTGGCTTAAGACTGGGGTAAAGTTCAAAAGGTGACACCTCGTCGGCATAGTCTTTGCTAACACCTATAACAACAGTTCTTGCACGACTTGAACAAGCACCGTGGTCTTTGAAGTTTATTAACCGTGAGGCAAAAGAGTAATCTTTTCCAAGATTGTTGCTAATCGCATCTGAAATGGGTTTATCTGTCCCATCAATGTCTGTGCAAATTGTCTTCATAAACGCAGGTACGTTTTCAAAAACGAAGAATTTCGGATGAATAGTCTGTATTATTTTTATCGATTCTACCACAAGTGAGTTTCGGACGATTTCTGTATTGGACTTTTTGTGGTTCGCAACAGACATACCTTGGCAAGGTGGTGTAGCTATTACCACATCTACTCGCTTTATCTTTTCCTTGCGTTTCCACATTTCAATTTCTTCGTAGAGCAAAGCTTTCGTTTCTACTTTTATTACGTCTCCGCAAATGTAACCAGAATCGTACTTACACTTATGATTCAATTTTTGGATGTTCAGTCTACGCTCGATGAGTTCGTTTGTTGCGATGCATTCAAATCCCTCCATTTTGAATCCGTAGCATCCAACTCCTGCGCTGCTGAACAAACTGATGTAGGTTTGCATAATGTTCTCCTCGCTGACAACATTGTAAGCGTAACCATACCTAGGGCTGTAAAGCACATATATAGCAATGCTTTCTATGGCTGCAGTTCGTTGGAACGCGTCACAATTGAATATGGATTAACAAACATAGGGTTTGGCGCCTTTGAACGCTGCACGAACCTTAAGAAAATATCGTTTCCGGAAAACGTCCTGAAGATAGGCTCAAGAGCGTTTCACTACTGTGACAGTCTGAAAACCCTAACCATTCCGGGTAGCATTAATGTGATTGGCAACAGAGACTTTGAGTTCAACAATACTCTTGAAACCGTGATTATTTCGGAGGGAATCACACGGATTGACAACAACGCTTTTTACGGATGTGCGAATCGATTTAAATCTAACTGTAAAGTTATTTACCTTGTCAGCAATCCGGCGTCCAAAACGAACTGGCTGCCGGTGATATACTTCGCTTTGTCGCTCGCGAGGAACAACACGGAGTTCGCGACGTCCTCGACTTCAATCCAGGGCACGGGCAGCAGGTTCCCCGCCGACCTTTCGGCGATTTCAATCGCCGTCGCGCCTTCCATTTCGGCCAAACCGTCGTTCATCGGCGTGTTGACGCCGGTCGGGTGGATGCTGATGACCCGGATGCCGTAGGGCGCAAGCTCGATGGCCTGCGATTTGGTCAGCCCGATGAGCCCGAATTTTGAGGCGGCGTAGTGCGAAAGACGGTTCATGCCGCGCAGGCCCCCGATGGAGGAATTGTTGATGATGACGCCGCTCTTCTTTTCAATCATGTGGGGGATGACGTATTTCGAGACGAGCCAGGCGCCTTTGAGGTTGATGTCGAGCATGGCGTCCCATTCGTTTTCGCTGAGCTCATGCGAAAGCCCGTAGGCGCAGATGCCCGCGTTGTTAAACAGAATGTCGATGGCGCCGAACCGCCCGACGCCCGCGGTGACTGCCTTTTGGACATCGTCCGCGCTGCGCACATCGCCGGCGCCGATTTCAATTTGCCCGCCGGCGGCCTCGACATCGGCTTTGAGCTGTTCGAGGTCTCTGCCGCACGAGCGGTTATAAGCCGGGTAGCCGATGCGCTCGCCGAGGTCGAACGCGACGATGTTCGCGCCTTCCTTCGCGAAGGCGAGCGCGACCCCGCGCCCCTGGCCTTTCGCCGCGCCGGTGATAAAGACCGTTTTGTTTTCAAATTCCTTCATTGGTTTCCTCCTGTATGTTTAAAAAAGGCTTCGCCTGACAGGTGATTTAATCCTCAGCCGCCTACGGCGGCAGCTCCTTTGAAAAAGGAGCCTTTTTCTAACCACTGCGTCAGTAGCCCGCCAGGTAGCCGTCAAGCGGCACCTTCAGCGTGGTGTTGATCAGGTTTGTCGCGATCATAATCGCCCCGAACGCGGTCAGCAGCACGATTTGCTCCTCGCTGAACAGCGCTTTGAGACGCGCGAACAGGTCGTCGCCGATACCGCGGGGGTCTGTGACCATCGCCCGGCCGAAGTCGACGAGCGTCTGCTGCTTCGGCGTGAACGAAAAGCCGTCGAAATCAATGCCCTCGTCCTTGAGAATCTTGCGGAAGAAGGTGGAGCAGATCAAACAGTCGTTTTGGGTGGATATCGCGTAGCAGAAAAAGTTGATCTCCAGCGGTGTGAGAAACTTCGCCGCCTCGTCGCGCAGGGTATACCACTCCATCAGCGCGTGAAAAGCGGGAACGCTGTTGAGCAGCGTCCTTTTCATGTTGGTGATGCGGCCGATTTTCGCGTGCGCGTCGTGGGCGGCGCGGGCTTCTTCGGGCGCGTTGTCATAGTCCATCATGGAAATGTAGGCCATGAAATCCCTCCGGTTTGCCGTCTAAATCTCAAAATCTTCGGAACGGAATTCCTGAAGCCGCGGCTGTTTTTGCGGCTCTCTTTTCAGGGGGTCATAGCGGAATTTGCGGCAGCGCGAAGTCAACAGCATGATGCCCCGTTTGACACAGAGGATGCTCTGCTTGTCCGCCGAGAGCCTGCCGTGCAGGCAATAGGAGCAGGCTGGCGCGATGTCTTTCTGGTTTAACAGTGTGCCTTTCATAGAATCACCGTTCAAAGTTTAGCACACTTTCCTTCCGGCTTCAAGGTCTAATATAAGGAGCGCGCCCATGACAAGCAGGGCGGCCGCCGCCGGAACGGATAGCGAATAGGGGGACGCGACGGGCAGCACATTGTTGGAGAACACCTCGATGTCGCACGGAAACCGTTTCACCAGCTCGCTTGTGAACAAACCGGCGAACGCGCCGTTGACGGCCCTCGCGGTCAAAAAGAGTGTCGCCTTGATTCCGGTTTTCGCCGAATAGGGCTGCACCTGGCAGTGCACCGAAAACCCCGCCCAGCCGAGCGCCACCGCGAGTACCGGCAGGCCGGCCTTGCCCGCGGCGGCCGCGCAACCCGAGGTCACTTCCAGCAGGCATTTCGCGGTGATCCCGAAGTTTTGGCCGGCAGGCACCAGATCGGCGAGGGAGCACAGGCAGGCGAAAAAAACAACCCAGGCGCAAACGGAAATAATCGCTTTCGCTCCGCCCGCCACGGATTCGACGATGGTCCCCTGTATTCCCGCACGCCTGTTCTGCTCCGGCCGCGCGTTCGGCGCCTCAACCGGCTGCTCTTCCGCGAGAAAACGCGTGAGAATACCGGTGAGAAGCGAAGCCGCGCTGAGGGAGGCGTACAGAATCACCCCCGCCTTTCGGCTGCCGAGCATCGCCGTGCCGACGGCGCCGATGACAAAAGCGGGCCCGGCGTTGACGCAAAACATCATCATCCGCGCCGCCTGGTTTTTTGTCAGCTCGCCGTCCTCCAACAGCCGCGCGGTCATTTTCGCCCCGACGGGAAACCCGCCGACAAGGCTCATCAGTATCGCCGTTCCCGCCGCTCCCGGCAGGCGGAACAGCTTTTTTGTCAGCGGCTCGACGGCCTTGCCGGCTGCGCGGCACACACCGCTGAGGACCAAAAAATCCGCGAGAACCATGAACGGGAACAGCGAAGGAATGACGACCTGGGCGCACAGGCTCAAGCCCGCGCGGACGCCCAGCGCGGTCTGTTGCGGCGCGATAAGCAGGGCGGCCGCGAAAGAAACAGATAAAACGGCCGCTGTCAGCAGCTGTATTCGTGAAGGGATCCTCCGCTTCATGCATCCATCACCAATAATCTATATGCCGCGCCTGTACTTTTTATAGCCGCGGGCGCATAACTTTGTTATTGGAGAATACTGCGCTTTCGTTGTTATAAATTACAGGTTTCAGGTGATTGCATGGCCCGAAAA
>DAITOC010000130.1:0-4428 GCA_036834305.1 Clostridiales bacterium
ACGCTTCGCGCACAAAAGAGTCCGACAGCGGCAGCGTCACGCCGGGGTAACTTTCCACAATATTGCTGTTGTCAAGGATGACCGGATTGGCGTCGTCAATCGTGGTAATGGGCCTCGCCTGCAGAATGAACAGCTCGCCGTCTTTTACCGCGTACTCGATATCGAGATACCGGCCGAACAGGCCTTTGATTTCTTCGGCTGTGTCAATGAGCGTGTCAAAAACCCCGCGGCTTAACTCGGGGGAATTTCCCTGTTTCTCGTAGTAGTACACCTTATCGGTGTTGCTGTAATAGTAGGCGGTGACGGGTGTTTTATCCTCAACGACATTGTCGCCCGTCCCCTTCCCGCAGACCGCGACCGTTTCGTTGAGCAGCCCCCGCGGGTTGGCGGTGAACAGCACGCCGGAGCAATCGGCGTCCACCATCTCCTGAACGATTACATTCATGCGAAATGAGTCCGGCCGGATTTTGACCTCGCCGCAGTATTTCAGCACTCCCTCGGAATAGCGCGACAACGCGCACCGCTCGACGCAGGCAAGGACATCCTCGCGTTTGACATTCAGGAAGGTTTCGAAGCGGCCCGCGAAGGAACCGGAAAGGGCGTCCTCGCAGGAAGCGGAAGACCTGACCGAAAACCGCGCGCCGGCGGGGAAATGCCCGTCAATATATCGCGTTATCTCCTGCCCCGCGCTTTCGTCAAGCCGGACTTTTTCCGCTGTTTCGGCCAGCGCGGCGGCGGCGTTCCGAAGGCTTTTCTCGCCGGTGTAATCCGAAGCGTTGATCAAAGCGGCATGGCTCGCCGCCACCCGGGCGTCGCGCTCGTCAAAGAACGAATGCGGCACGCAGAAAAGCCGGGGGACATTGACGCCGTTTTGCCTCATCCGGAAAAGGTTGTTTGCCTTTCCGCCCACATCCGCCGTATCAAAGTTGTTGTCGTCGACTATGCGGCTGTTCATCATTTCCACCTCAGGAACAGGTAGAGCGCCTCCAGAACAATTACGGTTGACTCCGTTATATACTCGTATATCTCAAATTTCTTGACGATTTTGAAAGCGGCCGGGTTCTTTATAAAGGCCGCGCCTTGCTTAACAAGCCACAGGTAACTGACAATGACTGTTGCGACCGCGATCGGGAATAACTGATAAATCAGATACGAACTTGTCAGCACATCGAGGAACATGACAAAAAGGACAAACTTCACCGCTTTTTTATAGCCCCAGAGTTTCGAATAGGTGACATACTCCGTTTCGTCCTGCGGCGCCCTGATTTTTCGTGTAATCTCCCAAACAAGGCCGGGGAAATACAGCGTGAAGGCGATGACGGCGTTGTTAAAGGTGAACAGCGGCAAGTCGTATTTGTAACAGGTATAAGAAATCATGTAGGTGTTGAGAACCAACTGAACGGGGTTGTGGGTAATAAGCGCGAGAAACAGGTTTTTTTGAATTTTGTGCCTGCTGAAAAACCAGACGCCCATCAGCACGGCGTAGCCGGCGAGAATACCGAAGAACAGCAGGTTGTTCATAAAAACGATATTCAGGACGGCCGCGGCAACCGCGGCCGTCACAAGGAGAACGATCAAATCCTTTGTTTTTACCCGGCCGGACGGGTAAGGCCGCTCCGGGAACAGCGTTTTGTCTGCCTCCCTGTCCTTGAACTCGTCGGAAATCCGCAGGGTTAACAGAAAAGCGAAAACGGTGAAACCGCCGACGAATTCCCCCGCGCCGATTTTGACATCCGTTCGATCGTTCGTCAGCAAAACGAGAAAGTAAATCTCAAAAAACAGCACAAATCCTACAAAAAGGCGGGGTATAACGGGGTACATTTCCTTGAGGTAAACGTGAATGCGCTTCAACATATCTTTTCACCGATTTTCTCACCCATTTTTACCTTGGTTTCGATTCCTCTGCCGGAATAAGCGGCGATGTCCCTGTCAATACGTGCCGCGTTTTCACCGAGAAGGACGACAATGGTCGACCCGCCCATGGAAAAATACCCCTTCTCCTCGCCTTTTTGAAAACGCGGTTTGCCATGGTTGTGAATACGGCCGACGAGCATCGCGCCGACCTCGATGAAAGCGGCGTCACCGAAGTTTTCCGTTCTCAGATAACTGACGATCCGGTGGTTTTCAGCGAGCGCCCTGTGCCTTTTCGCGGAAACCGGGCCGACGGTATGAAGCCTGCCATTGATGGTTTTCGTTCCCGTCAAAACACCGCCGTCAAAGTAACAATAGCGGTGGCAGTCGTCAACGGTCAGGCGGAACACCAGGCAAAGACCGCCGGCGAACGCCGCGGCGGCTTTTTCGTCACGCAGAAGTTCCGCGGCCGTATAGGTGTTGTTTTTTATGTTGATTTTCAAGTCGGCGCCGACACGGTAAACCAGGAGTTTTGAATCGGCCACGGCGGCCAGCGCCTCCGGAGACGGCGGGAACGGCCTTTTCCCCGGCAGCGGTTTCCGCTCAAAAAACGCGGCGAAACTCTCGTAAGGCTCGTCGCCGAAATCGGCCGTGTCGATGCCGTACCGTTCGATAAACGGCCGGATTTTTTGAACGGACTTTTTGGTTTTGCCGGGCAGAGCGTTGAGTTTTGAGAACAATCTCGACGCTATGAAAAGCCTTAACAGCAGTCTTCCGGCAAGGCGGTTATATAAGAAGTCCGCCTGTTTGTCTTTAAACTGCTTTTCCGCAAGGCAAACGCCCCGCGCCCGGTCATAGATGTCAGCGTCCATATCTCAACCCCAAACGATGTAGCCGATCATGGCCGCCGCGAGCGCCGCGAACACAATGTAAGCCACGCCCCGGGGTTTGGCTATTTTTATGTCAAGGATAAAAAACAGCGCGGTCAGCCCCATGACCGCGGGATAAACGATGTCCGTAAAAACTACCGGGGAAACTGCGGAACCCGGAATCACTTTGGATAAAAACCAAACCGACGGAAAAATCAACGCGGTGTAGGTAACCGGAAGGCCGCGGTAGTATTTGACTGGTTCCTCCATCTGTTTGCCGTTGACGGTGATGTTGAAATACCCGAGCCTTGTAATCGCGCAAAGAGCGTACAGGATATATATCAGAACATGATACCAGCGGTTATAATAGCCGGCAAGAGAGTATACCAGCACGATGGGGAACGCCACGAAATCAATCATATCCGCGAGCGAGTCGATTTCAACGCCGAAGGACTGCTCCTCTTCGGTTCGTTTCATCGCCCTGGCGACTTTGCCGTCGAACAGGTCACAGACGCCGGCGATAATCAACAGCATAACCGCGAAGCGCAAATCCTTTCTGTCGAGCGCGATAAAGATACCCAGCAGTGACAGCACCACGCCGGTATATGTCAAAATGACGGATTTGTTGTATTTGCCGATCACCATACAGCCGCCCCTATTCTTTGAGTATTCGTATTTCCCCGGTTTCACCGTTGATTTCAATCGTGCTGCCGTCTTTAATTTTTTTCATCGCGTCGGGCACGCAGACGACGCACGGGATGCCGTACTCCCGTGAGACGATCGCCGCGTGGCACAACACCCCGCCGTATTCGGTCACGATGCCTTTGAGTATCGCGAATTTGCCGGTCCAGCCCGTGTCGGTAAATTTCGTGACGAGGATATCGTTTGTTTGCAGCCTGTCTGTCTCGGCCAGGCTTTCAATGACGCGGGCTGTTCCCGTCACCGAACCGGAGTTGCAGCCGAGACCGCTTATATTGCCGGCGTACGCTTTTTTTTCGGTGCTTTCCCTGTCAAAAACCGCGCCGATTTCGTTTTCGCTCGTGAAATTCCGGAACGAGTTGTAGTATGTCCGGTTGCGCCGTATAATGCTTTTCAGTTCGGCGGCCGATTTTCTGTTTTCGGCGAAATCATATATTTCGGCGATTTTCAGAAACCAGATATCCTCCGGCCGGTCGATGACGCCTTGGCCGGCGAACGAACCGGCGAGTTTGAGCGTATAGAGCCTGATCACATAATAAAACCTTGTGGAAACATCGCGCAATTCCTCGCGCCACCAAAGCATGGAGCGCATTCGCTCGATTTGGCCTAAAAGCTTCGGGAACCTCCGGGGGCCGGCTTTCGCCTTGACCGCCTCAAGCTGGCTTTGATAAGCCTGCCTCTGCTTTTGAATGTCGTGAGTCGGGCTGAAGCTCTCATCGAGCAGAACATTTTCCTTGATCATTTTCACCAATGCGCCCTTTGCCTCGGAGAAGCACGGATAAGTCACGTCGAGCTCTTTTTCGGAGTGGTAGCCGTATTTTTCGACGAACCGCCCGACTTCCTGCAGGAACAGGCCGGCGCGGTTGTTTTCCAAATCTGCCGCGATACTGTCGGCCGGCGAATCTTTCCAATAGACGAAGGCCTCATCATCCCCGCGAATCTGACGGCTCAATTCCCACATATCGTAAAAGGGCAGCAGATGCGAAATATTCTCAAGGCCGCCGATGAT
>DAITOC010000131.1:0-4424 GCA_036834305.1 Clostridiales bacterium
CGCAACCGCCAATTTTATCCTCTCCCTCAACCCCGCCGGTTCAATCACCTCCACGTGTGGCCCGTACTGCAGCGCCCAGCAGAACATCGCTTCTTCGTTGACCTTAACGCTGACGACGCATTTGTCCGCTCCGGCGTCTGTAAAGGTTACATCCTTGCCAAACCAATCCACGATGTCGCTGACGACGCGTTTGCCCGACTTGAATTTGACGGGGACGCCCTCCCCATGGAACAGATAAATATGCTCCGCCATGTGCTTGGGGAGGTTCAGCCCGTGCTCGAGCCCCTCGACTTTTTTCATGTCTTTCACCGGCGTTTCGAGCAGTTCGATATCCGTAATCAAGTCGAGGCGGTAGTTGGCGACATTACTGTATTTGTCGTGGTTGCAAATCAGGTAATATCGGCCGTTGGTGGCGACAATCTGGTAGGGATTGATGACATAGCGCCGGACGTTCCCCGCGTCGTCGAGGCGCAGGCGGAGCTTTTTATCCATGTCGTAGACATTATAGTGAAAGGCGACCTGCCTGCCCCGGCTGATCGCCTCATCCAACACCTCGATGGTATAAAAAAGTTGTTTGTTGACGGGCATATTCTCCGGCAGATTCCGGATATGCTTCACCCGCGCCGAAAAGTACCTGCTTGAAAGCCCCTGCAGCTTGTCAATAAGGGCTTTGCATTGCGTATACGGAATGTGTTTGAGAAACAGGATGCCGTCGATGAGAAGACGCAGCTCGCTGTCGTTAAAATCGTGGACATAGTACCAGCCGCCGCCGTATTCGATGGGAAAGTCAGCTTCGAGCAAATCGGTCAGGTTGCGGCTGACCGCCTTGCGGTCGCAATCCATCGAATATTCGCTTTTCAACAGGGCGATGATGTCTTTTTGCAGCAGGCGGTGTTCACTATCGGAATGGCGCTTAAGGATTTCCAGAATATTGACAATCATCATTTTCTTTGGGCCGGCTGCGTATGCGCTCATCGTCTCGTCTCCCCGTTTCCGCCGGTAATCGGCATAAATCTTCAAAATAATCCCATTGCCTCCATCATATTCGTTTTATTGGGCTTTGTCAATATTATCATCGGCAAAAATACACCGGAGCGTGTCAGGCCGAAAAGCCGATGATGCGCGTTGTCTTTTGCTCGTTTTCCCCGGCGGGTTCCTCAAAATCGCCGGCCGTGACATCGGTTTATTCACCCTGTCTGTCGGTATACCCAACGGCGCCAGCATACTCTTTTTGACGGGACAAAAACGGGGCGCGCCGCGGCGGCGTTTTTGAGCCGCGCACCGTTTCTGCCCCATCGGCGGGCGGCCCACCGGGCGTAAAAAAACCGCCGGTGAGGGCGGTTTTTTTTCATTCTTGCGTTCCCTGCCGGGGCCGCGCGGTTTATTCGACCGATTTGAGCGACTCGACCATGCTCAGCCCCTTGAGCTTTCGGTGCATCAAAATGTTGACGAGCACGGCGAAAACCGCGGTGGCAGCCGCCGCGATGAGGAAGCTTGAGGTGTCGAGGCTCCGCCCGAACATAACGATATTGACCTCGGCGACGCTGATGACAAAGCGGTGCAACGGTATGCCCAGCAGCAGCCCGAGCGCCATCCCCAAAACGGTAAGGACGACATTTTCGCGGTCGATGTAATTGGAGACTTCCCTGTCGTAAAACCCGAGGACTTTAATGGTCGCGAGCTCCCGCACGCGCTCGTTGATGTTGATGTTCGAGAGGTTGTAGAGCACGAGGAAGGCCAGCAGCCCCGCCGCGCCGATGAAAATGTATACGAGCGCGTCAAGGCCTTTGATAATGCTGTCAAACGACTCCACCCCCTGGGAGGTGTAGACGACCACGCTGATGTCGTCGCGTTTCATCAGGTCCGTGGCGATGCGGCTCTTCTCGGAGTTTCTCTTGGTTTCTTCCATGTTTTTAACGCTGTCGGCAAGTTTGGCGGTGACAAAGTTGTAGGCCGGCTTCTCGCCGAAAGTCTTTTCATAGAGAGATTCGGTCATATAGATATAATGGAAGGCGTAATTCTCCACGATGCCCGCGACTTTGACAAAGACCTTGCTGCCGTCGTTGCGAGTAATAGCAACCCGGTCGCCCGGTTTCACGCCCGTTTTGTCGGCGAACTTCTCGGTGATTAAAACCCCTTCGTCGCCAAGCTCGTATTGTTCGCCGGTGCGGCGGTTCTGCAGTTTGACGAAACTCGACAGGCGGCTGCTATCGCGCGGGACAAGAATATTCACGGCCATCTCCATGCCGCCTTCCTTTTCCGACGAGCCGTTGAGGACTTTCATATAGGTCGCCATGACATCTTTCAGGCGCGTATCCCCGCGCAAATCGGCGAGCGTTTGGTCTAAATCCGCCAAGCCGTCGCTTTCCAGGACAAACTGGGCGTCGTACATGGCGATACCGTCTTTGCCGAACTGTTTTTTGCCGATGGCGCTGATGGAGTCGTCAATCCCGAGGCCCGTCAGCAGCAGGGCGGTGCAGCCGGCGATACCCGTCAGCGTCATGAGAAAACGCTTCTTGTTGCGCAACAGGTTGCGGACGGTAACCTTGGATGTGAAATTGAGTCTCTTCCACACAAAGCCCACTTTTTCGAGGAAAACCCTCTTGCCGCTTTTGGGAGGTTTCGGACGCATGAGCGTCGCCGGGTGGGCCGCCAGTTCTTTGCGGCAGGCGAACAGAGTCGCGGCCGCGGTGGACAATACGGCGACGACTGTTCCGACAATCGCGTAATTCACGCGGAATTTGAGCAAAATCGGGGGTGTCGTGAACATAATGGAATACGCGTTGTAAATCGCCTTGGGAAACACCACGAAACCGAAGCTCAAACCGGCCGCGGAGCCGATAACGCTCGCGATAAACGCGTATATCAGGTATTTCGCGGCAATGGCGCCCGGGCCGTACCCTAACGCTTTGAGGGTTCCGAGCTGAACGCGTTCTTCCTCGACCATTCTCGCCATGGTCGAAAGGCTGACCAGGGCGGCAATCAGGAAAAAGAACACGGGGAACACAGCCGAAAACGCCGTCATGTTGTCCGCCGACTGGCCGTATTCGACATGGCCGGGCAGGTCGTCGCGGCCGGTGACGAACCATTGGGCGGTGTCGAGCGAATTGAGCACATTTTCGGCGGCCGCCAGGTCGTAACGCGCGTTTTGCAGCAGAGTGTTGACCTTGGCTTCTTCCGCGGCGTACTCCTCATCGATGGTGGCCGCCTTGGCCTTCGCCTGGGCAAGGTTTGCCTCGGCCTGAGACACTTCGTATTTCAGCTGCATTTGCTTCATGCTCAGGGTGACCTCACCCATGGAAATATCGGACTGGCCGGCCTTCAGCTGCTGTTCGGCCGCCTTGAGCTGTTCGTAAGCCCTGTCAAGCTCGTCGAGCTTGGCGATGTCTTTCGCCGCCGCGTCGACAAGCGCTTTGTTAGCGGCGTACTCCGCCTTGCCCTCCGCGAGCTTTTTTTCGGATTCCGCAAGGGTAACCTTATAGCCGTCAAGAAGCCGCGCGATAACCGGCTTGACTTGTTCGGGTGACAAGTCGACAAGGTCATACATGGTCGTGTCGATTCCCATCGCCTCGAGCCGGTTCAGGAACTCCCTGATCGTTTCCTCGTCGGTTGAGTCCAAAGCGACCTCGGCTTCTTTGATAAATACCTTTGAATCCGCGATCCGTTTTTCGGCGTCTTTGATTTCGGCGTCGGCTTCCTTGAGTTGCTGCACCGCGTCGTTGTATTCCTGGCGCGCGTTGGGGTGTTGGTCGGCGATGGCCTTGGCCGCGTTGTATTCCTCGAGTTTGGCGTTGTATTCCGCCATACCCGCGTTGTATTGGTCTTTGCCCGATAAAATCTCTTTTTGAGCCTGTGACAGGGAGTTCTCGTATTCCGCTTTTTTCTCGGCGAGTTCTTTCTCACCGTTTTCGGCGTAATACTTGACTTGCTCCACGAGTGCGCGCGCCTCGGCCAGTTTCGTCTGCGCTTCCTGTTCTTTCGCCGCGAGTTCCGCTTTGCCGTTCGCCACTTTCGGCGTCAGTTCCGCGCTCAGGGACAGCGCGCGCGCCTCGACTCTTTGGCCGGCAATCCCTTCAATCGCGTCTTTCACGCCGCCGACATAGGCGTTGTATTCGTCCGTAAACGCATGGTAGCTGTCGGCGCCGGACACCGTCAGGTAGATTTCGGTGTAAAAACTCTGGCTGAAAGCCTCTTGGGGGATATAGATGAAATTGCCGAGTTTGCCGCTGCCGATAAGGGTATTTCCCCTTTCAAAAGCGATATACATCGGGGTTTCGATGATGCCGACGATTTTAAACTCGGTTATGTTCAGCTTATTGACAAGATTTTCCCTGTCGCCGCGCAAAGTAATGACATTGCCGATTTTAAATTTGTCGGTGGAGTTGAATACGCTCCCGTCGACGAGGCATTCGTTCGGGTTTTTC
>DAITOC010000132.1:0-4420 GCA_036834305.1 Clostridiales bacterium
TTCAAAACCCTCCTATTTCAAAGCAAGCCATGCTTGCCGGTGGATAATTCGGTTATGGTCAAGCCGCCTTATTTCGAGTAAAACTCGACAATCAGATGCTCTTCGACCGGGACCGATATCTGGTCGCGCTCGGGTAAACTCAATACCTTCGCCTCGTCCTTTTCTCTGTCGGCTTCAAGCCACTGGGGTACCGGACGCGAACCGTTTGTTTCAAGCACGGAACGGATCTTTTCGCTGTCTTTGCTCTTTGCTTTGATCGCGATAATATCGCCGGGTTTGACCAGGAAAGACGGAATGTCCACCTTGCGGCCGTTAACCGTGAAATGGCCGTGGGTTACAAGCTGCCTGCCTTCGGCCCTGGAGCTTGCCCAACCTAAAAGATAAACGACATTATCCATACGGCTTTCGCATAATCTGAGCAGGTTTTCGCCCGTTACACCCTGCTTGCGTTCGGCCATGATAAAGTATTTGTGAAACTGCCCTTCCTGAATACCGTAATAACGCCTTGCCTGTTGTTTCGCGCGCAGCTGAAGGCCGTATTCGGAAGTCTTTTTGCGGCTCTGGCCATGCTGGCCGGGCGCGTAAGCGCGGCGTTCAACCGAGCATTTGCCGGTATAACAGCGTTCACCCTTGAGAAACAATTTTTTGCCCTCGCGGCGGCAAAGCTTGCAAACCGGACCGGTATATCTTGCCATGTGTGTTGCACCTCCTGATTGTTTTGACTAAACGCGCCTTCTTTTGGGCGGACGGCAACCGTTGTGCGGGATGGGTGTGACATCTTTAATCATACTGACTTCCAGACCCGCGGTCTGCAACGCCCTGATTGCGGCTTCACGGCCCGAACCGGGACCCTTGACATACACCTCAACGGATTTCATGCCGTGTTCCATCGCCGCCTTGGCGGCTGTTTCGGCCGCTGTTTGGGCGGCGAAAGGTGTTGATTTTCTCGAGCCCCGGAAGCCCATTTCCCCGGCGCTCGCCCAGGAAACCGCATTGCCTTGGGTATCGGAAATTGTGACGATCGTGTTGTTGAAGGTGGACTGAATATGAGCCGCTCCGCGCTCAATGTTTTTGCGTTCACGCCGTCTGCGCGTGCCGGCTGTTTTTTTAGCGGTTGCTTTTGTCGCCATGATAACCCTCCTTGAGTTACTTCTTCTTGTTGGCTATCGTCCTCTTCGGGCCCTTGCGCGTGCGGGCGTTCGTCTTGGAACGCTGGCCTCTGACGGGCAAGCCTTTGCGATGCCTCACGCCGCGGTAGCAGCCGATTTCAATGAGCCTTTTGACATCGTAAGCGGTTTCGCGGCGCAGGTCACCTTCCACCTTGCAGTTGTGGTCGATGTACTCACGCAGCTTGGACACATCGTCTTCACTGAGATCTTTGACTCTCGTATCGGGATTGATACCGGTCGCGGCGATAATGTCGCTGGCGGTTTTTCGGCCGATGCCGTATATATAGGAGAGACCGATTTCTATCCTTTTATCCCTTGGCAAATCGACACCTGAAATACGAGCCATTATTTTGCACCTCCGATTATTGGTTCACGCCGGATCAGCCCTGGCGCTGCTTATGCTTGGGATTCTCACAGATAACCATGACAGTACCCTTGCGCTTGATAATTTTGCACTTTTCACAAATCTTTTTTACAGAAGGCCTGACTTTCATTGTTAACACTCCTTCGTCTACTTAGAACGCCAAGTTATCCGGCCGCGAGTGAGGTCGTATGGCGACATCTCCACCGTAACCTTGTCACCGGGGAGGATGCGAATATAGTTCATCCGCAGCTTACCGGAGATATGGGCCAATATCTTATGGCCGTTGTCCAACTGAACCTGAAAGGTGGCGTTGGGAAGGGCCTCGATAACCGTGCCTTCAATCTCAATCATATCCTGCTTAGACATACGTACCTCCTATGGTCTGGCGTCACATTCGTTTTCAAACCGGACGAGTGCCTTTCTTAAAGCCCTGTCCGTCTGCGTTTGCCCGGCATCAAGGCTGCAAGGCACAGCGCGCAGATGCCGCGGATTTTTGCTTTTTGGCCTGCTCAGCGGCCGTTCTTTCCCGTCGCATACGAGGATTCTGTCCCCCCGGTTCTCAACCACATAAAGCAGCCTGCCTTTGTCTCTGCCCGCAACCGACCGTACTACGCTGCCTTGCCTCAGTTCCATGCCATGCAGCCTCCGGCTTACAGTTTCGTGAGAATGACCGGCCCGCTCGCGGTAATGGCTACGGTATGCTCAAAATGGGCGGAAAGGTTGCCGTCGGCTGTTTTT
The DNA here is from genome assembly GCA_036834305.1 of Clostridiales bacterium. Taxonomy (GTDB): domain Bacteria; phylum Bacillota; class Clostridia; order Oscillospirales; family Acutalibacteraceae; genus UBA1447. The sequence continues at coordinate 2,272 of DAITOC010000132.1, forward strand.
ACCGTCCATCCGTCCTGCATACGGTAAACCCGCGCGGCGCCGAGGTTAATCATCGGTTCGATGGCCAGTGTCATCCCCGGTGTCAGGCGGGCGCCCGAACCGGGCAAACCGTAGTTGGGAAGGCTCGGGTCCTCGTGCAGATTGGTTCCTACCCCGTGGCCCGTGTATTCCCTGACCACCGAATAACCTCTCCCTTCACAGTACTGTGAAATCGCTGCGCCTATACCGCCTGTTCTGCCGCCCGCGACAGCCGCCTTGATGCCTTCGTAAAGGCTTTCGCGGGTGGTGTCGCTCAGCCGCTTCGCTTCGGGGCTTATGTCCCCCGCCGCGAAAGTGGCGGCCGTGTCGCCGATATAGCCGTTGAGGGTGGCGCCGAGGTCTATGCTGACGAGGTCGCCGTGCGCGATAACACGGTCTTTGGCCGGGATACCGTGGATTACCTCGTCGTTAACGGAAACGCAAACAGACGCCGGATAGCCGTTGTACTTTAAAAAGGTCGGGTACGCGCCCTGCCTGACGATAAAATCGTGGACAAGCCTGTCGATTTCCCCCGTCGTGATACCGGGCTCCACGGCTTCGCCCGCGAGTTTAAGCGCCTGTGCCGCGATAAAACCGGCTTCTTTCATGAGCGCGAGTTCCCTGGCTGTTTTCAGTACAATCATCGCGTTGCCTCCGTGCCGGGAAACCGGTTAATCAAGGAAGCCCTTGTAATGGCGCATCATCATCTGGCTTTCAAGCTGTTTCGCCGTTTCAAGCGCGACGCCGACGAGAATGATAATCGAAGTGCCGCCAAGCGCGATATTCATACCGCCCGGGTAATTAAACCACTTCGACTCGAGAATCAGTGTCGTAACCTGCGAGAAAACAATCGGGAACAGCGCCACTACGCTTAAGAGCAGGGCGCCCAGAAGCGTAATCCTCGAAAGAATTTTCGCGATATATTTCGAGGTCGGTTCGCCCGGACGGATGCCGGGGATGGTTCCGCTGTTCTTGCGGATGTTGTTGGCCATCTCAATGGGATTGTACTGGATACTCGCGTAAAAATACGCGAACCCGATAATCATAATAAAATACATGATACCGTAAACCCAGTGCGTACTCTTAAATATAGAGAAGAAGGTGTATAAGGCGGTGCCCTCTTTGGGAGCCGTCATAAACATTTCAACCGTCGGCGGCAGGGACAAAATCGAGCTCGCGAAGATGATCGGCATAACGCCGGACATGTTGACCTTAATGGGAATATGCGTGCTTTGGCCGCCGTACATCTTCCGCCCCACCACGCGTTTGGCGTACTGGACCGGAATTCGCCGTTCGGCATTGTCCATCCAAACAATAAAAGCGACCATTAAAAGCAGCAGAACACCGACAAGGGGCGACAGGACATAAAACGGGCCTGCTTTCCCCAAATACCCGATCTCCGGATTCAAGCTGTAAAGCTGGGAGATCAGCGTGGGAATCCTCGAGACGATGCCTGCAAAAAGGATAATGGAAATACCGTTTCCGATTCCTTTTTCGTTAATCTGTTCACCGAGCCACATGATAAGCGCCGTGCCGGCGGTAAAACATAGTATAATAACGATGGCCTGGAAGTATTTCGCGAAGCCTTCAAAAGGCAGGCCGTTGGCATCCATCGTAAGCAGACTGGTGCCGCGGCCGCCGCCGTTTTTCAGGTAGAAATAATACGCGGTGCTTTGCATAAGGCCCACACCGACCGTAACATAACGGGTGATGGAAGCGATTTTCTTGCGGCCTTCCTCGCCCTCTTTCTGAAGCCTTTCCAGATAAGGGATGGCGACGGTCAGCAACTGCATGATAATCGAGGAATTGATGTAGGGGGTGATGGACATCGCGAAAATTGTGCCGTAATTGAACGCGTCACCAGTCATCATGACCAGATAATTCATGAACGCGCCCGCTTCCTGATCGACAATGCCTTTGTCGCCGATGTCGGCAAACGGTACGGGAATGGCGGAGCCGATGCGGAATATAAGGATAATCAGAGCCGTGAAGAGCATCTTTTTACGGATGTCCGCGATTTTCCAAGCGTTAATCAGCGTCTGAATCATCTCAAACCACCTCTGCCTTTCCTCCGGCATCTTCGATTTTTTCTTTGGCTTCACGAAGTTCTTCAGCTTTTTCAATACTTTCT
>DAITOC010000133.1:0-4364 GCA_036834305.1 Clostridiales bacterium
CGTTGAAATCGGAGACTGTGCGGCTCCGGGAGGGTCGTGTAAAATAACGTCTTGCATGATGCCTCCAAGAGCAAACGCGCTTTATTTTGGAGGTTAGTAAATTGTATACACTCAAACAATACGGGCTCAGCGAGCGGTTTACAGCTGAAGCGTCGCTGTACCCGGATTTGCGAATCGGCCGCGTCGTTTCGCAGCACAAGGATTTGTACCGGGTTGTCACCGAAGACGCCGAACTGTTGGCGGAAGTTTCCGGCAAATTCCGCTTTGAGGCAAAGCACCTTTCGGATTTTCCCGCCGTGGGCGATTTTGTCATGATTGACCGGGAAAGCCCCGGGCAAGGCAACGCCGTCATCCGCCGGTTGCTTTCGAGAAAAAGCCTGTTCGAGCGAAAAGCCGTCGGCGCGCAAAACGAAACACAGGTAATCGCCGCAAACATCGACACCGTCTTTATCTGCATGTCGCTCAACAACAACTTTAACCTGCGCCGGCTGGAACGGTACCTTTCCATCGCGTGGGACAGCGGGGCGAACCCGGTCGTCATTCTCACCAAAGCGGACCTCTGCGCGACTATTGAGCAACGGCTCGAGGAGATTTCAACCGTCGCCGCCGGCGCCGATGTCGTCGTCACCTCGTGCTTTGACCCCTTTTCCTATGAGAAAGTCCACGCGTACCTGGGTGAGGGCCGAACCGCCTCGTTCATCGGGTCTTCGGGCGTCGGGAAATCCACGCTCATCAACTGCCTGGCGGGCAAAGAGATTCTCGGCACCGCCGAAACACGCGGCGACGACCGCGGCCGGCACACCACCACAAGCCGGGAGCTCATTGTGCTGCCGTTCGGCGGCGCCGTGATTGACACCCCGGGCATGCGGGAACTCGGTGTCGAATCCGCCGACCTCGGCAGGGCATTCTCCGACATTGACGAGCTCGCCGCGCGATGCCGGTTCAAGGATTGCTCCCACAAAAGCGAACCCGGCTGCGCCGTGCGCGCCGCCGTAGAAAGCGGGCGGCTCGACGCGCCGCGGCTCGAGAACTTTTTGAAGTTGAAGAAAGAGGCGAAATACGACGGCCTCAATTCCCGGCAGATTGAAACAAAAAAAATCAACGACATGTTCGCCGGTGTCGGCGGCATCAAGAACGCCCGGAAATTCGCCAAGGAAAAGAACAGACAAAAATCACGATAAACAATAAAAGCGAAGCGCCGGTTTAAAAGCCGGCGTTTCCTCTTGCCGATAACCACAGCTGCTCACCGGTTTTTATTTTTTGTACTCGATTTTGAAATAATCAAGATACCCCTTAAAATGATCCTGAGCGGAAAGGCAGGTGTCCATAAGGAAGCCCTTTTCGCTCTTCCATTCGGAAAGCCCGCGGTAATAAAACATTTTTTTGTCTTCGCCTATAATAAACGGAACAATGTTGTTGCGCAAGCATTCTTTAAAGAGTATCAGCCTGCCGACCCGGCCGTTGCCGTCCTGAAACGGATGAATGCTTTCAAATTGCACATGAAATTCAATGATTTCTTCGAGTGTTTTCTTTTTTTGTCTGTTGTAGTTTTGCAGCAATTTCTTCATTTTTTCGGAAACATCCCCGGGGGCTGCGGTTTCTTTTCCGCCGACTTCATTGGGCAGCCGTTTATAGTCGCCAACCGCGACCCAATCCAACCGCGAGTCGCTTGTTCCGTTCTTTAAAAGCGCGTGAAGTTCCTTGATGAACTTCTCACTCAGCAAGTAAACGGCATTGTCGATGATTCTGTCAACACACTTGAAGTGATTGGCTGTTTCCACGATATCGTCAACATTCAAAGCACCGCCATCCAAACCTATGGTATTTGTTTCAAAAATATATCTTGTCTGGTCATGCGTCAGGCGGCTGCCTTCCATATGGTTGGAGTTGTATGTCAACTCGATCTGTATCTTATGGTAAATTCCGCCGGAAATCCCGGATTTCTTTTCCGCTTTCAGTATGTCAAGCAATGTTTTCGGCGTTTGCGCGGATTTATTGATCCTATCCGGTTTAACGGCAGTTTCGGGCAGATACCAGACCTTTCCCTTCAAATAAGCGCCGTCGATTTTTCCCATAGCACAGTAATTTCGCACGCTGCGCTCAGAAATATTCCACATTTTTGCCGCTTGGGCTACCGATATATAATTCACTGCCGCACCTCGATTCTTGTTACAGTATACCCTATTATCGGCAATATTTCAATGCTTATGTGCATCATATTTTAATATTTTTGCCGATAATGGCCATTATCTTATCACGCAGGGGTCGGTCAGCCCCTTCAAGCCTCATTCTTCCCCGCAAATCCCGGCGCGGTTTGGCATTTATATCCCGGCATTTATTCCCCTGCGTTTATGTTGACAAAGCCCTTTTCCTTTGATAAAATAATCGAGCGCGCCAAATACGGAGCGGTATCGAAGTGGTCATAACGGGACTGACTCGAAATCAGTTGACGGGCAACCGTCCGTGGGTTCGAATCCCACCCGCTCCGCCACACCTTGTCCGAAAAGCCTTGTAAATCAAGGCTTTTCGGACTTTTTTACTACAATTTTTTCAAACAGCTTTACCCCGGTATCCGCCTATAGGTAAAAAAAAGAAGGCTTTATCGCCTTCATATTGCCTCTATTAACCTCTTGACTCCGACCATATTGATTGCTCTTGTCATATTATACGCGAGGAAACTTAGCCTCAGCTCAGCTGCGGCTTTTTCTTTTCCTCTGCACAAGACATAATGAAAACCGTATGCCCACTTTACCGTTCCGAACGGATGCTCAACGATTGTTTTTCGCAGTTTAGTAAAGGTGGCTTTGCTGCGCAAAGCAATTGAACAAAAAGCATTTTTCTGATATGCTGATTATGGTCGTGTAAAACATGAACAGTCCGCATATTCAGTAAATCCTTGGATTTTGCGGCCGATATCATATTATCTCGTAAAACAGAAGCGCCATCTGGCGAAACAGATGAACTGAATTTCAAGCAAGACCGGTAAGATATACCGGAATTTAGGAATAGGAACGATGATACAGTTTATTATTGAAAGGACTATAACGATGGATAACGACTTATATCGTACTTTAATAGAAAAGACAAACCAACCAGTCAGTATAATTCAGGTGGTTTTCAATGAGATGGGAGATCCTGTTGACTATATAACTTTATATATGAATCCAGCTGCTGAAACACAATTAGGATTAAAAAGAGAAGAAACTATTGGAATGAGGGCTAAGGAAATCCGTCCAAATGCTGAGCAGAAATGGTTTGCACGATATGGAGATGCAGCAAAAACAGGTATATCAGCCAGGTATGAAATGTACGCTTCGACATTTGATCGATATTTTGATACTCAGGTGATACCACTTGGAAATGATAAGATTGGGGTTTTATTTCAAGATATTACAGAATTAAGAGATAGAGAAGAAGCAGAAAAAAATGCTGTTGAGGCGCTGCAAGAGAGTGAAAAGAGATATAGAGAACTTGTGAAGTATGCCGCAGTGGGCATCTATGAAATTAATTTCCGAACTCAGCAGTTTGCAGAAGTCAATGACGCAATGAGCAGGCTCCTAGGATATAGCAGGGAGGAGCTTCTGAAAATTAATGCACTGGAGATATTGGATACACAGGGAAAGGCTTTATTCCGGAACCGGATCAAACAATGGATTAACGGGGAGACACTGAGCGAAAATACCGAGTACAAAGTTATTACAAAAGATGGTCGGGAAATCCACGCTATTCTGAATATCACTTTATCCAAAGACGAGAAAGGTATTGCGCTAGGTGCCTCGGTCATAGCGCATGACATCACCGACCGTAAGCAGGCCGAGGAGGCCCTGAGGGAGAGCGAACAGAAAGCGCTTGCCCTCGTTGCACAGCTTGAAGAATCAGATAAAAAAAAGAACCAATTCATCAGCGTCCTGTCCCACGAGCTCCGCAATCCCTTAGCCGTTATCGTTGCCAGCCTTTCGCTGCTGGAGATTACCCAAAATCCGGACTTGGTTTCAAGAGCAAAAGAGAGCCTCAACCGGCAGGCCGGCCATCTGACGAAGCTTGTGGACGACCTCTTGGATCTCACCCGTATCAATCAGAATAAAATCAAGCTAAAGAAAGAGGATGTCGACCTCAGTGAGCTCCTGAAAAACGCATCGCTGGATATGATATCCGCATACAAGGAAAAGGGCGTCCGGCTGGAGGTTAAACTCCCGACGGCCCCGTTGTTTTTAAGCGCAGACCCCGTCCGGATCGCGCAATGCGCCGGTAATCTCCTGCAAAACGCACTGAAGTTTACGCCTGCGGCCGGCGAAGTGACCCTTTCCCTTGAAAATAAAAATGAGGAAGCCGTCATTCGCGTACAGGATAACGGCATGGGAATC
>DAITOC010000134.1:0-425 GCA_036834305.1 Clostridiales bacterium
ATCAAAGCTTCACCATGCTTTATGACGGGAGGGAGACCGGATGATGAACGCCGTCCTTGACGCGCGCAGGATGAATACCCGCGCTAAAGCGCACGCCTACTTGGCGGCGAAATGTGGTTTCCCGGCCTATTACGGCTCCAATCTTGACGCCGCGTTTGACCTGTTGAGCACGGCGGGAGAAATGCGTATTATCCTGAAATACCCCGGCGCGCTCGAAAAGAACCTCGGCGATTACGGCCTGCGTTTTCTCGAGATGTTTACCCTTGCTGCGCAGATAAACGCCAATCTCGTTTTCGAAGTCGTCAAAAGCGCCAAAAAGGCCGGCGAGTAAACCAAGGCCGGCAATCGTTGACAGAAAACAGCAATACGGTTAAAATGGTAAAAAACCACAAACGGAGGATTTTTATGAGCCGCGCGGACCGGAT
>DAITOC010000134.1:435-4338 GCA_036834305.1 Clostridiales bacterium
TCGACAACGGGTTCTGGGACACGGGGTACGAGGTGCGCCCCCATTGGGAAGACGGCGCGCCGGCCCACACGGTAAAAAAATTCGCGGTTGTCAACCGCTATGACCTTTCGAAGGAATTCCCGGTCATTACGCTGCGGAAAACAAACTTCACCAACTGCGTCTACGAACTGCTCTGGATATGGCAGAAAAAGTCCAACAACACCGCCGATTTAAGCAGCCATATCTGGGACGCCTGGGCGGATGATTCAGGAAGCATCGGGAAGGCCTACGGCTATCAGCTCGGCGTCAAACACACATACCCCGAAGGCGAATTCGACCAGGTAGACCGAGTGCTTTATGACTTGAAAAACAACCCGCTGAGCCGGCGGATTATGACCAATATTTATACGCACGGTGATTTGAGCGAGATGCGGCTGTACCCCTGCGCTTACTCCGTGACCTTTAATGTTACGGGCAGCAAGCTCAACGGGATTCTTAACCAGCGCTCACAGGATATGCTCGTCGCCAATAACTGGAATGTGTGCCAATACGCCGTTTTGTTAAGTATGTTCGCGCAGGCAAGCGGCCTCGAGCCAGGCGAGCTTGTGCATGTCATCGCGGACGCGCACATCTATGACCGTCACATTCCCCTCGTCGAGGAATTGATCGCCCGGGAACCTTTTGAGGCTCCCGTGTTTGAAATCGATAAAAGTGTGAACGATTTTTACAGCTTTACTGTTAACAGCTTTTCGCTGAAGGACTACAAGCATCACGAGTTTAAAACAAAGATACCGGTAGCCGTTTAAGCCGCGGCGGTGTAAAGTTCGGAGAACGGAGTGTGGAATGAAAATGAACGCGATTGTCTCGGTGGATAACAATTGGGGTATCGGCTGTGACGGGGACTTGTTGTTTCATGTGCCCGAGGATATGCGGTATTTTAAAAACATGACGACGGGCAAAGTCGTTCTCATGGGTGAAAAGACATTCTTTTCTCTGCCCGGCCAAAAACCGCTGAAGGACAGGGTCAACGTCGTCCTGTCGGACAACCGGGATTTGACGATCGACGGGGCCGCCGTGGCGCACAGCCTCGGTGAAGCTCTCGAAGCCGTTCGCGGCTACAACCCCGCCGATGTCTTCGTCATAGGCGGCCAGGCGGTTTATGAGTTGACGCTCGATGTTTGCGACACCGTTTTCGTTACGAAATTCCGGGCCGGGAAACTGGCGGACAAGTTCTTTCCGGATTTGGACCAAAAGGCGGAGTGGAAACTAACCGCCGTCTCCGAGCCGCGTGAACACGATGGTCTGGTATTCACCTTTAATCGGTATGACAGGGTGAGACGCTGAATCGAATAAAAAAGATTAAGCCGTGAAGGGTGCTGCTTCACGGCTTTTTGTTTCATTTTTGTTTAACCGATAATCTTCCGCGCCAAATCCGGCAGGTTGGTGATGACGCCGTCGCAGCCCCAGTCGCGAAGCCTTTCGATGGCGTAATCCTTGTCGACCGTCCATGGGTTGACGATCAAACCGGCTTTGTGCGCTTCCTCGATGTAATCCTCATCGACGAACATCCCCAACGGGTGAAGCGCGTCGGCTTTGATGGATTTCGCGAACCCGACGAAATCGTCATACAACTCGGTGTAAGGGCTGTCGGCGGAGTAAAGGATGCCCGTCCTCGTTTTCGGGTCGACTTCTTTGCATTCAACCAGGATATCCTTGTTGAAGCAGGAGATTAGAAGTTTGTCAAACAAACCGAAATCCTTGACCTTTTGAATAACTTTGCGGACGACATCGGTGCCCGGCTTTTTCGGCGCCTTTATCTCGATGTTAATCACGGAAAGCCCGCCGCACAGGTCGAGGAATTCCTCAATCGTCGGTATTCGCGTCCCCGCGAAGTCCTCGGAAAAATAGGAGCCGAAATCAAAACCGCGAAGCTCTTCGAGCGTTAACTCCTCAATAGCGCCGGTGCCGTTGGATGTTTCGTCAATGTCATAGTTATGGCAGACGACGAGAAACCCGTCTTTGGTGGTGTGTACATCGTTCTCAAACCCGTCGGCGCCGTCCTTGATGGCCTGTAAAAACGCCGGAATGGTGTTCTGCGGCGCTTTTTTCGACGCCCCCCTGTGGGCGATTACTTTTGTCATGGTTTTTCCCTCCGCTTTAAACTTCGGGTACCATTATAAACCATAACCGCTGAAAAGTTAACAGAAATTTATTAAAACCATTTGTCGCGGACTTTTTCGATAATCTCCACGATTTTAAACCGCGGTTCGTAGCGGGGGCTGCTTTCGACCACACGCACCTCGTCGTCATCGAGAAAGGCGTCGATGGAATGTTCCGTTCCTGCCGCGGGCAGGCACAGCGGCGGAAACATCACACACCACCAGTTTTTGCCTTTTCCCTCACCGATAATGACGCGGACGGACATATACCTGCCGGCCGGCATGGTGAAATTCTCATATACCCTGGTGTCGAAGTACTCCTCACCAACTTCCACATCAACCTTGTAGCCGTAACCGTTTTCCGCAGCGGTTCGTTCGGCCGCCTCGCGCAGGCGCGCGGTTTCCGGCTTGACAACCTCGGCCGCTTCATCGGCTGTCAGAGTACCGTCAAAAACAGCCGCGCCCTCTTTAAGTATCGTGTCCCTGATTTTCAACTTAAGAGCCTGGTCCTCTTCGGAATCGGAGTTCGCGATAACATGGAGCCTTAAAACATCCCTTCTGACATCCTCACAGGCTGTCCGAAAACCGGCAAGGCTGATTATCGCAGCGGCAAACACCGCCAGCGCGAGAGCAACTTCGACCTTTTTGAATTTTTTAATAAAAGAGAGCATAAAAAATTCCGTCCTTTTCTCTGTGTAATCGCGACCAAATATCGCGAAAAGAGTATGGACAGAAATGCCGGCCGGTATTCATTTTCCTATTCCCTGTATCCCCGGACTTCCTCCCCCGTTTTGAACGAATAGCCCGTCATCGCGAGGGCATCGTTGTTTTTCAGCAGTTTACCGATACCTTTCGCGACGCAGCTGACGGCGTCCTCGGCGATGAAGGTCTTAATCCCTGTTTTTTGGCGCACCATAACATCCATTCCATACAACAGAGAGCCGCCGCCGGTCATAACAATACCGGTATCCGCGATATCAGCCGACAGTTCCGGCGGCGTGATCTCCAACACGGAGCGAACCGCTTCGCCGATGATCTCAAGCTGCTCACGCATAGCAAGATAGACCTCTGTGGAAGAGATTTCTACCCGGGCGGGCATGCCCGTAATATAGTTTTTCCCTTTGATACCGATGGCCAGCTCCGCTTCACGAAGGAAGGCGCAGCCAAGGCGTCTTTTGATTTTTTCGGCGGTTCTGACACCGATGAGAACATCCCTCTCGCGACGAATTTGGCGTATAATCGCCTCGTCCATCGCGTTGCCGCCTGTTTTAACGGATTTTGAGACAGAGATGGAGCCCATCGTGATAACCGCGATATCGGTGGTGCCCCCGCCAATATCGATAACCAAAGTGCCCTTGGGCCTGTTGATTTCCACGCCCGCGCCGACAGCGGCGGCCAGCGGTTCCTCAACGAGACACGCCTTGCCGGCGCCGGAGGATATCGCCAAATCCAATATTGTGCGTTTTTCCAGATTGGTCACCGTCGAGGGCAGGCATATCATCACATTCGGTTTAAAGACCATATTGCCGCAGATTTTTTGCAGATAATAGCGCAGAATGTTTTGTGTAGCCGTAAAATCGGATATGACGCCGTCTTTCATGGGCCTGACCACCCGTATCGAGTCGGGATTGCGGCCAATCATCTCATAAGCCTTTTTCCCAGCGGCGAGCAATTTTCCGCTTCGCCTGTCGTAGGCGGCGACCGTGGGTTCGGTCAGGACAATGCCCTTGTTTTCCACATAGATAAGCAGCGTCGATGTTCCCAA
>DAITOC010000135.1:0-4294 GCA_036834305.1 Clostridiales bacterium
GGTTGTCGGGTCGACGCCGATGGTGTTGCCGATGAGCACATTGCCGGTCGACAGAATCATCGTGCTGACGACATAGATAACACCGTAAACACCGATACCGCCGCCGCTGAATGATACAATTTCCTTATAAGTCATGTACCGGTCTTTGGGAGGCTGGTTCCAGTGTAATAGAATATTTGTTTTCAGGTCTGCCGCCTTTTTTATGAGGCCCATCGATCCCCATCCCTTCGTCACGGGTTTCCCGCAATGATTAAACATATATGATAAAAAGGATACAGCATCAAGTGCCTGCTGTCAATTAAAACGTTCATCTGCTGAAGCGAAAAATGAGCCGGGAAATTGCGGCAATTCTCCGGCTTCGTCTATGGTTTTTGTGTTTTAATAGGCCCCGAGTTCAAGCCCTTTGCGGACAAAATACTCGTAGGTTTCGAAGTTGACCGTGTCCGGAATGGAATGGTCGCTGTGCAGCGTAAACCCAAAGCCTTGCTTGACAACGGGTATTTTTGCCTCGAGTTCCGCGTCGATAACTTTTTTATCGTTGGAATACAGCGCGCGCACATCGATTCCGCCCATAAGCGACAGCCGGTCGCCGTAGTTTTTATAAATGCGAAGCAAGTCCATGCCGGCCTTGACCTCGATGACCTGCAGGCAGTCGATGCCTGCCTCAATCATACCGGGCAGCAGCGGCTCAATAAAGCCGCACGAATGCATGACGACGGGCAGCCCGATGCTTTTGGCGAAATCAATGGTATATTTGTGAGCGGGCTGTATAAGTTCCCGGTACATGGCCGGCGACATGAAAGGCCTTTCTTTAAAACCCATGTCTTCATAGTACCAGATACCGTCCGGTTTTCCCTCCTTGGCAAACAGCATTTCCTGCATGGCGACCGTCGCCTTCGCGTAGTCCATCGCCATTTCGGCAATCCATTCCGGCTCGAGCGCCATCCCCGCGAGCAGATGTTCATGGCCGCAAACCGGGTGCATCAGTTCAAACACATTGACACCGGCCCAGAAAAAGAACCGTTGGCTTTTCACGGCCTCTTTCTTCGCGTAACGGTAACCCTTATAGTCGATGCGCCTGTCCGCCGGTTTGATCTTCGGTTGGATAAGTTCATAGTAAGCCTTGCTGTCCTTGACGGTGAAGTCGATGTGCTCCGGCGTCGTGTCGTGCTTTTTGTGCCTGCGCAGCACCGCGCCGTTCCCGTCAAGCGTCGTGTAAGTGTCCTCGTCCTCGCGGATTCTTTTTGGTTGAAAATCGAGGTCGGCGGTGAAGTTGAAAGGCCAGCATTCTTTTAGGTCAAAGCCGAAATATTCATCCAAACTCATATCTTCCGTAATGTTTCCCTGCTGCAACCAAACTTTGTGCGTATCTCCCCAAAAATGCTCGTATAAGCCGATGCGGTCCGCCGGTTTGCGCTGAAGGTTCCGGCTCATTCTCTCAAACCCTGTCATCATAAAGGCAGCCTCCGATCATCATTAGAACACGGTTTTCCGATAATAATCTCTGGCGGTTTCCAGAGCGCCGCATATTGCCTCGATATTCTCAAGCGGCACATCCGCCGCGCATTCCGCCGAAAGCGCGAGCCCGCCCTCGCGCAGGCCGAGCCATTCGACGCAATCCATAATATGGTTCTCGATTTCCTCCGGCTTGGCAAACGGGAACATCTGGCGGTCCAAGTCGAGGTTAACGGCTATTCTGTAACGGCCTTCGCCGCGTGTCGCGTTTTTTAAATTTTCCAGTCCGTTCGCGCGGTATTGCGGGTTGATGATGTCAACGCCGCAGTCCCTTAAGTCCGGTATGATTTCATGTATGCAGCCGTCCGAGTGCATGTAGACGATTTTTCCGTTCTCTTTGCAGAGGGAATACATTTTCATAAAGCAGGGCTTGAGGTATTTTCGCCATTTGGCCGGTCCGGTCGGCAGGCCGTTTTGCATCCCCAGATCGTCGCCGAAACCGATATGCAAATCCTTCTTGCCCATGCCGGCGAGCTTCCGCCGGATTTGCCTCATGTTGTATTCAAGAACCTTTTCAATCAATATAGCGAGCTCTTCGGGTTCTTCGGCGAAATCGATCATGCACTCCTCATACCCGCGCAAATAGGTCAGCTGAAGGAACATGAAGCCATGAGGTGTTCCGGCGTCTTCCTCGGGTATTTCCAAATTCCGGATATCTTCTCTCGTCTTTAACGGATGCCCGACGCAAATGGAGTCGTAACCCTCCGAGATGTTATCCCATTCGCAGCCCCAAACATCGAATTTCCGGCCGTACGCGTAAAGGCCTTGCGGTTTTACATTTTTATAATCGCCTTTTTGATAGCGGGGGAACAGGACGCCGTGGGCAAGGACAATTTCCTCCAGATCCCGACCGTGCTTGAGCCATGTCGCCGGCAAAAACGATATGCTGACGGGCAAATGCCCGGGGGAATTGAATGTGGCGAATCTTGTGTAATCGTCCATGAAAATCCTCCATAGAGTGCTGAAATCAGCGGACTTGGCCTTCCGCGCGATTATACCACAATTCGTATCGCCTCTCCATACAGTTCCGAAAATTTGTCCTTCTCTATGGAAAACAGTTCTCCGATATGCTATAGTAATACAGGCAAACCAACGATAAAACGGCGGTGAGATATTGAAAGATGTTCGAACGGTTTTCGGAAAAATGAAGGCGGCTAAAAAGCGAACCGCCGCGGTCACGGCGGCGCTTGCCGCCGTTGTGTTTTTAGCGGGCGCGTTCAATACCGGCTTAAGAGTCAGGAAATACGAAATCGAAACGGAAAAGGTCGGCGCGCCGGTTCGTATCGTGCTTCTGGCCGACTTGCACGCGAAAAAATACGGTGAGAACCAAAAAAGGCTGTTAAGAAAAATCGAAAAACTCAACCCGGATCTCATCGCGATTGCCGGTGATTTGGCTGACCAAAAAGAAAAAGACGACGGCGCGGTCATGCTTTTGAAAGCGATCGCCGGCAAATACCCCGTGTTTTATGTTTCGGGCAATCATGAGTATTTGAGCGGCAAGCCGCAGGAGAAGAAAGAACTCTTTCGGTCAAACGGCGCTATCCTGCTTGAGGGCGCGTGCCGGGAATTCACGGTCAACGGGCAGTGGCTGAATATCTGCGGAATCGATGACGCGGACGACGGATCTTCCGAACTCGAGCGGCAGTTGATGGCGGCCATTCCCGAAAACGCCCGGAACTTTTCGGTTTTGTTATCCCACCGCCCCGAATATGCGGATGTTTATCGAAAATTCAGTTATGACCTGGTTCTTTCCGGCCATACGCATGGCGGCCAGTGGCGAATCCCTTTTCTTGTCAACGGCTTTTTTGCTCCCGGGCAGGGCTGGTTCCCCGATTATTCCGGAGGTGCCTACCCGTTTGAGGATATGACACTGATAGTAAGCAGGGGCTTGGCCAACTCATCAAAACTGCCGAGGCTCTTCAACCCGCCGGAGATTGTGGCGGTCGATATCATACCGAAAACCCAATAAGCAACCGGCGAAAGGATGCGCGATATGATCAGGATGTTTACCGATTTTAAGATTATGGCGGAAAGCGAGGCCGGCCGAAAAGCCGCCGGTTTGTTCCGTGAGGAAATGTCGCTGCGAACCGGCAGGGAACCGGCGGAAAAAAAGGGCGATGGCTGTCTTGCGGTTGAATTTATTCAATGTGAAGACATAGAAGTGGAAAACAAAGATACATATATGCTTGATTTTCAGGGTTCGGAACTCAAAATTACGGCTTGCGGTCTGCGGGGCATGATTTTCGGGTTTTCTTATTTTTTACGGAAGGCCGTGTTTGAGAACGGAATATTTTATCCCGTGAAAGACATAACCGGCGCTTATTCGCCGGCGATGCAAATTCGCGGCCATCAGCTCGGCTACAGGACGACGCCGAACACCTATGACGCCTGGAGCCTTGACGATTATTACCGGTATTACCGGGACATGATGTTTTTCGGCTGTAATACCTGTGAGCACATACCCGGGTCCGGCACAAACACCGGGAGCAACTGCTTAATGAAATACCCGCCGGACGAACTTTTTTATAAAGCGTCGGAACTGGCCGACTCTCTGGACATGGATGTTTCGGTCTGGTACCCGAATGAAGAAGAAAGCCTGTCCGAAGCGGTGGAAAACAGACGGAAGGTTTTTGAGAAAACCCCGCGGATAGACGCGGTGTTTCCGCCCAGCGGCGACCCCGGCGAACTGCCGGCCGGCGAGTTTGTTCGGCGCTGCGCGGAAATCGCGAAAGTGCTCAAGGAAATTCACCCAAACGCTCAAATGTGGCCGTCCGCCCAA
>DAITOC010000136.1:0-4293 GCA_036834305.1 Clostridiales bacterium
TGTGCCGCAGATGGTGGAGGTAGTGACCTTAACAATAGCGTCGGTAGGTTTGAGGATGGTCGGCTTAGGTACTTGATCTAAGCTCATCTTTTCTGGACCGTGATAAACAAATGCTTTCATAGTGTTTGCCATTACATTAAACCTCCTAAATTTAAATAGAGCCGTTTTCTTAAGAATGCATGGGTATGCTTCCAAGGAGTGCCAATTGTGGTTTTGATCATCCCCCTCTCCCATAATAAAAGACTATAGTTTTTGAAAGCTCCCTCTCGGGATCAAAAAACAATGGTCTATCTTGGAGCAACCCGCTATATCTGGTATTATCGACTCCCTTGCCCAACTTGGCCTTGAAATATATGTTGCTGCAGCCGTTCTATATATATTTTCTACAGCAAAAAATAAAATACCAAGTATTTGGTATTTTATTGAGCAACCAGATCGGTTTCCTTTAATCCACCCGAAATTTTTTTAATTACCCTATGTCCATTTGTATTATAAAAGTTATATTTTACCGTGTCAATAGTTTTTGATCCTAACCATTTTTCTATTCAACTTTGCTTTTGCAGAGTAGTGTCAGCCGTCACGCTGGCGCGTGCCACCTCTCCTGACGCAGGAGAGGCAAATCGGATGTTTATATCTCAACTTGCTGATCGGACTGTTCCGAAATTTTGGCCTCGGTCAATTTGCGCCGCTCATACAGTTCCGTGTACATGCGCGTCCTTTTCTCCCCCGCCAGGTCATAGAAAAACTTCGGCACGATGCCGATGATGCCGGTGACGACCGGCAGCAGCACGCTCATGGCGAACAGGCCGTATTTGGTCGACTCGGACTGCTTGCCGAAACCGGCGGACAGGTCGTAGCCGATGGATCTCAGTATAATCGACTGCAGCGAACCGGTCACACTCCGGACAAGCTTGACGAAAAAGCTTTTCGCCGCGATGGTCATGCCCTCGGTGCGGTAGCCGTTTTTCCATTCGCAATAGTCCATGGCCTCGTTGAACAATTCCTTCGGGATAACTTTTTTTACGCCCCAGGTGGAAAGCCATAATCCCTCTTTGATGATGAGGAAAGGAATCATGAACCCCGCTTTTCGGAAAAGGCCGTTCTTCCCCTTCCCGCCGACGGAACCGACAAGAAACACGATAACGGCGAGCAGGTCGCCGAAATGGGCGCCGAATATCCAAAGGGACTTAGTGGAGAAGCGTTTTCGGGCCCAGGTGACATAGGAAAAACTGACGAAAGACATCGGCGCGCCCAAAACTCGGACCGCGTTTTTGATGGACGCGGAACCGAGGACGTCAATATAGTAATTGTCCATCCCCGCGCTGATGGAAAAGGCGCCGAAGAAGTCGGACAGCATGATCATCAGCATCGGACGGTTGTTGAGAATGGACTTCATCCCGGCTTTGATATCCGGGCGCTCGACGGACTGCATGACCCGTTCTTTGGCGACGAAAAAGAAAAGCAGCGCCATGATGCCGCTGACGACCGTCGTCAAAACACCCATGGTCACATAGACGCTTTTCATGCTCGTTTTTATCACATTGTGATTGACAAAGTCGATCAGGATGCCCATTGTAATTTCGGGGAAGTTCTCCCATATCTGCGAAATAACCTCCGCCTTGGTAATGAGGCTGACGCGCTCGTTCGGGCTCGGCGTGATGGTGGACAGCAGCCCGGTTTCGGACACCGCCCGGAAAGTGCCCCCGCCCTCGCGGACAAGCGCCAGCAACAGCCAATAGATAAACTTGCCCATGTCTTTCGGGTCCGTGCCAAAAAAGAGAGGCGACATCCAGTAAAGGCAGGTGCCGACGGTGGCCGGAACGGCAAAAGCGATCAGATACGGTTTAAACTTGCCCCAGCGTGTTCTTGTTTTGTCGACGATCACGCCGATGAATGTGTCGTTGATAACATCCCAAATACCGTTGATAACGCCGATGAGCGTTAAACGGAACAGGTCGATTTTCAGCACATCGAGCACGAACCGCGTCGCGTAGTGGTCGATGTTGAAACTTTTGGAAGAATCGAACAGGACATACGACGACGTTTCAAGGCTGCCCACATAGCGCCTGTCGTTTAACCGGATATCGGCCGTGCCGGTCGGCATTGTATCACCACACTCAAAAATTTATGCAATTATTTTACTATAAACACGTGCGATTATTATTACAATAGTTAATATTAACAGGTTATCCCGCCATAAAAGAACGGCCGGAACACCCGTTCCGGCCGCAAAGCGTTTGATTATTTGATGACTTCGGTTCTCGCCTTATAGTGCGTATGCAGAAGGTGGTGGGATTTCTCGCCGAGCGGCTCTTTGAGATACTCTTTGTAGAGTTGGTTGACGGCCCTGTTTTCGTGGGATTTGCGGATGGGCAGCACCTTGTCGGTCTTATAGACGGCGTCAAGGCGTTTTTCCATCTTCGCGCGGTTTTTGATCGGGTTGCCACCGCCGCCGATGCAGCCGCCGGGGCAGGCCATGATCTCGATGAAGTGATAGTCGGCTTTGCCTTCGCGAATGGCGTTCATCAACTTGCGGGCGTTGCCGAGGCCGCTGGCCACCGCGACGCGGACTTCCGTCCCGGCGAGGTTGACCGACGCGGATTTGATGCCGTCAAGGCCGCGGACGGCCTCAAAATCGATATTCTCGAGCGTTTCGCCCGTCACGACTTCGTACACGGTGCGAAGCGCCGCTTCCATAACGCCGCCGGTCGCGCCGAAGATTTCGCCCGCGCCCGAGCCGAGGCCGAACGGGATGTCGAAATCGGTTTCCGGCAGATTGGCGAAGTCAATACCCGCCGCTTTGATCATCTTGGCCAGTTCCTGGACCGTCAGCACGACGTCCACATCGGGACCCGCGTCGGTGCTTTGCAGTTCGGGGCGCTTGCACTCGTATTTCTTCGCGGTGCAGGGCATAATCGACACGCTGAACAACTCTTTCGGGTCAATACCGTATTTGTCGGCGTAATAGGTTTTCAGCAGGGCGCCGAACATCGCCTGCGGGGATTTGCAGGTCGAGAGGTTGGGCAGCAAGTCGGGGTAGAAAGTCTCGCAGAATTTAATCCAGCCCGGGCTGCAGGAGGTGACCATCGGCAGCACGCCGCCCTTATTCAGGCGGCCGAGGAGTTCGTTGCCCTCCTCGATGATGGTCAGGTCGGCGGTGAAGTCGGTGTCGAACACGGTTTCAATACCCAGGCGTTTCATCGCGGTGACCAAACGGCCCGTGCTAACCACGCCGGGGTTTTCACCGAGGGCTTCGGCGAGAGTGATACGGACGGCCGGGGCCACCTGGCCGACAACTTTTTTGCCGGCGGCGACGGCGTCGCGCACTTTATCGGTGTCGTCTTTGACGATCAGGGCGCCGACCGGGCAGGCCTGAACGCATTGGCCGCAGTTGATGCAGGGGGACTCGGCGAGATCCTGCCCGTAAGCGGGCTCGACGACGCTTTCAAAACTGCGGTTGCTCTTGGCGAGGGCGTGGACAGTCTGCACCTCGGAGCACGCATATACGCAGCGCTGACAGACGATGCATTTGGAGGTGTCGCGGACCAGAGACGGCGAGGAGATGTCCTTTTTGCCTTCGTTGCGGACGGCCAGCGGGAAACGCAGGTCGTCGGTGAAGTTCATCTCGGCGGCGACAGTCTGCAGCTCGCAGTTGCCGTTGCGGTAGCACTTCAAGCAGTCTTGCGGGTGGTGGGCCAGGATGAGCTCGAGGATATTGCGGCGGGCCCGGCGCACGCCCGGTGTGTTGGTGGTCACGACCATACCGTCGCTGACGGGATAGCTGCAGGCGGGCTGCAAAACGCGGGCGCCGTTAACCTCGACGACGCAGATGCGGCAGTTGGCTTTCACGGCTTGGTCGGGGTGATGGCACAGGGTCGGTATTTTAATGTTTACGAGTTTGGCGGCCTGCAAGATCGTGGTGCCGGCCGGCACTTCGACGGTCAGGCCGTCAATCATCACTTTCGGCATCAGGAAACCCTCCTTTCGGCTTTGGGAATACACGCGAGAAATTCGTCGCGGAAGTTCGCGATGCCGGTCACTACGGCTGTGGGAGACGTCTGGCCCAAGCCGCACAGGGAGGCGCGGACCATCGTTTCGGACAGGTCAAGCATCGTGTCCAGGTCCTCTTCCTTGGCGGTTCCTTCCAGGAATTTGCCCACCAGTTCATACAAACGCATGTTGCCTTCGCGGCAGGGGGTGCATTTGCCGCAGGATTCGTGGACAAAGAACGAAAGCATGTTGTGGATGATTTCGACCATGTTGACGGAATCGTCCATCACGAGAATCGCGCCG
>DAITOC010000137.1:0-4278 GCA_036834305.1 Clostridiales bacterium
CGGCTGCGCCGTGGCCGTGTTCTGCTACGAGGATGTCACAGCGGATAAGGACGACGGCTTTTCTTCCGGCCTGGCCCCGCTGTACGAAAGAAAACCCGGCGACAAAGCCGGGTGGGGGAAAATCTCCATGTGGGCGTTCGCGGCTAGCCGTGTCCTCGATTATGTCCTGACGCTCGACGGAATCGATAAAGAACGAATCTTCTGCGCAGGTCATTCCCGCCTGGGCAAGACGGCGATTTGGTGCGGCGTCAACGACACCCGCTTTGCGGGGGCCTGGTCAAACGAATCCGGCTGCAGCGGCGCGGCGATATCCAGAGGCAAAGGCGGCGAAAGCATCGAAGCCATCACCGCCCGTTTCCCGTATTGGTTTTGTGAAAACTACCGGGATTACGCGGGCAAAGAAGCCGTGATGCCGTTTGACCAAAACCAGCTTCTGTCTTTGATGGCGCCGCGTCTGCTGTATGTGTCGAGCGCCGCCCTCGATTTATGGAGCGACCCGAAAAGCGAGTTTTTAGCCTGCGCGGCGGCGTCGGAATCCTATCAGCTGCTCGGTTTCAAAGGCCTTGTCCACAAAAACCGCTTTCCGAGACCCGGCGAGTGCCTGCACGGCGGCAGAATCGGCTATCATCTGCGAAACGGCACCCACTTTTTAAGCCGCTATGACTGGCAGCGGTTTCTTCGCTTTATCGGGAACGCCTGACTTTCTTTACGGCTTCGGGCCGTAAAGAATATACAAAGCGACCAGTGTCAGCACAAGCAGCACGAACCCGACGGCGATGGCCATACCGCGGTCCGGCCTGCGCTTCGTATGACGATTAAAACGCTTCAAATGTTTTCACGCCTTTCGTCATGATGTTGCGGTACATTACAGCGGAGGCGGCCGTGACGACAAGAATTGTGGCCGCCGTAATGGGGACCGCGTATTTGAACTGCGTGGCGACAATGGCAATTATCGGCACCGCGATGCTGCCCATGCTGCCGAAGACGGCAATGAGCATGGCGGCGCTTTGTTTGATGACGGTTATTTCGTTTGTCCAATTGAAATTCGGAAACGCGAGGTTGATCGCAAGGCCGAAGACGGCCGTGAAAAAAGCGTATGACAGCGGAACGAGGTAGAAAAACACCGTCTGCAAAACGTCCGGCTTCAGGATGAAGACCAAAACCGTCACATTCAGAAGCGTGGCGGGAACGGTCAGCGTGAGGTTAACGAGCAGTTTGCTTAAGAACACGTCTCTCGCGCCGATCGGCAGGCTTTTGACAATCCAAAGGTTCCGCCCTTCCAAGGATATCGAACAAGCGGTGCTGTCTGTCATCACAACAAAGAAGGAAATCGCGACGGGTCCGATGACGTTTATTGATTTCGTCAAACCGGGCATCTCCATGAATTGCCCGAGCGCATCCACGCCTTTGACCGCCAGCGCGACGACGGCCATCGTGAACAGAATGACGCCGATGCCCGTGTTCAACACATAGTTGACCGATGAAAAATAGCGTTTGAGTTCCCGTTTATAAAGCGCCATGAGCGGCGGCGACTGCGAAAGAGCCTTCATCTTGAAAATCGACGATGTCTTTGCGGCCGCCATCACCGTGTTCAAAGAGCGGAACAACGCCCCCGCCGTTAAACAAAACAGGATGAAAACAGCCAGGGAAACACCGATATAAACCAGCAGGGCGCCGTAATCCGCCGCGCAAACGGCGCCGGTATACAGCTTCGCGAACGGATAAAGGCGGTTGACAGCAGCCATCAGCGATTTGCCGATCTCGCCCGCGTTGAGGATAAAACGGTTCATGTTGAACGACGAGTACATCACCGCCGTAAAAAAAGCGAGGGTGATGACAATGTTTACGGCGTTCTTATACTTGAAAAATGAGGCCGCGTAATGGATAACCGTCCCGATGACCGCGGCAGCCACGACGGGAATCATCGGCACAAAAACGACGGTCAGCAGCCAGTTGATATAAAAGGAAGCCCCCGGCCTCGCGAACCACGCATAAACCCCGGCGGCCGGAACCAGCAAAAACAGGCAAAAGAAAAAGTTCAGCGAATATAAAACGATGACCTTGCTCGCGACAATGAGGCTTGTCTTTATCGGCAGGGACATCACAAAATCGTAGTCGTTGAAACCGAATAAAATCCCTTTGATTTTGTAGATGGTCGTAAACAGGATCATGACGCTGCACGCGGCCATCACAAGGCCGATGAGCAGCTCGGGGATGCCGAGCTTCGTGAACTGGTCGGCCATGATGGAAAAATACAATATGGCGTAACCGAACATCATCACGCCGGTGACAGCCAAAACAATGGTCATAGCCGTCGATTTGCCATTGCGTTTGCCTCTGCCTTTGCCGAGTTTGACGCTCTGCTGTTTCAGGGAGTAGACAAAGCGCTTCCATTCCATTTTCAGCAACAGTTTCAAATCATTCATCGCCGCTCAACTCCAAAAAGACGTCCTCCAGGCTGCTGTCGCCTTTGACGTCCTCAATTTCGCCGCAGGTGACGAGCCTGCCGTTTTTGATAATGGCGATTTTATTGCACAGTTTTTCGGCCACGTCGAGAACATGCGTCGAAAAAAAGATGGCGCTGCCGTTTCGGCAGAGTTCGCGCATAATGCTTTTAAGAGTATGCGCCGCGTTCGGGTCAAGGCCGACAAAAGGCTCGTCGAGGACAAGAAGGCGGGGCTCGTGAATCAGCGCTGAGATCACCGCGAGTTTTTGTTTCATGCCGTGGGAATAAGACGATATCGCGTCGCCGAGATTTGGCGTCAGGTCAAACAGCCCGGCGTATTTTTCGATCAGCCGCTGCCGTTCGGCTTTTTCCACCCTGAAAACATCGCCGACAAAGTTCAGGTAAGCGATGCCGCTCATATACTCGTAGAGGTCGGGGTTGTCGGGAATGTAAGCCGTTATTTTTTTGCAGCCGATCGGGTCCTTTTTGACCGACATGCCGTTGATGAGAATATCCCCGCCGTCAAAATCCAAAACACCCACGATGGCTTTGATGGTGGTGGTCTTTCCGGCGCCGTTCGGGCCGATGAAACCGTAAATATCCCCCGCTTCCACTTTCATCGACAGGTCGTCGACCGCTTTTTTCCCACCCTTGTAGGTTTTTGAAAGGCGGTTGATTTCAAGCATTGCCCATCTCTCCTTTTTCGGCACTTTTGCCATATCCTATGATAGGTATTTCCCGGTTAAATGTCAATAAAACAAACCGAACGCCGCCTTGAAACCGGAACACCCCGGGCTGTTTTCCCCGACAGCCCGGGGTATCTTTCTTCTGTACGCGTTTTCGGCTATACGGTTGAGGCCGGCTTTTTCGACTTGTTCCTGCGCCGCAAAAACCGCTCAATCCCCGCAACGAGAGCGGCGGCGAGCAATGCGCACACAATGCCGCTGACGACACCGGCCAATACATCGGTACAATAATGAACATGCACATAAACCCGGGAGAACGCCACCAGCGCGGCAAGGACCAACGCGGGTACATAAAGCCTCTTTTTACCCGAAAACACCAGCGCGACAGCCGCGGCGAACGAGGAAGAGGTGTGGCCGGAGGGGAAAGAAAAGCCGTGAGGCTTCTCGATGAGGCCCGGGTAGACAAACAGCCCCTTCCACGCGTCGAGGTCAAACGGGCGTGGCCTTGCGAACAAGGGCTTCAATATGTTGTCGTTTAGAATCAAAGAAAAGAGAAGACCGAGCATAGCTATTATACCGTATTTGCGGGTTTTCTTTGAGAACAACAGCAAGGCGGCCAGCGCAATCCAAACAGCACCCCCGTCGCCCGAGCGCGTAATCCATGCCATCATGGTGTCGAGCGCGGGGCACCAAAGGTAGGCTTCCACCCAACGGAATACGGCGTAATCAAAGTCAAGGATAGCCTGCATACAATCACCTTTAAGACAAAGAAGTGAATAACGGGATGACGCGCATTAAAAACAAAACGGTTTTCGTCAGGAAAGGCACAAACGTGGCAAACTCGCTGCCAAGCACCGTGTAAGCCATCTCTGCTTCCGGCCCGTCGCCAAACAATTCATAAAAGCTAGGGGTCCGGGTTTCATAATTCCATGGGTCGTTTTCGTCAAGCACAATGACGCGGCAACCGCGGTTCTCGTCCCCGTAGGTCTGGAACCCGGCGCCCGGCGACTGAAGCATATCGATTCCCCTGTATGTCCCGACAAAATCGTTGACATGGTCGTGTCCGGTCACAAGGCCGAGAACATCGCCGCGTTCGACAAACGCCTCGAACTGGCCGGAAACGGTGTTGGACGGGCAGGGCCATTC
>DAITOC010000138.1:0-4257 GCA_036834305.1 Clostridiales bacterium
CGGCCTTGGCATCGCGCTGCTTGTCCTCTACGCGGTCATCACCGTGCTGCGCCAAGCGCTCGAGCCCAAGCTTGTCGCGTCAAGGCTCGGGCTGCCCCCCATCGTCACCATCACGGGTATTTATGTGGGCATCCGGCTGTTCGGATTCATCGGCATTTTCGTAGTTCCGCTGACGCTTGTTTTACTGAAAATTCTTAACGATGAAGGCTTGATCAAATTATGGAAAAACAAGCCCCCGGCAGTTCATAAAAAGAAGCGTGACAAACAGGGGGAGGAAAAGCCCGGCGGTTCCGCAGAGGGCGCCGGTTAACAGGCCTTCGACCGGGTATTTTTTCACGCCGGCGGCGAATACTATTACAAAACGCGCCGGATGGAGGACGGTTATGGCCTTGTTTTATGAGCAGAACCCCGAGTTGCGCTATCACTTTGAAAACCTGCCGATCGAAATAAAAAACAAGATTATCGAATCGGGCGTCGAGGTCAGGACTCTTGACGAACTCAATCAAATCGCGCAGCGAATCAAAGAAAGCAACAGTTAGACAAACGGACGGAGGCGACTCCGTCCGTTTGCTTGTCAAAGCCTTGGTTCTCCGCTATAATTATTTGGGGTTACCGGATGAAAAGAGAAGGAGCTGCCTTATGGAGGAAAAAATCAAATACGGGCCGATAAAACTCTTGAAAAACACCCGCTATCCTACATATCAGCTTTACGCGACCGTCGACAAGAATATCGGGCCCGAAACAGCCCTGAAAATCGCCGTTTTGGAGACATTTGCCTGGCTGCGTCAGCAGTTCAGCGCGTTTGACGTTTTTCCGGAAATCGATTTGCCTCAACCCGATGATTATCTTTCTCTGAAGCCGGGCGATATCCGCAGTTTTCGGTTCAATGTCGGCTACGCCGTCGACGTCGTTTATATCGAGGAAGAGGGCGTTTGGGCATTTCAGCTAACCGAACCCGACCTGGGGCCGGACCCCGGCAGTGACCGGCAGAGAAGGATGCCCGTTCCCGGACGGATATTTGAAACGCATATCGCGTTTAAAATCACCGGCGGCTCGCTGGAGTGCGGCTTTCAAACGGTGTGCGCCGAGCCGGAAGGAACGCGGGAGCCCTGTGAAGTCTTCCGGACATCCGTCGTAAAAATGATCGCAAGGAACCCGCAGCTCGGTTTAAGGCAGGTCATCCCCTTAAAGGAAGTGCCTTATGTGCTTGACAGCCGGGACAAAATCAGGCAACTTGGGGATTTTATTGCCGATGAAAGCAGGCAGATGCCTTTGGTGCTTGTCGCCGAGCACACAGCCGAGCCCGACATCGCCGAATTCTGCCGGCAGGTCTCCGAGATCATCGATACACCGAGAGCTTCCCTGATCAGGGCCCTCGAGGAAATAAAGTTCGAAACGGCGAAGCCGGCCGGTCCTTCTGTCACCTTTAATAAAAGCGCGAAACTTCTCATGGGCTTCGCGCATGTCTTTGTGCTGGCCGCAGACAAATTGAAAGAGTACAACGAGAAATACGGGGACGATTTCCCGATGACAAACGGCGGCGTCCGCATCGTTTACCCCGTGAGTTTCGGTAAAACGACCGAGGTCTTTCCATACGAATCAATCATTGAGGATAAGGTCGGCTTCTTAAACTCTTTGCACGAAAGTCTGACCGGCTACCCCAAGAGCCGTGCCGTGCGCTACGGCGGCGTGCAATTCATGAAAGAAGCCCGCGCGGCGGAACGGCAGAAGAACATTGATGCCGGTTCTACCAAAGAAGAGATCTTGACAGCGGCCAAACAAAAAATTGAAGAAACCAAAGCGGATTGTGCCGAAAGAATTGCGGCTGTCTCACGCGAACTTGAGCAAAAGGAAAATAAAATCCGCCGGCTTGAGGAACAACTCCGGGCCGCGGAAGACGGCAAAAAGCGCCTGCGCGATGAATGCGATGATATCCGGACGCGGGAGGAAAAGTGGGCGGCGGACTACGCGTTCTTTCTCGAAAGAAGGCGGCTGCTCGCCGCGAGACCCCATAAAATCGACCAATTTATTGACTGGGTCAACGAGTATTTTGCGGGCAAAATCGTCCTTCTTGGGGAAGCCAAAGAACTGCTGAAAAAACTGCAGCCGGGGGAGGCGGATCTTTCTCTTCTGTGCGCCGCCGTCGAATTTCTGGCTTATGAGTTCCGGGATTGCCAATTCGGGCAGATAGACTGCCAAGCGATGCGTGACCGTTGCGCGGATATGTACGGAAGGCAGTTTGAAGTGACTCCGACCGGCGACTTCACCATCGAAAAATATCCCCGGTTCTACAAAGTCAAATACGGGCTGACATATAAAGGCAAGCCCGCGCTGAAAGCGCTCGATATGCACTTGAAAGCGGGGATTAAGGCCGAACACCTGCTGAGAATTTACTTCTTGATCGACAAAGAAAAGGAGCTCATCGTAATAGGCTCCCTTCCCAAGCATTTGCCGACGGTTGACACCGGCACATGAGTACAACGGGCGGCAAACGCCCCGCTTATGTTGTCATTTCCTCTTCCTCGCGCTCGAGCATATCCATCATCGCCTGCATTTCCTCGCTGATTTCCTCCTCCTGCTGACCGGCGAGCAGCGCGCGGCGCGCGTTGAGTTCGATATACATTTGTTCGCGTTTTTCACCGACAAGGTCGTAAAAAAAGATAGGAATCGCCCGGATGAGGTTCGGCAGAACGCCGACGGCGATATACAGGAAATAGATTTTTTGATAGACGACTTCGCGTGAAGCCTTTCTTCATACAGTTTTCCGTTGCGGTAAACCCGGATATTCCTCTTTTCGTTCAGGCTGACATAGGTTTTCTGCCTTTCGGAGGAATACAGATTGCGGCAGTTGACAATCATGCAGGCAAAGCCGCCGTCTTCTTTTTCAAAATACCCGACGAGCGCCGGGTATTCGGTGTTGACCCTGTCAAAAACAGGCGGCGTTTGAAAGCCCCTTTTCGCCGATTCTTTTTTCAGCGTTCGAAACACTTTTTTCAAGTCCTTGTTCTCTCTCGCGCTGTTCGCGGGGAGAACACCCAGGCTTTTATACGGCATATAGACCGGCGACAAGGCGGTGAGTTCGGTGTTGACTCTTTTCGCGTAAAGGTACTGTTCGGTCACGTTCCCGTCCTTGTCGATCATGGCGGTTGCCTGCGAGCCCCAGACGGGCGTATACGAAACGTGCATCAGGCATCTCGCGCCGAAAGCCAAGGCGGCGTACGCCTGCCACCGAATCTGCTCATAGGCCGGCATTGCATACAGCAGGTCGAACCAGTCGCCCTGCGTCTGCATATACAGCCAGAAGTCCCGCCCCGTTTCCCGGCAGGCGGCGCCGACGGTGTCGTATGTGCGCAGACAGGCCGCCAGGCCGATTTTTTTGATGAGGGAAAACGAAAA
Source organism: Clostridiales bacterium (assembly GCA_036834305.1). Taxonomy (GTDB): domain Bacteria; phylum Bacillota; class Clostridia; order Oscillospirales; family Acutalibacteraceae; genus UBA1447. Next base: position 3,397 of record DAITOC010000138.1, read on the forward strand.
GAACGGGTACACATCCACGCTGATATAGTCCGACGGCACCTTTTGAATATATGTACGGATGTATTGTTTATAATTGCGTTCGCCGAGCCGTCTCGGGAGCGTGCCCGCCGGGAACAAGTTGATGAACGGCAATTGCCCGGGAAATTTCTGCGTAAACAAAGCGCAGTATTCGCCCAGGGGCGCGAACGACCCCGCGTGCGGCTCATCCGCGATCATGGCGCCGGCGTGCGCCGGATGGCTGCCCGCGAAGAAATCCGCGCCGCGTTCCGCGGCTGCCGCCGCCCCGTCGTAATCCGGCAAATCTTTATCCCGCGCGATAAGCGCGACGCCGTGCTTTTCACAGTGCCCGGCCAGCGTCCGCGAGAACGCGCCGGTATCCTCACACAGGAGAAAGTCAAAACCGCCCTCGGCGATACGCCGGACATCGCCTTCGCCAAACCGTTTGTCTTCGTAAAAGACCGTCGTTCCAATGAGCAGTTTCCCGCGGTTGAGGGTTCCGCCGATGGTGCCGGGCTCTTTCGAAACGGGAGGGCCGAAGTCGCCGGCGGCGGCCCTCGCGCGGTCCCTCCGGCGAGTTTCATCGGCTTTTTCAAATTCCGCCGGAAACCGTTTTTTCAGCCAAGCGATCACCGGTTTGTAATTGTGTTTGTTTATGTCGCCCATTGAAGCCTCCCTGTGCCGCGGGAATACAGCCTATATCAGTTTTTCCAACCCGGCGGTGTCGAAACTTTCTCCGGCGTTCTTTTTCGCGAGAACCTCCTGCAGGAGGTGGAACCGTTCTTTGGTCACCGGGAACATAAAGGCTCCGAAAATCGAGACACCCAGAAAAGCGGCCGGAATAATGGTGGACGCGTTGATAAT
>DAITOC010000139.1:0-4168 GCA_036834305.1 Clostridiales bacterium
GCCCGAAAAGAATCAGCCCCGCGACAGTTAATTTGTCTTCGATATAGATTCCGCTCAAGGCGAGGTTTTCTTCATCCGAAAGATTGGCAAGGTTTGGTTTCTCGCTTTTCAACTTTGCTAAAAACACTGTTAATTCATTTTTATTAATCACCGCAATGGAACTGTTTGGCACAGCCCTAATTTCATCGTTGATTTTCCTTTTATACGCTTCGTAGCTGTATATCTCGTATTCCGTCATCGGCAAATCGGCTTCGCCGACGCGGACAAAGGAGCCCCTTAGCTTTCCGGTTCCTTTGTAATAACAAGGTTTATCTATAATATCGCATTCCGAAATCTCAGCGCTGACAACTACAGCGTCACCGATTTTGGCAACAGTAAACAATGGTCTGACAGCCGGTGTCATCTGCTGAGCTTGTTCAGTCACTTTTTTTTGCAGATCCTGCGGGTCATAGACACCGCTTATTTTATATCCCTCGTTCTCGTCGATTCCGAAAACAATGATGCCGCCGCCGTTTTGATTTGAAAACGAAGAAAGAGTGTTATAGAGCCTTTGCGGTGTTCCGCCGGAAGCCTTTTTCAATTCAATATTTTGTTTTTCGCACTTTAAGTTTAAAATATCCGATACAAGGCTTATGAGTTCTTCCGGTAACATATTGCCACATCCTTTTTCTAATGGATGTATTGTACCCTATTTTACTGAAATATTCAAGCATTAATATAAAACCATTTCACTGATTTTCATAATTACTGAAATATATCTGAAATTACTGAGATTTTACTTAAATTGCGGAAAGCCCGTCTTGTCAATTCAACCACACCGAAAAACTGTCCTCGCCGCCGTTGACAAACCCTTCGAGCGTCCGGGTGTCTCTGAGAAACCGGATATCCCGGATGCTTTCGTATTCGGCCGCGAACACGGTGCTGCCGGCGTCGTCGGTTACGGTCAGTGTATTGCCCTCGATTGCCGCGTGTTCGTCGCTGCCCTTCAGCAGCCCCGCGGCCTCGGCGACGGGGTAATGTTTTATTCTGCCGTTTTCCACGGTGATTTCCCGCGGGATAGTCAGCGCGCCCGTATACTCCGCGTCCTCGTCGGGCTCCTTCCCCAGCCGTAAAACCAGCCGATCATAATACGGCGCCCTTGATCATCCAAAAAGGTCTGCGGCGCGTAAAATATCGGCCCCGCCTCGGGTCTCTGCGCCGATTCGGTTGTGAATGTCCGGCCGTCAAAATTACCGATAAGCATCACGGTCGAATGCGTTTTCACGCCCATCTGCGAGAACATCAGAACGAACTTGTCCCCGAGGGGAAAGAAATCGGGGCACTCAAACACCGCGCCGTATTCCGCGTTTTCATACAAAACGCCGCCGTATTCCCAACGCAGCAAATCCCGGGATTTGAATAGTAAAATCCGGCCGGTCTTCTCTTTGCCCGAGCCGCAAACCATGAAATATTCCCCGCCGATTTTCGTGACTTTCGGGTCGCGGAAATCCTTGCTGCCGTCGTCGGGAAAACAGGGTATGACCGGGTTACCCTTGTATTTTTCAAAGTGAACGCCGTCGTCGCTGAACGCGACGGACTGCGTCTGCCCGAGCGTGTGAGAGACGGATGTGTAGAAAAGATACAGCCGGCCGTCTTTTTCGACCGCGCTGCCCGACCAGCAACCGAGGTCTTTGTCATAGGGCTTGTCGGGGTAAAGCGCTATGGGCAGTTCCTTCCAATGAATGAGATCTTCGCTGACGGCGTGGCCCCAGTGCATCACGCCCCAGACGGGGCCGTAGGGGTTATGCTGAAAAAACGCGTGGTATTGCCCCTTGTAATAAATCAAACCGTTCGGGTCGTTCATCCAGCCTTTTTGCGGCTCAAAATGATAAAGCAGTCTTTCGGGCATACTGTCGCCGTCCCTTCTTATTATTTCTGTTTCACCAGCGTCAACACCCAGTCGCCGGCGTCCGGTTTGCCGCCGACGCGGTAACGGCCGAAAGCGTCCGGAGTGATGGCCTGCTGCTCCCCCTCGTATTCGCCGGTTCGCGGGTTGAACCACTGCGCCGTGTAGCGGGAATGCTTATCCATATTTTTCACCACACCGGCGTAGGTGTTCGCGTTGTAGAAATAGACGACGTAGCGGTAATCGCCGTCCGTCGCGATGGAATAATAGGGTAGGCCGTCGCCGATTCGGAAGATGCCTTTTATTTTCTCAAACAGGCCGCCGTTTCCCTTCAGAACGCTCCTGAGGCCGCTGAAAATGTTGTAAAACCGGTCGGGCGAAAACCACTCGCGGCTGTCAAAGCGGGGCGTCAGGTCCTGCCACCGGGCGTCTTCGAAGAATTTCCGCATCGCGCCGAGTTGATAGGCCGTTTCAAACTCGAGGCTTTCGGGCCATTGGACGGCCTTGTCTTCGGGCGTTGTGGTGTCGACGCCGTCGTTGGAAGTCGTATCGGTGTCGTACATACTTTTATACAGCCAGATATCGACGCACCCGTACCCGTAGCCGTACAGGCCGTTGAGGTACGCCGCCCAGCCCTGGACTCTCGCGCCGAAGTGTTTCGTCCACAGATAATCGTACCGGCCTTCGTAGTTGACCGCGACTTTTCCGCCGCTGTTCTCCCAATAGTCCTTCGGTATTTTGAAGTCGAGTTGTCCGTTGAGTTTCGGCGACCACTGCGCCGCGTACCAGTTGTGGCCGGCAACGTCCCTGAACGCCGAGGTTGAGGCGGTCGTCGAGCCCGTATTTTCCTGATGGGCGCTGATGGGGTGCGCGTAGGCGTCAACCTTGTGAATCGTTTCGCAGACGAATTTGTAGGGGTTGGTGTCGGCGTCGAACACGCCGTAAAAATCATTGTCAACCTCCTGCCCGAGCGTCCAAAGAACCGGGTAGGCGGAGTAACGTGCCACCCAGTAACGGGTGAGGGTTTCCAAATACGCTTTGTCCCCGAAAGCGGGCTCCGCCATTGTCGCCGGGTAGAAGAAACAGGCGTTTGCGTGGACCAACCCGGCTTTGGCGATATAGTCGAACTGCCGGTCGAGGTACCGGAACCCCGCGATGTCCGCCTCCGAGACGCCGTCGCTGAGGTTATAAGTTGCGCCGATGGGCTCGGACTGGTAGACGGTGAAACCCTGCCCGGCGCGGGTATCCACGATGTGTTTGAAATGCGACGCGATGCCCAAGCCTTCCGCGTGCTCGCCGGGGCTGTCGAGCTCCTCGCTCGCCATGCCCCAGTGGGTGTCGCCCAAATAAAAGAACGGCGCGCCGTCCGCGTAGGTAAAATACCGCTTGCCGGTGCCGGCGGTAACGAAACCGTGTTTGTAAATGTCCAAATCTCCCGTATAAGCTTCGGCGAGAACAGAACCCGTGTTGCCGTGAAGACCGGTGTCGGCCGTGTCGGAGCAGACCGTCTCGTATGTCCACAAGCCGGGGCTCGGCAGGGCAAAACGCACCCGCCAGGTGTCACCGCCGTCCCAAAAGCCGGGGACTTTCAGAACCGTGCCGTCGTCGGTGTTTGTCAGGAGGATGTCGAGGCGGGTGCCGGAAAACGGGTCGGCGTGCCTTAACGCGGCTGTGAAACTCCGTTCGTTGGCAACCCACGTTTCGGTTTTATCAACAATGTCCGCGGCTGCCGCGCGAACCGATAAAGCCGGCAGGCATAGAATGAATGCCAATACGAAGGCGATTATTTTCAGATGTTTTTTCATAGTCTGCACCTTCTTATATTTATTAAACATGAATTATCTTCTGGTACGCCACGACATCCGGCCGGCGCCCGAACTTTTTGCCGACCTCTTTATAGTGCGCGCATTTTTCATAACCGTTCCTCTCAAAAACCCGAATGCTTTGGCTGTTCTCCCCGCAAATCAGGGCCAGCAGCGCGTGAAAACCGTTTGTTGCTGCATAATCCTCAATCAATTCCACGGCGCGGCTGCCGATGCCCCGGCCGGTGACCTCCGGCTTCAGATAGACCGTGACCTCCGCCGTTTCGCCATACGCCTCTCGGCTTTTAAACGGAGCGGCTATGGCGTACCCGCAGACAACGCCGGAACGCAGAATAACAAAGGCCTTGAACCGTGGATTTTCAAAAAAGACGATGTCCCTCATTTCGTCTACGGTAAGCGCCTTGGCGTGAAAGGTCGCGGTGGTGTGAAGCACATAATGGTTGTAAAGGTCCGTCACCGC
>DAITOC010000140.1:0-4154 GCA_036834305.1 Clostridiales bacterium
GAAGGCGACCCCGGTTCCGCGAGGATGATTTCAAAAATGATTGAACCGGAAATCGCGATAATCACCAACATCGGTGTTTCCCACATGTCTCATTTTAAGGACGAAAACGACCTGATTCATGAGGTATGCGCCATATCCTCCGGTATGCCCGAAAACGGCACCGTCATTATTAACGGGGACTGTGAAAACACCAAAAAGGGCATGTTCGATAAAAGGACTGTCTCTGTCGGCATTAAGAACAAGGCTGCCGATTATGTGGCGGACAACATAGAGTCCGACGAAACGGGATCGTCTTTTACCGTGACCTCCGCTGAGGGGAAGACACGCGTAAGGCTTAACATTATTGGGAGGCACAATATATATAATGCCCTGCTTGCCTTTGCCGCGGCAAAAACCGCCGGTGTGCCGACGCCGGTTATCGTGCAAAGCCTTGCCCGTTACAAACCGAAGGGCGTCCGTCAAAATACGGTGAAGACGGGAAAACACAATGTACTGTTTATAGATTGTTACAACGCCTCTCCGAATTCTATGGAATCGGCCATCAACAACCTCTGCTCACATGCGTTGCCCAAAAAAGGTGGCCGAAGAATCGCCGTTTTGGGTAATATGGAGGAACTCGGTGATGTTTCCGTTGAACAGCACAGGGCTGTCGGCGATTTGGTGGCCCGTTCCAAAGTTGACATCCTGATCACATATGGGGACAAAGCCGCCGAAATCGCTGACCGAGCCAATGCCGGCGCTCTCAAGGTGTTTCACACAACGGATTTCGGCAGCCTGGTCAAGACAGTCCGGGACACGGTGAAACCCGGTGACGCCGTTCTTCTGAAAGCGAGCCATGCCATGGGTTTTGAAATAGTATTGAAAAAAGCGTTCCCGGCGGTGTATTACAAATATATTCAAATTGATAAGATGAAAAGTTTATTCCGAAAATTTAAAATTGCAATGAAGCAGTAATTTGAATTGTGATAATAATCATGCGCGCCTATTTCGGGGGGATACCGACGCGAACAAACAGAAGTTGACTATTGCGGAGGAGGACATATGAAACATCACCGGAACAAGCCGGATTTCGAATTTATCGAAGCACCGGTTGAATTTGACAAACACACCGAAAAGCAGCTGCTGCAATACTGCCTGGGCGCGACCTTGTATATGCCCGCCACAAAAGACTTCACAAAAGTCATTATGAACGGGGAAATGCCGGGCTTGACCTCGATGGTCATGTGTTTTGAGGACGCCATTAAGGAGGAAGACCTGCCCGCCGCGGAAGAGAACGCCGCCGGCTTTCTCGGCAAGGTTGTCGATGCCGTAGAGGCGGGGAGCCTTTCCGCCCAAATAATTCCGCTCATCTTTTTCCGCGTCCGCTCCCCGGAACAGTTCCGGGACATCTCCAAAAAACTGTTGCCCCGGCACCTGAAAGTTCTCGCCGGTTTTGTGTTCCCGAAATTCGGGACGAAAAACGCCGAGGAGTATTTCGGGCATCTCAGGGCTCTCAACGACCGCTTCGGCGAGATTATTTACGGCATGCCGATATTGGAAGGGCGCGAAATCGCTTTTAAAGAAAACAGGATGAACGAGTTGACAGGCGTCCGGCAAATACTCAACCGCTACCGGGACATTACGCTCAATGTCCGTGTCGGCGCGACGGACCTCTCCTCATGTTTCGGCGTCCGCCGGGGAATCGACTATTCGATATACGACATCCTGACCGTTCGTGAATGCCTCTCGGATATTCTCAATGTTTTCAGCCGCGATAACGACTACATCGTCTCGGGCCCCGTCTGGGAGTATTTTTTAGCCAGCAAAGAGATGAAGTTCGGCGAACTTTCCGACACCGGTTTTCACAGCTCTCTGCTCAAACGCAACCGGATATTCGACGACGCCGTCGACGGCCTGCTTCGCGAGGTAATTCTCGATAAGGCCAACGGCTTTGTCGGTAAAACGATCATTCACCCGACGCATCTGCGGTTTGTCAACGCTTTGCAGGCGGTTATTAAAGAAGAGTATTATGACGCCGTCCAGATTCTCGGCGCGGCCGGCGGCGTTGTCAAAAGCGCCAAGGCGAACAAGATGAACGAAATCAAGCCGCATACGAGCTGGGCGAACAAAATCGTGATGAGGGCAAAAGCGTACGGCGTCGTTGAGGACGAGTCGAACTATTTGAAACTCTTTTAATAAAAACGCGGGGTGAGGCTTCTTGATAAAACACATAACCGCGCCGATAGCCGATGAAACCGTTGACGGCCTCGCTGTCGGCGACCGGATAGAAATCTCCGGCTTTATCTTTACGGGGCGTGACGCCGCCCTGCCGAAGCTTGTCGCCCTGATAAAAAGCGGGGAACTCGAAAAAGCCGGGATTGATTTAAATGGCGGTGTGATTTTTCACACAGCCGTCAGTCCGGCCGGTGTCGGCCCCACTTCGAGCAACAAGCTGGAAATCGAGGGCAGCATTTCGGAGTTGTCAAAAGCAGGGATTAAACTGCATTTGGGTAAGGGCGCTTTGCATGAGTCAACGGTGCGCGCGCTCGACGAACGTCGCTCTTTGTACGCCGTCATGCCGCCGGTAACGGCGCTTTTGCAAAGTAAAATCAAGAGCGTAAAAATCGCCGCGTTCCCCGAAGAGGGGATGGAAGCCCTCCATCTGTTGGAAGTCGCCGGCTTTCCGGCCGTGATTGCCGCGGCGCACGGTAAAAGCCTGTACGCGAACGCGGGCGGAGGAAACGGAAAATGACAACCGATAACCGGATAACCGAAAAAGTCAAACAAACGCTCATCCGCGCCGCCTCAACCTACAGGGACGACCAGAAAGAGGCGTATCGACGGGCGATCGGTCAAGAAAGCTCCGGAACGGCGAAATGGGCGTTGGAGCAGCTGCTCGCGAATGCCGAGGCGGCCGAAAAAAACGCGGGACCCCTCTGCGACGATACGGGCATACCGCATTTGTTTTTGGAGGTCGGAGGCAAAAGAACGGTCAGCGGCGAACTGCTTGAGTCGATACAACAAGGCGTGGCCATTGGCCTCCGGGAAATGCCCGGCAGGCCGATGGCCGTTATGGGCGACGACCGGCAAAGGCTCGACCAGTCCGGCGGGCTTGACGCCGACCCGGGCGCGCTCGAACCCGTGCCGATCATCATAAAACCCGTTTCCGGCGATGTTCTGCGCCTTCATGTATTAATGCAAGGCGGCGGGCCGGAGATACGGGGCAAAACCTACCGCGTTTTTCACAAGCATTCCGTCTCCACAGTCATCGATGAGGTCGCCGGCTGGGCCGTTGAGGCGGCCGGACAGCTCGGTTGTACACCATGTGTGCCGGCCATCGGCATCGGCCGTACCCACTTCGAAGCATCCTCACTGATGGTTGAGGCGATGATACGGGGCAATTTCGGCGTTCAAAGCGATTTGGAACGCGAAATCACCAAAAAAATCAACCGCTCGCAAACCGGCCCTCTCGGCCTGGGCGGGGCGGCAACGGCTTTGGCAACATTCCTGAAAGTCGGGCCGCAAAGGGCCAGCGGTGTCCGTATCGTGTGTATGAGGCTTTGCTGTTGCATGGAACCGAGGGTGGCAAGCGTTGACCTGTAACACGGCGGGAGGGGAGGCAGAGTTTATGGAAAAGAATTTTCTATGGATAAGCAACGGCTCGCAGCCGAAGCCGGCCGAATACCTGAGCCGGGAAAAAGCCCGCTTGGGCAATGTCAGCGCGCCGGCTGTCGAGGCTGCGCTTCGCATGGGCTACACCGTGTATATGGGAAAAAACCGGAAATACGCCGAAGAACTTGAGTGCGACTATCCCGTCCGTTTCTATGACGCCTCGGTCTACAGAAGCCTTTTGGATTTGAAAAGCAATTTAAAAGCCTATAAAAACTTGATGAATTTGCTCAAAAGAGTTAGAATAGATGTTATTCATTGCAACACGCCCATCGGCGGCGCGTTGGGCCGGATTTGCGGTAAAAAGGCCAGGGTTCCCAAAGTCATCTACACCGTCCACGGTTTTCATTTCTACAAAGGGGCGCCGTTGCTCAACCGCACCGTCCTGAAATGGGCCGAAAGGTTCATGGCCCGTTACACCGACGCGATAATCACCATCAATCGCGAGGACTATGAGGCCGCGCTGAAGTTCAAACTGCGCGGCGGCGGCAAGGTGTACTATCTGC
>DAITOC010000141.1:0-4149 GCA_036834305.1 Clostridiales bacterium
ATTTCATAGCCCAGCGATGACAAGACTTTCAGCAGGTTTTCGCCGCCGCGGATTTCGACGGCCTGTTCGCTGCCGCCTTGGCGGATTTTTAAAAGCATAGCGTCCTCCGGTTACGGTATTTAAAAAACTACATTCGCGGTTTTTTCAGCGCCGCACGGCAGGGGTACGGGAAGCGACAGGGCATAGATATCCGTCGAGACGCATTCCCGGTCAAAAATCTGCTGTGCCCTTTCGCCGAGTTCATCGATATCCGAGGCGCGCATAACGATTGGCAGGGCGGAGGTTTCACGCGCGGTTCTTAACAATTCCCTGCCTTTGTCGTTGAAACCAAGGACACGGATATAGGGCGGGCTCCCCGAGGCGTCGGCGGCCGGCACGCCGAGAAACGAGGAAAGCACGACGCGGCGTATCCGCGCGTGGGAATACCTCTTGGTTTTGGCGAGCGAAAACACTTCTTCAAGGCTCGCGGCCCGCGCCGCGGCTTCATAAATACGGTTTTCGATTCCCTCCGAGACATCGGGCGCCTTAGCGATTCCCTCTGCCTTTTGTGTTCGCAACGAGCACAAAACCGCCGTTTCAAGGCGCGTGTATGACGAAGGGGCGCGTTTTTTTTCGGTTTCCTCGAGAAGAACGCAGGCGGAAGCCTCCGGAAGGTACCGGTCAACCGGCTTGCCGTTTCGGATATCATCCCGGATTTTGGAGGCCGAAGCAAAAGATCCGCTCGCTGTTTGCTCATCGTGCCGGGCGCCGGCGCGGCGGACAGCCAGCGGGCGCATCGGCGCGCCGAGTTCTTTCAAAGCGCGCAGGTATTCGACCGCGAGGGTGTCGTTGGGGTTTCTCAACGCGGCTACCCGGCCTTCCCCGAACAGTTCCCTGACAGCCTTTTCCCTCGCGGAAGCGTAGCTGAGCCCGTTTTTCTGTTTTGCCCTGACCAAATCGTTCAGGTTATCGCCGGACAGCGCCTCGAGCGTTTCTTCCAACGCGGCGGCGTCCCCGGATTCGCTGCCGAAACTGAGAAGTTCGGCGCAGCCGAGGGCGTTGAGCAAACTGACGGCGCCGAAAGCGAAGGTCCTCGCGCCGGCAATGGCCCAGGGAAGCGGCAATTCCAAAACCAAGTCGACGCCGCCCGCCAAAGCCGCCTTGGCCCGGGCGTGTTTGAGCATGATAGCCGGCTCGCCGCGCTGGACAAAATTGCCGCTCATCACCGCGGCGATATGCGTGGCGCCCGCCAGCCTCGTCTGCTCAATGTGATAAGCATGCCCTTTATGAAACGGATTGTATTCGGCGACGATGCCGGCTGCTTTCATCGGCGCGTCCTTTCGTTACCACCGCGGGGGGAGTTCGAATTTTGTGACGGTGCCCGCTTTCGTATAATCCCACGGAACAAAGCCCGCTTTAATGGCCGGGGATTCCGGCGACAGGGTAAAATCACGGTTTTCGATATACGCGAACAACGGGTCCTTGATGACGGCGTTTTTGTAATAGCCCTTCAGTTTCATACCCCAGACATATTTTCTGTCCTTTATCCTTGTGGATTCACCGCTGAGGATAACGCATTTGCGCTGATAGTCCCAGTAAATATTCGTGTCGTCGACGAATTTTCCCTTTTCAACGCTTGTGTACATCGGCTGGTCTTTGCCGACGATGATGTTGCGCGTCAGGTAGAGGGAGATATGCTCCTCTTTGCGCGAAACTCGCACCTGACCGTCGCCGTTCATGGCGAATATATTGTTGCGGACTTGATTCTCCCGGCCGTAATGCTGGTGGAAGCCCTGGGACGAGCAGTTATAGGCGAGGTTGTTTTCCACCGTGATATACGACGAGCCTTCGTCAAGGTAGATGCCCCAGCCGCCGTAGCCGCTGCTGCCGCTGTAGCAGCCGACATTGTGAACGACATTGCCGCTGACGACCGAATGCGGCTGCATGCCGAGCGTATAGATGCCGCCCATATCCGCGAGCCAGCCCTGGCCGATGTCATAAATCAAATTGTCCTGAATTTTCAGGTAATCCGTCACATTATAGGAGTACCCCCAAACCCAGCCGGCCGAAATGCCGGTATAAAACCCGTCGTGAATCTCGTTCTTTGCTATTTCGCAGTTTCTCGCGTGGATGAGCAAAACGCCGATGGCGTTGTTGAAAACCCGGCCGTATTTGTAAATGTGATTGTCCGTCACGGTGATGTTTTGCGTAATTCCCGGGTCGTCCGGCTGCACATTGCGGCCCTCGATAAAAACGGCGGTGCCGCCGATGTCATAAAACAGACAGCTTTTCACCGAACAGTTTTCGGTGTTCAGGCCGATTTTTATCCCGGAAGCGCCGATATTTTGAAGCGTACAGCCCGTAAAAGACACGCTTTCGGCGTTCGTGGCAAGAATCGCCGGCGCGACGCCGTAGGCGGCCTGGGAATTTTCGAGCTCGCGCGGGACGATGTTCCATTCGCAGCGGGCGAAGGTGACGCCCTCAAAACCGATGCCGTTGACGCCGTCGATTTTCACCATTGTTTCGAGCGTCCCGGCGTACAGCACGGTTGTTTCAAAGGTATCCGTCGCGAGAGGAACATAGTACAGTTTGCCCGCCGGCCGGTCAAGATACCATTCGCCCGGCTCGGAAAGGGCCTCGAAGACATTCTCAAAGAAATAACGGTCGCCCTGCTGAACGGTCATCGCCGTGGGTTTGCTCAGGCGGAGATACCCTGTGGCCGGGTCATAGCTTTCGACGGGTATGAAATCATCCTTCCAATAATGAAGGATGCGCACATCCACATCCCCGAGATTTTTGAACAAAAACAGGTCCTTCGGGTCCGCGTTGAAGGAGGTATTGGCTTTAAAATAGGTGCTTTCCGGCTCGAGCTCGTCGTCGTGGTCGACGGACGCCACCGTAAGCTCCCCCGTCTTGGGATAACGCGGGCGCGGCAGCCGCTTGTCGCCGTTGTACAGCGTGTTAAAAAACCATTTGCCGGTATCGACGGGCGTCGACCAGACGGCGACGCCGTTCACGGTTTCAGCCGACCAGCCGGAAAGCGGCTTTGAACCGTTGACAACGGGTTTTTCACCCGGGTAGGCTTTGAACGTGTATTGCCCCAAGTCCCCCGCGGTAAATTCCAGGGGTTTGTCAAGGAAGTATTCGCCTCCCCTGACCCATACGGTCAGCCCCCTCAAATCGCAGTCGCAGTCCACCAGCGTTTTAAGCCTTTCTTTGGCTTCGGCGAGCGAGGCGAGCGGCCCGTCCGTCCCTTCCGCGTTGGGTTCGGGCAGCTTGCCGCTCCAGTTGTCATTGCCGGCAGGCGACACAATCAAATCAAAGCGGCCCATGATAAACTCCTCCGTTTCACCGGGTTGAAACTCTTTCAGGGGAACAAAGCCGAACGCGGTTTGAAGAATCAGCGCCACATCCGCCGCGTTCGTTTTCCCGTCGCCGTTCATATCGGCTTTTTCGGCGGCTTCGCCGGTGAGTTTCGGGCCCCGCATCAGCGACACGATTAACAGTTTCGCGTCGGACAGGTTCACTTTGCCGTCGGCGTCAAGGTCGCCGAACCATTGACCGGCCGGGGCCTCGGCAAACACGGCAATATTCATAGTCAGAAGAATCGCGAGGGTCATCGACAACGAGATAACGCGTTTGAAAGTTGATTTCAAGATACTCCCCTCCCAAGTGCCGCTAAAGATACATCGGGGAACGGCAGAACCGTTCCCCGGGTAATCAGACAGGGTCGTTCCATTGAAGGCTGGCCGGGTCGAACGCGTAGTTGCGCAGGTTGACGGTGACGACATCCTTGCCGATGTCGAGCACATGGAAAAACGCGCCGTCGGGTGTTTTCAGGATGGTCATGCCTTCGCCCTCGACGCCGTCGAGCAGGTTACGGTCAAACACTTTTTGCACCTCTCCCGTGGAGAGCTTAACGGCGAAAATCGCGTGTTCGTCACGGCTGACGGAAAGGTAGAGAACCCCTTCGTAAACCTGGCCGCCCTGCACCTTGTGGACAGGAGCCGACAGTTCAATCGTGTCGATAAGCGCCAGCGTTTCGGCGTCGTAGACATTGAGCGTCGTGATGTGGTCGCGGCGCGCGGAGTAAATCACCCCTTTATCGGGGTCGGCCGCGCACCAGGGGACGCCGTTTTCGTGGTTTTCCAAAGGCAGCGGGTAGGTATC
>DAITOC010000142.1:0-969 GCA_036834305.1 Clostridiales bacterium
GCGGCGGATACGACGACGTTCTTATCTTCGCGCCTGTCGCTTCGGTTGTGGAACTCGGTGACAGCATCCTCGCCGCGGACGGGTGCCTGAACTTTTTCGCGGGCCCTATGGACCAAACTTTCAGCGCACGGTTAAATTTTTATAACGTCCACTATTCCTCAACGCACATCGTCGGAACTTCGGGCGGCAACTTCGACGATATGCGGGAAAGCCTTGAGATGATGAACCAAGGGCTGTTAAATCCGGCTATTCTCGTCACGCACATCGGGGGGCTGGATTGTGCGGTGGAAACGACTTTGAACCTGCCCAATATTCCCGGGGGGAAAAAGCTCATCTACACGGGGATATCCCTTCCGCTGACGGCTATCGCCGATTTTGAAACGCTCGGAAAGGAAGACCCTTTATTCGAAAGGCTTCACAGTCTGACCGCCGAAACAAAAGGCCTTTGGAACGGGGAAGCGGAAAAGTACCTGCTTGAAAACGCGAAGAAGATTGTTGAAACGGAGGAATGAGAAATGGCAGTCGGGGTTTTAATGCCGAAAGCCGGAATTACCGTCGAAGAATGCGTCATCACGCGCTGGGAGAAAAAACCGTGTGACCGGGTCAAGGCCGGCGACATACTGTTCGCCTACGAAACCGACAAGGCGGCTTTTGAATGCGAAAGCACGGCCGAGGGCGAGATTTTGGAGATCTTTTACGATGAAGGAGCCGAGGTTCCCGTGCTCATCAATGTTTGCGCCGTGGGAGAACCCGGCGAGGATATTTCATCACTTCGCCCTCCGGTTGGGAAAACGCCGGCGGAAGCCGATAACACGCAAAACACCGTTGCCGTCGGAGATACCCCGGCGGCCGGTCGGGCCGTCGATTCAAAGGACAGGGAACCGCGGATTTTACGGGATCGACCGGCGCCGGCACAAGCGCCCAGCCGGAAAATCAATCACTTGCGGGACGCCGGACCCGTAGGTCGGG
>DAITOC010000142.1:979-4147 GCA_036834305.1 Clostridiales bacterium
CTTCCGGCGGAGAACTGAAAATATCGCCGAGGGCCAGAAACCTCGCGGAAAAAACAGGCGTCAATCCTTTGCTCGCCAAAGCGACGGGGCCTTACGGCAGAATTATTGAGGCCGACATACGCAAGCTGGCTTTTGAAGGGGCGGGCGGCACCGGAATCGGCGGCAGAATAACGGCGGCTGACAGAGCCGTTCCTGTTCAAACGGCCGCTGCCACTCCCCCTCGCGGTCTCTATGAAGATTTACCGTTTACAAAAATCAGGTCTGCCATTGCCGAGGCGATGAGCCGCTCTCTTTCCACAGCCGCGCAGTTGACTCACCACCATTCCTTTGACGCATCCAATATTCTCGCCTTCCGAAGGGGTGTCAAGGAAAAAGGCGCGGCTCTCGGCCTGCCGGACATCACAATCAACGATATTATACTGTATACCGTTTCGCGCGTATTGCCGAACCATCCGGATCTGAACGCCCACCTTCTGGAAGGCAATGTGTCAAGACGGTTCAAAGACGTGCATCTTGGTATCGCTGTCGATACTCCGCGCGGTCTGATGGTTCCCACCCTTTTCAACGCCAACCGAAAAACACTGGCTGAAATATCGGCTGAAGCCAAGGAATTGTCAGCGCAGGCAAAATCGGGCATCATCAACCCCGACTTGCTTCAGGGCGCGACTTTCACGATTTCAAACCTCGGCGCGCTCGGCGTTGAGATGTTCACGCCTGTGCTGAACCCGCCCCAAACGGGCATTTTAGGGGTTTGCTGCGTAACGACACGTTGGAGGGAATCGGCGGGCGAATACAAACCCTACCCGGCCATGGGATTTTCTGTCACGTATGACCACAGGGCTGTCGACGGGGCGCCCGAAGCTCGTTTCGCTCTTGAACTTGCCGGCTGCCTGGAGAATTTTTCTTTACTGCTGGCGCATAGCCCCTGACAAACAGCCGCCCGCAAAATAAACGGCGCGGGCAATGAAGATATAACGAAAGGCGGCGCGAATTTGGATAAATTTGACTTAATCGTATTGGGCGGCGGGCCGGCAGGCTACCTCGCCGCGGAAAGAGCAGCCCAGGGAGGACTGAAAACCGCCGTTTTTGAAAAACGCGCGTTGGGCGGCGTATGCCTTAACGAAGGCTGCATACCGTCAAAAGCCCTGCTGAATTCCGCGAAAATTTATGATTACGCGGCGCACGGCGGGAAATACGGTGTAACGGCAAAGGACGTTAATCTTGATCATGCCGCGGTTATCGCACGGAAGAACAAGGTGGTAAAACAACTCGTCGCGGGAATCGGCATGACCTTGAAAAAGTCAGGCGTAACCGTTGTCAGCGAATCGGCTGTCATCACCGGAAAAAAAGACGGCTGTTTCACGGTCGAGGCGGGGGTCAATGCTTACGCCGCGGACAAGCTGCTTATCGCTACCGGTTCGGTGCCGGCCGTGCCCCCGATACCGGGTATACGGGAGGGGCTCGAAAGCGGATATATCCTGACAAACCGGGAAATTCTTGACATCGATGTTCTGCCGGAAAGCCTGGCCGTAATCGGAGGCGGCGTCGTGGGGCTGGAAATGGCTTCCTATTTCAACTCCGCGGGTGTCAAGGTGACGGTCATTGAGATGCTTGACAAGATTGCCGGACCGACCGACCGTGAAATCTCCGATATTCTGATGAAGAACTATATGAAAAAGGGTGTCGAGTTCCGGCTTTCGAGCACGGTTACCGAAATCGGGAACGGATCGGTGACATACGGCAGAAACGGCGAAACCGCTGTTTTAAACGCTTCGAAGGTTCTTCTCTCGGTAGGGAGAAAACCTTTTACCGAAGGCATCGGCCTGGAAAGCATCGGTGTTTATCTCGAGCGGGGCGCCGTGGTCACGGACAGCAATATGAGAACGAACATCGCGGGAGTATACGCCGCGGGAGACGTTAACGGCAAATCCATGCTCGCGCACACTGCCTACCGTGAAAGCGAGGTGGCGGTCAACCATATGCTCGGTAAGAAGGACACCATGCGGTATGACGCGATATCCTCGGTAATCTACACCAATCCCGAGGTGGCCGGCACCGGTGAAACCGAGGAAAGCGCCAAAGAGAAAGGGCTGGATGTCAGAACAGCCAGCGTTTCCATGCGCATGAGCGGGCGGTATATAGCCGAGGTCGAAGGGGGCAACGGCATCGCGAAAATTGTCGCGGACAGCCGGCACAACCGGCTCGCCGGCGTACACCTTATCGGCAGTTACGCGTCCGAAATTATTTACGGAGCCGCCTTTATGATTGAAACCGAAATGAGTATCGACGCGCTAAAAGAAGTTGTGTTCCCCCACCCGACGGTTTCGGAGGTTATCCGGGAAGCCCTGTTCGAACTATAACAGATAAATCGCGAAGGAGAAAGAAGTATGCCAAAGTCACTCTTTGTCGACCCGCAGCAGCTGCGTTCCGGCGGAAAAATCACTTTCACGGATATTCCCGTCAACGCTTACAACACACCATTGGCCGAAGAAAAACAGCGTTTCGGTGATGAAAACCTGGTCAGAATATTTCGCGATATGACCATATTGCGGGAATTCGAAACGATGCTTGACCAAATTAAAAAACAAGGCCTTTATAACGGGATTGAGACCACCTACCCCGGCCCGGCCCATCTGTCAGCCGGCCAGGAGGCGGCCGCTGTCGGCCAGGCTTATCTGCTTGGCAAGGAGGATTTCACCTTCGGCAGCCACCGCAGCCACGGCGAGATCCTAGCGAAATCCCTTTCCTGCATACAAAAACTTGACGACGACGATCTTATGGCCATCATGAAAGAGTTTTTGGGCGGCAAAACCCTGCTCGCGGTCGAGAGTTTTACAAAAGGCGGCGATGTCAAGGAACTGGCTGTCCGCTTTATTTTGTACGGGACCCTCTCGGAAATATTCGCCCGACAGAACGGTTTTCACATGGGGTTCGGCGGCTCCATGCACGCCTTTTTCCTGCCGTTCGGGGTGTACCCGAACAACGCGATCGTCGGCGGCTCATCCACCATCTCGGCCGGCGCCGCGCTGTATAAAAAGTGCAACCGGAAACCGGGAATCGTCGTGTGCAACATCGGCGACGGTTCTTTGGGCTGCGGCCCGGTATGGGAGTCTTTGAATTTTTCCGCCATGGACCAGTTCAAAACACTCTGGGAAGAGGGTAAAAACG
>DAITOC010000143.1:0-4136 GCA_036834305.1 Clostridiales bacterium
TTTCGCAATTTATTCGTTCCCGTTTAAAAGTGGAATTTAACTTTGCAAGTTACGACCTACATTCTCACGGAAAACTTTTGTTGAAAACCGTTAACATTCTGCATCGTTTTATGTTATAATGAACGGGTTAATCCACAGCAGAAGCTTTTCAGCGGTATACATTAAAAAGCGGAGATGACATTATGCTAAAAACCTTCCAGAGCTTCAGTAAGAAGAAAAAACTTCTGATTGTCACATCCATCGTCTTAATCCTTTCGTTAATAGGCGGTGTGCTGTACATCGCGTTTAAGCCCGACAAGGGTGTGGAAATCGCCGTCGTGCAAGTAAAGCGTGGGGACATTACCAAAACATTCGAAACCGAAGCGATTGTGGAGTCGGGCAGCCAGGGCAACTTTGAGGTCTTCGACGGTATCGCCGTTAACGAGGTTTTTGTCAAGGTTGGCGACGCGGTAAAGGCCGGGGACATCCTGGCGACTTTCGACGCTTCGTCTTTAAAAAAAGTGCTTGATGAAAAAAAGTCCAATTATTCTACGGCGCAGAAACTGTACAACGACTATACCGCGGCGTCGAGCGGCGCCGTTTTGCTCCTCCCCGAAGTCAACGAGAGAGTGAAGGCGCTTGAAGCGGAAATTGAAGTGCTTGAAAAAAAAGCGGGGAACGCGCCGGCCTCCCCCGGCGGGAACACCGACGATAAAACAGCCGCCGTCAACGCGGCTTTGAAAAAAGTGCTCGGAAACACGGCGCTGGGCGACGCGATTGCCGACAGAATCATCGCCTCGGGCAGCTCGACCTCCGAGCTGTTAACCGCGGTTCAGGACCTGCTCGGAGGAGCGGGAGACATTTCATCCATCACGGGCCTTATCCCCTCGAATGATGAAAGCGAGCTCATCAGCAAAGAGCTCGAGCTCGTCAAGTTGAAAGTTGAGCAAGCCTCCCTGGAGTCAAAGGCCAACGGCACGCTGACGGGTACATACAGGACAATTGTGAATTCGGCGAAAGAAGCCTATGATGAAGTGAACGAAAAAATGATCCTGTTGTCCGGCGGCTGGACCGCCCAAGGCGACGGTTTTGTGCGCGAGGTTAATATTCTACCGGGCCAAACGATCCGTTCAAACCAAGCGAAAATCTCCACAGACTTCGACCTGTCGACGATCCTCTCCTCTGTATCAAGCGGCAGTTTTGATATCGCATCCGTTGTGACTTCGCTGCTCGGCTCGACGCAGAAAGGGATTGTCGTCGAATACTATCCGCTTGTCGCCTCCTTCTCGTTAAGCAAATACGACATCGGAAACATCACGGTCGATCAAAAGGTTACTGTAACATCTTTGTCCGGCAAGACATTCGACGGCAACGTTACCTTTGTCAGCTCGGTCGCCTCGTCGAGTTCCGTAGTCGATATCGGTTCGATTCTCGGCTCCTCCGCTTCCTCGAGCAGTATCGAGGCGAAAATTGAAATACCCAACCCCGATTCGAGTGTGGTTATCGGTATGGAAGTGGATGTTTCCGCCGATTTGGAAACGAAGAAAAACGCTGTTCTTGTTCCGGTTGAATCCATCCAATACAACAAGACCGACGGGTATTTTGTGTTCAAATACAATGAAGACAAAAAGACCGCTGAGAAAACATTGATTGAAGTCGGGCTGTTCGACGGCAACAGTTACGATGTGCTCAGCGGTTTGAAAGAGGGCGATACCATTGTCCGGGCGCCTTCGACAACGATGGCTGACGGCGACAGGGTGAAGGTCATCGAATAACCGAATCGCCCGAATACCGAAAAATCTCATTCCGGGGGACTTTCCGTGAATATACAAGAAAATATACGAATCGCCGCATACAGCATACGAACCAACCTGATGCGCTCGCTGCTGACTATGCTCGGTATCATCATCGGCGTCTGTTCGGTTATCGCGATCATCACCGTCGGCGACGGGGGCAAGGATTACATCATCAAAATGCTCGAGGACCTCAACTCCAGCGTGGTTACCATTCGGGTCAGTTCCCGCACAAAAGCCGATTATGTCAACAAGGACGATATCGAGCGAATCAAAGCGATCAAGGAAGTCAAATATGTCTCGCCGGTCGGCTACGGCATCGGTTCCTGCGCGTCGGATTACGAAGTGGCGGATATCGCGCTGGCCATTACGGGGAATGTGGATTTGCAGTATGTTATGAATATGACCGTCTTGGACGGCCGCTTCTTTAACGAGGAGGAATTTGACTCATCGGCAAAAGTTTGTTTGATTCCGGACATCGGCGCCGCAGCCCTGTTCGGCTCGACGGACTGCCTCGGCGAGTATGTCACATTCAATCTCAACAACCAGTCCGTGAACCTGAAAATCATCGGCATCACAAGCGCCAGCCTGGCCTCGGGGTCAAGCAGTTCGTCCATGATGGGTGGCACTTCTTTATCACCAACGGACGAGGCCGCCGTCGCGCTGATTGTTCCGAGCACCGTGACCGATCAAATGCAGGGGTTGCAGGGTGCTTACGACACGGTCTACATCATGGCCGAAGACCCGAAATTGACCGATACCGTCGGGAATGTCGCCGCGAACATCCTGTATTCCAGGCACAACAATTTCGGCTCGGAAGCATACACGGTAACCAATATGGCCTCCTACATAGACCTGTTTGATTCCGTGGTGAGCATATTGACCACCTTTATTGCCGGTGTCAGCGGCATATCGCTCGTTGTCGGCGGTATCGGCGTCATGAACATCATGCTTGTTTCCGTTACCGAGCGAACGAGGGAAATCGGCATACGCAAAGCCCTTGGTGCCAAAACCCGCACGATACTTTACCAATTCCTCACGGAATCCATCATTCTGTGCATGATCGGCGGGCTAGTCGGTTTGTTGATCGGGGTCATCGGCGCTTACGCCATCGCGAACTACATGGACATTCCCATTTCACTGAAGTTCAGCACCGTGGCGCTCGCGTTGGGTTTTTCGAGCGCAATCGGCATTTTCTTCGGCATTTATCCGGCCAGGAGAGCGGCGAAAATGCAACCCATCGAAGCGCTGCGCAGGGATTAAGCAAGCGGCGGCCACGCCCGTGGCCGCCGCTCTTTTTAACATACGATACCGCGCCTGCGTGAGCAGGGCGTTGTCAAGCTTACGCTTTGCTTGGTTCGAGTTCAGCTTTCTTTTGTGTCTTTTCCTTGACTGTCTGCTCGTAATACTCATATGTCGGGTATATCGCGTACAAGATTTCCGGATTCGCCCCGGCCGTCAAGACTTTCACGGTGTTCGGGAATTTTTTCTCTATCGCCAAGGCGATGGAAGGGGCATTGTCATCGTCCGTTTCGCCGGCTACACCGCCGATTTTGACACCGTCCTGCCCGTAAACGGCTGCTTTGCCGCCCTCGACTTTGAAGAATACCGTCTGGCCGGCTTCAAGACTCTTGGCGGCTTCGATGTTTTCGACAGCAATCTCCGCTTTCTTCAGGGGGTAGAACTTCATCCCCATCGCCTCGCTCGTAAACCAGTCGTTGTACTTTTGGTACTCGCCGGCCGAAAAGTCGTCGGGCTGAACGATGGCGTCCGAATCCCCGCCGTCGATTCTCGCCCTGGTCAGCGCTTCTTCCTTGGTTTGCAGCTCTTTCTCTTCTTCGGTCAGGTCTTCCGGCTTTTTTATCACGCCGGGGGCTTCTTCGCACGCATATTGCGGACAGGCTTTGACCAGCGTTTCATAAAGGGTCCTGTAAATATAGATGTGGCCGAAGTCCGTCAAATGCATGTCTTTGTCTTTGATGTAGGTCAGGTCTTCGCCGCCTTTGTAGGTCTTGAACGCGTGTTCGACATCGGCGAGAAGGAAACCGAGCTTGGGCGCTTCTTCGGCAAGGATCTCGTTGATCATATACATATATTTGCCCATGGGTTTGCCCAATTCCCGGTACAGCTTGCTGCGCATGGTGTTAAACGGATTGTACACGTTGTGCACGAGGATGACCGCGTTCGGGTTGATTTCCTTCATTTTCGCGATGATGGCGGGAAATTCCTTTCGAAACAGCTCGACCCCGGCCGTCGCGTCGTCTTTTGTTTTTTGGCCGAGAAGTTCCTTGAGAACCTTGACGGCGGCCAGTTTGTCGGTTTTAAATTTCATCGCGATTTGCTTCATGGTTTTCGCGCCCAACG
>DAITOC010000144.1:0-4133 GCA_036834305.1 Clostridiales bacterium
GCCAGTCAAGATGCTCGATGGTTGCGGTCATCGCGTCGACGGTGTTGACCGCGCGGATGATGACGGGGAACTCAAACGAACGCGCGTTGTTTTTCACGCCGACCGAACGGTAATCGGGAATCAGCGTAAAATACTGCCAGACTTTGCCCTCGAGCCCGGCGTTCGCGAACTCCTCACGAAGGATGGCGTCGGATTCGCGGACGGCCTCGAGCCGGTCGCGGGTGATGGCGCCCAGGCAACGCACACCGAGCCCCGGGCCGGGGAACGGCTGGCGGTACACCATACCGTCGGGCAGGCCGAGCTGCTTGCCGCAGGCGCGGACTTCGTCTTTAAACAGGAATTTCAGCGGCTCGACGAGTTCGAAATCCATATCGGCCGGCAGGCCGCCGACATTGTGGTGCGCCTTGACGGCTTTGGCCGTTTTGGTGCCGCTTTCGACGATGTCGGGGTAAATCGTGCCTTGCGCCAAAAACTCGATGCCGTCGAGCTTACGCGCTTCTTCCTCAAACACCCGGATGAACTCCCCGCCGATAATTTTTCGCTTGCGCTCGGGGTCGTCAACGCCGGCGAGTTTGCCGAGGAAACGGTCGACCGCGTCGATATAAATCAGGTTCGCGTTCATTTCCTCGCGAAACACCCGGACGACCTGTTCCGGCTCGCCTTTGCGCAGCAAACCGTGGTTGACATGAACACAGGTAAGGTTTTTGCCGACTGCCCGTATTAACAGGGCGGCGACGACGGAACTGTCGACCCCGCCGGACAAGGCGAGCAGCACTTTTTTATCGCCGATTTGTTGTTTTATAAGTTCGATTTGGTCGTCGACGAAGTTGGCCATGTTCCAGTTGGCCTCGCAGCCGCAAACGCCAAACAGAAAATCCGAAAGCGCCGCGTCCGTCAATTCGCCGTCCGCGCCGTAAGCACACTTTGTTTTGCCCTTGTGGTTATAGGAAAAAACCGGTATGCCGCTGTTGTAAACGGCGTCCCCCGCGTCGATTTTTCGGCCGTCAACGATATTGTTTTCGCCGCCGTTGAGCAGAATACCCTTGACATTGGGCTTTTCGGCCAGCTCGGCCGCGCCGATGTCGTGCGGATAAATCTCGCTGTAAACGCCCAGGGAGCGGATTCTTCTGGCAAGCTCCGAGTTTTTTTCGCTGCCGAGGTCCAAGATCAAAATGGTATCCTGTTTCATAGTGCCCTCCGTGTTAATAATACGATTTAGTCAAACACCTTGCTCGTGACATAGCGCAGGGTGATATCCTTTTGTACACCGTCCGGCAGAACGGCGGTTGAAGCCTTTTTTATGATGATGTAAAGAAAAGTGTTGCTTTCGGTATTGCGGAGCAATTCGTCCGTCACGGCAATCAGTTCTTGGGTGACGGCTTTGTCCTGCGGGCTTTTGGAATGGCCGTTGCAGACAGCCGAAGCGGTCTGTTCCAGTTCTCCGATTTTTTTTATGGACCGGTTATACGTTTCAACCGTCAGGCTTTCCGGAAAAATCAGCATGACGCTGGTATGGGTGCTGTCGCCGGCGAACAGGATATTTGTTTTGCTGTCTGTAAAACAGCCCGAGCCTTTTGTGTGGCCCGGTGTATGAACAAAAGTCACCTTCCTGCCGCCGAGGTCAAACGCATAGCCGTCTTCAATATAAATCGTTTCGGATTCCACATTGTTTCTATCGCTGACATCAAACGCGCTGACCCCGTAACGGGAAATGACATGTGTCAAACCGATAAGCGTATAAAGAAACCGGACGGCAAGGGATTGTTGATACCGTATTTCCGCTTCGTCCTTATGCACATACACCTCTTCGAACTGCTTCGCCGCGCCGGCGTGGTCGACATGGCCATGGGTCAACGCGCAGATGACCGGTTTGCCTTGCGAATACTCCTCGACGCGTTCCCTGAAATCGGCGAAACCGATACCCGCGTCGATTACCAGGCATTTTTCGGAACCGACGATGAGATAAGCCGATGAAACGCCGTAGTCATCGAGCAGGTAAACGCCGTCACCGACCGGATACGCAAGAGCCGTCCCGTTCGCGGCGGCACGGACCGGTTCAAGGCGAAGGCCAAAGCCCAAAAAGTTCGCGGCCGCCAGAAGCAGAGTGAAAACCCGCCGTAATACAGACGCCATATATTCCGTCATTCCTCTTTGTCGTTATAAGAAAGCCGCCCTTTCGAGCGGCTTTGCTTTTTGGGTGTGATTATTCGGTGGTTTCGGCATCCGCCTCTTCTTCACCTTCGGCAGCTTCCGGCTCTTCGGACGATATATCTTCAACGGAAGCCGTTTCTTCAACCGGAGCCGTTTCTTCAACGGGAGCCGCTTCTTCGACGGGAGCCGCTTCTTCAACGGGGGCCGCTTCTTCAACGGGGGCCGCTTCTTCAACCGGAGCCGTTTCTTCGACCGGAGCCGTATCTTCCACGGGAGCCGCTTCTTCGACGGGAGCCGCTTCTTCAACGGAGGCCGCTACTTCAACGGGGCCCGCTTCAACCGGAGCCGCTTCTTCAACCGGAGCCGCTTCTTCAACGGGAGCCGCTTCTTCAGCAGGAACCGCTTCTTCGGCGGGAGCCGCTTCTTCAACCGGAGCCTCAGCATCTGCGACAGTTTCCTCATCCATCGGATCAAGCAGCGCGCGGATAGAAAGGCTGACTCTCTTCCTGTCAAAATCGATGGCGGTGATTTTTACCTTAACCTCCTGGCCGATTTTCAGTTCGTCCTGCGGTTTGGTAATATGGCGGTTGGCAATCTGGGAAATGTGAATCAAGCCATCGACACCCGGAATGACATTGGCGAAGGCGCCGAATGTGGTCATGCCGACAATCTTTGTCTCGAGAACCGAGCCAACCGGGTAATCGCGGCGCAGAACTTCCCAAGGGCTGTCATCCTCTTTTTTGTAGCCGAGCGATATCTTTCTTTTTTCGGGGTCGAGGGCTTTTATGTTCACTTCGATTTCGTCACCGACACTCAAAACTTCCGACGGGTGCTTGATTCTGCTCCACGAAAGTTCGGAGATGTGAATCATGCCGTCAAGACCGCCCAAGTCCACAAAAGCGCCGTAGCTCGTCATGGACTTCACTTTCCCTTTGTAAACCTGGCCGACGGCGGCCTGCGCCCAGAAGTTGTCGGCAGCTTCCTTGCGGATGTCTTTCATCACGGCGCGCACGGAGCCAACCGCGCGCTTGCGCTGGCGATTGACTTCAATGACGCGGTATTTGACGGTTGTATGCAACAGATCGTCAAGCGAGTCGCCGCGCGAGGCGGTCGCGAGCGATGCGGGGATGAACACCTTGACGCCGTTCGTCGTGACAAGTATGCCACCGCGGATAACATCCGTAACGGTACCCTCAAAAATAGTATTGTCTTTTTCACCGTTGACGATGTCAACCCACGACTGCATCGCGTCGCAACGGCGCTTTGAAAGCATAACCGTGCCTTCCAAGTCGTTGGTTTTCATAATAATCAGGTCGAGCTCATCGCCGACTTTCAGGTCCTTGGCGGGGTCGGCGTTCGGGTCGGCGCTGTATTCGTCAAGGGGAATATAACCGGCGTGTTTTCTGCCGATATCCACCTGTATCTCGGTGGGTGAGAAGCCCATCACTGTGCCCTTCACCAGCTGGTCCGAACTCATGTTGTTCAGTGATTTTTCAAGAGCCTCTGTAAAATTCACATCGTCGGCAGCCGCGTCGAGCGGTTCTTGCGCGGGCTCCCCGGCCGGCAACGGTTCACCGGTTTCAACAATTTGCGGGCTTTGAGGTTCTTGAGCGGCGGGTTCCTCCGGAGTTGCTTCCGGCGCGCCTTCGCTGACAGCCGATTCCTCCGCCGTGTTGGTTTTGGCGGCGGTGTCCTCCATCTCGGCCGTATTTTCGTTTAACAGTTCGGACATGGTTTCGAGTACCTCCTTTATTATAACGGCAGGAGTGGATGCTCCCGCCGTAACGCCAACGGAGTCGCAGTTTGAAAAATCAATATGTTGAAGTTCCTCGGCTGTTTCAATGAGGTGCGTTCTGCAGTTAGGCTCACAGACCGATTGAAGCTTCGCGGTATTGGAGCTTTGACGCCCGCCGATGATAATCATGCAGTCACAAATGCGCGAAAGTTCCGCCGCTTCGGACTGCCTGTCCCGCGTGGCATTA
>DAITOC010000145.1:0-4112 GCA_036834305.1 Clostridiales bacterium
CGGATTATATTAAAAAAGCAACCGGTTTCCGGGCTAAAAGAAGTTGCATTACCCTTGGCGGCAGTTTATAATATTCAAGGTATGTCCGGTTAAAAACATTCCATCTTATAAAAACTTGGGAGGCAGCAATGGAAATTACCAACAGTTATTATGGCACGGGCAGTTTCCCGCAAAGGGCAAGAACCTTCTTCACCGAAAAAAACGGCCTTCCGTCCGATTCCGTTCTGTGTACTGTTTTCGATAAAAAAGGCCGCCTTTGGGCGGGCACCGCCAAGGGCTTGGCGTATTTTGAAGGTGAAAATTTTGTAACCGTGCCGGTTGGCGGAAGCGATGCCGTGGCGGTTACTTTTCTTTTTTGCGATGATGGCGGCACACTGTGGGTCGGCTGCGGACCGGAACTGTATACATATAAAAAGAATAAAATCAGCTTTGCCAAGGTTTTTGAAGGCGAAGGCGATATTGTCGGCATGGCGCAAAGCGGCGACAGCATTTACCTGCTGACACAGGCAGTGCTTCACCGCCTTGTGAAAGAGGATTGGAAGGTTCTCAAACCCGTTGACGGCACCGGCAAGAAACTGGCTGTTTCCGGGGATAACGTGTATGTGTTGACCGGAGAGGGGATTCTCGCCTTCGGGTGCAAACGCCCGCGATGGAAGGGGATTGTTCCCCGGTTCTCGGATATGCCCAAAAGCACGCTGAACGATATCGCGTTTGACAGCTGGGGCCACCTTTGGGTCGGCGCGAGCGACGGCCTTTATGTTTACGACAACATGGACTATTGGATCGGCCCCGATGAAATCGCAACCCTGCCGGCGGAAAAAATCAACGCCATTCAAATCACAAAAAGCGGCGGCAAATTCCTTGCCTCCGATAACGGCGTCATCTGCCTTGTCAAAGGGGCGTTGAAATATCTCGGCGCCGAACGCTGGGTGCCCGCCGCGGATGTGACGGTGGTAGCCGTTACGGATGACGGCGATACGATCTGGGCGGGGACGGAAAAGGGAATGAGCCGGATTACCACTTCCATGACCACCTTGAGCGCCAAGGCGGACCTTTATCAAAAAACAACGGAGGCCCACCATGTCCGGCACGGTTATGTCTGCGGCCGCGGCGGCATCGTCAACGAGGACCTGACGACCGGCAGCGTCCATATTTCCGATAACGACGGCCTGTGGACAGGCTGCTACGCCGCCGCGGAAACCTTTCGCTACGCGGTCACCGGCAAGAAGGACGCGTTGGAGAATGCCCGGAGGTCGATTCGGGCGATGCTTTATTTAACAAAGATTTCCGGCATACCGGGCTTTACCGCCCGGGCAATCCGCAAGCCCGGCGAAGAGGGCTTCGGCAACGGGAACCGGGAATGGGACCTCACCGCCGACGGTTCCTGCGAATGGAAGTGCGAGACATCCAGCGACGAAATGGTCGGCCACTTCCTGGCCTTCTCCCTCTACTATGACCTGTGCGCCGACGACGCCGAGAAAAAAGAAATCGAAGCGGCTGTCTGCGGCATGGCCGACCACATGATACGCAACGATTACAAGCTGGTGGATAAAGACGGCTTGCCCACCACCTGGGCAAACTGGGCGCCCGCCTCCCTGAACCATGATAACAAATGGGCGGAGGAAAAGGGCATCAATTCCCTGGAGCTCCTGTCGTTCCTGAAAACCGCTCATCATATGTCCGGCAAAAAAATATATGACGACGAATACAGAAATTTGATTCAAAAACATCACTATGCTTTGAACACGATTCAACACAAGATCTGCGACGGGCACGGTTGCCATATTGACGACAACCTCGGCTTTTTAAGCGCCATCACCCTGTTGCGCCTCGAGCCGGACGAAACCCTGCGCGCCATTGTGCTCATGGGCATGGAACACCACTGGCAATATGAAAAAATCGAGCGCACCCCGCTGTGGAACTTCGTTTACGGCGCTTTTACCGGCCGGTACTGCGATATCGAGGCGGCGGTACAGACGCTCCGCGAAGTGCCATTGAGTTTGATCGAATATAAAATCACCAACAGCACCCGCAAAAAACTGGTGTTCGACACCGAGCAGGAGGCCTTTGGAGAGCCGCCCCAGCTGCTCGCGCCGCTGCCGGCCGACGAGCGCCGTGTGGGGCGGGACGACAGCAACCATTTCCGGCTCGATACGGGCAGCGGCACCTCCGCGGAGGACGGGTCGTTTTTCCTGCTGCCCTACTGGTTCGCGCGCTATTACGGGCTTATTAGAGAAACCGAAGACTGAATATAAGTATTAAAAGCTGTGAAAGGAAAGAATGCCATGTATAAAAAGAACGATATGAAGCAGTTCAACGGAGTTTATACCCTTGTTCTGACTCCGTTTCATGAGGACAGATCCATTGATTTCCCCGCGTTGGAGCGGTACGCCGAGTGGCAGGCCTCCCAGAAACCCCAGCACCTGTTCGCCGTCTGCGGTTCGGCGGAAATGACCAGCCTCAATTTTGAGGAGCGTTTGCGAATCGCGAAAACGGTCGTCGGCAGAGCGGGAAGCGTTCCGGTGGTCGCCACCGCCAATCTGGAACCCTCGTGGCTCGCGCAGGTCGAAGAGGTGAAGCGAATGGAGGCCACGGGTGTTTCGGGGCTGGTGTTTGTCACCAAGGGGTACGGCAATGACCAAAACCGTATGTTTACCTACCTCGCCGAGTTGTCAACCTATACCGAATTGCCGATTGTGCTGTATGAGTGCCCCGGTTTTTCACCGCATTTGATGGAAGCGGAAACTTACGGAAAACTGGTACAGACTGGCCGGTTTGTCTCCATTAAAGACACCACCTGCACCATGCCGGCCATCAAAGAAAAAATCGCGGTCCAGGGCGAGTCATCCGTTCTTCAGGCAAATATTCCGTATCTGTACGAAGCGTACCTGGCGGGCGCGAGGGGCGTCTGCGCGACAACGACTACCTGCGGTACCCGCCTGTTCGTAAAGATGTGGGATGAGTTCACGAACGGCAGAATAGAGGAAGCGAAGAAAACCCACGAGCATATCTGCCTGCTGGATAACGCCATCGACGGCGGTTTTTGCGCCACGGCAAAATATCTGGTCAGTTTGCAGGGTATTCCGATGAACTGGGTTACCAGAGGCAATCACAAACTGAACGACCAGCGCCTGAAGGCTCTGCGTGTTTGGTACGACTGGGCAAGAGACTACGGGATTATGTGAACAATTAAAAATCAGAAGGAGAGTTATGGACATGGGCGAAAAGTATTTAATTATCAACGCGGACGATTTCGGTATGTGCCGTTCAGCGAACCTGGCGACCTTTGACCTGTTTGAAAAAGGCGGCATCTCGTCGTCAACCGTTATGATGCCCTGCGGCTGGGCTACAGAAGCCTGCAAGTGGGCGGCGGAGCACCCGCAGTATCCCGTCGGCGTTCATCTGACATTCACAAGCGAGTGGGGGAGATATAAGTGGGGCCCCGTCAGTTTAAGCAACAACGCTTCGCTGGTCGATGAATACGGTTTTTTCTACCCCGAAAACGACGAGTTCGAAGAGCACTGCGATATCGATGAGGTGGAACATGAGATTCGCGCTCAGGTAACCAGGGCTGTGAAACTGGGCCTGAAACCTTCCCATCTGGATAACCACATGGGCTCCCTGTACGGCCTCAACGGCAATTATGAGGTGATGCCAAAAACCTTTGAGGTTTGCGGTGATCTGGGCTATGCCTTCCGTATGTTCCGCCGGTTCCGCCCCGAGGATGTCCCCGAGGATTTCCCGGACAATATTCCCGTCGATATGGCGCAGATGCTCATTGACGGTTATGCGCGCAGCGCGGATGAAAACCATGTTCCTCTCATTGACAATCTGCTGTTCCCGCAGTGGTCGAAGGAGACGATGGCCGATTACGAAACCTACCGCGAATTCATCTATGACCGACTTTCAAACATCCCGGAGGGCATTTCGGAAACATTCATCCACCCGTCGCTCGAATCCGACGAACTCAAGGGGATCACGGCGCTGTGGCGCTGCCGCGTTTGGGAGCACAAGTTGTTTGCCGACCCCGCCACCAGGCAGTACCTCGAAAGCAAGGGCGTCAAATATATCAGTTACCGCGATGTCGTTCGCATTCGCGCGGAACAAAAATA
>DAITOC010000146.1:0-4088 GCA_036834305.1 Clostridiales bacterium
TCACGCTCCGGGGTAAAAACGGCCTTGCCGTTTTCTATATACGCCATGCCTTTGACATCACGCACGGGCGTTTTGTCCCGAATGGCGTTGACCAGTTCGAGGAAGGTGATTTCCCCCTCGCCGATAACCACATAATCGACAACGCCGCTGTCGAGAATGACTTCCGGTATCAGCGACGGCGTCGGCCCGCCGAGAACGACGGGAATATTCCTTTTTTTTGCGAGTCCGGCTTTTCTTACGGCATTTATAAAACTTTTGGAGGATATCGCCGATATGCCGACGATATCCGGGTCGAACGCGTCGAGAACCTTTTTCATGCTCCCGCTCTCGACGGTTCTGTCAAAAATTTTAACCGTATGCCCGTTGTTTGTCAGATAGGTTGCGATCGAAAGCAGCCCCAACGGAAGAATAAATTTTTCCTTGATGTATTCCGGAATCGGTCTGAGCAATAAAATTCTCATAAAAGATTTCCATTCCTCCGATCGTCTTTCGCAGTATCACTTTTCCGTAAATACTTTTTCTTTTTTCGGTATATCGCTCTTTTTTGAAACAGAAACTGAACCAAGCTTTTTTCAAACCCGTATTTGCTCCGGATGCCGGTTTCAATTGACAAAATCGGGTATTGTGTTTATCAGCAATACTCTCATTGTCGTGCCTCTATCCCCTTACTTTATACCTAAATTAACACATTAACACTATTATGAAATCTTTTTTTGGGTTTGTCAATTCGCCAATCTCATAAAGTCGACAAAAAATTTTTGTATAATTTATGAGTTTATGTAAATTATTGTATGTTTCGAACCGGCCGGGGGCCGGGGATGTAATAAAAAACATCCCCCGGTCTTCAACGACAGCCGACGCAATAGGCTACTGTTTTTTTGGGTAAATCCCGTTAAGACTGTATTTTTTACGGATGCCCGGGAACGCGTACGCATAGAACACGATTTCTGCGAGTTCTTTGGCCGAGCGCAAAAGCAAAACGAACGCGACGAGGTTCATGCGTTTGAGCATATCCGCCGCCTGCCCGACGGCTTTTTTCGCGCAGATAAGCCGGACGGCTTTTCCGTCCCTGTTTTTCCCGAAAATGCTCGATGACAGGACTTTCACCGCCAAGTTGTCGCTCATGCCGAGCGCACATAAAAAAACCGGCCTCGGTGATTTCCGAAACCGGTTTTTTTTTATTTTTCTGCCGGCGCCGCGTCAGGGTATCCAGCCCGGGATTCTGTTTCTGTAAAACTCTCTGAAAAAACTGTAGTTCTCCGTGTCCGAAGGCGAACCGATGTATTCGTAACCGGGGTGCGTTGCCATGGCCGCGAAGCACACTATCGGAAGTGCCCACTTCAGAACGGGCGTGTTCAGGCACGCCAAATCCGCCAGTGTGAAAATCAGCCAAAAGGTGTCCAGCCGCCCGAGGTAAGACTCTTCCCCCATGGCGCGAATGGTTTTTTCAGCGGGCTTCGGTCACCCGTTTAAAACGGAATATTGGTAAAAATCCGCTGAATGGACTGGGAAAGAAACGCGGAGGACGCATTGGAAAGCGCAGCCATCGCTATAAGGACGATATAGAATGTCATCCGGCGTTCAAGAAGCCAATCGCCGACGGCGCGCACGGCTGACAGCATAGCCGGGCTTTCCTGCCATACGCCATAGAACACCAAAGCAGACAGGGCTATCACCACAAGAGGAACCCATAAGCCGTAAAGATTGTTCCAGCAAAAGGGAACCAGTATCAAAGGCGCATATAAGAACACATTGAGAATGGTCCTCGGGAACTTATTATTCAATGCGGCGTTGAGAACCGCTCCGAGCACGGCGAGCGCCGGCGCAATGATGACAAGCGCGGCGAACAGATAGCCGTCAATTTTTTGCTGCATGTTGTAGAAAGACTGCGCCCAGCCGAGCTTGCTTACCGCGAACGCATAGGTTCCCGCGCTGACGAGCAGGCCGAGCCCAAGCGCGGCGGCGTCCGCGGGTTCCGGCCCGTTTTTCGCCGAAGCGGTTTTGTTCTTCTTCGATTTCGCCGGTTTCTTCACCGGCTCCAAGCTTTTTCTCATCGCAAAGGCAAAGGCCAACAGCAGAAGCAGGGGCACATACAGCAATGCTCCTTTATATAAAGCCAGAAACAGATTTTCCGTCGGTTTGATCGCCGCGGGCAGAAAATACACCGCGCAGACAACCGGTAAAAACCATTTCAGCGCCGGTTTGCTTATAAAATATACACCGATGATAAACAAAGCGAACGGGTAGAGCATCTGCGTCCCGCTCAGGCTGTCCGTATCAAACAAAAAAGGCAGCGTCGCCGGGCAGGCGAAAAACAGGGCGGTGAGAATCATGACAGGTTTTTCGTATTCGGCGCCGTTCCGGCGAATCAGCTTGCCGAACAAAACAGCCAAAAGCAAGCAAACGCACACCATAACGATTGTGCCGATTGCGATACCGGCCTTCGGCGAAAGCCCAAAAATCGCTTGATCGGTAAAATACCGTTTGTAACCGAGCAAATTCTTAAACACGAACCGCAGCAGTAGAAACACGAACAGAATAATTTCATATTCGAACCGCCCGAAACTGTTCTTGAGGCCGTTGGTGTTTTCTTGTGTCTTTTCTATCTCAACCACACCCTTTGCTTTAATTCGTTTTCACTCACGGACAAGATGGTTTTATATGAAACCGCATTCCCATACATCGATGCCTTCCCCGGGGAAAGCGGCCTTCAAACGGGCGCTGAGGTCTTCGGGCGAACAGCCCTTCTTTAAAATAAACTGAATGAATCCTCCGCCGCCAGCGCCGCACATCATTTTGCTCGAAATCAAATCGCCGCTGACTTGAAGAATTTTTTCTATGTGGCTGTTCATATACCCGGTGTCAAGCTTTTTCGTCAGCTCGTTTTGTGTGTTCATACGAGCGATAAAGCCATCCATATCACCTGCCGTAACGCATTGCTTCATCGGCAACGCCAAAGCGTGAATATCCCCGAGTGTGCCGGTAAACGCCTGTTCGTTGCGGATATAGCCCCCCATAATCTGTCTGAGAACCGTCCGGCCGATTCGACGCCGGCCGCTGTAAACAAGGCAGAAACGCTCGCCGAGCTCTTTGATAAACGACGCGGGGGCTTTCAGCGGCTCGCACTCGACATCCTGCCTGAACCCGGGTTTTGAGGAAGCGAGTTTGATACCGCCCGTCATACCGCCGGCCTGGTCCTGCCAGCCGCCGCCCGTACCCATCAACTGCTCGGCGAGAAGAACGCGACGGGTAACTTCGGCGTCGGTTACCCTCTGGCCGGTGAACGCAAACAAGGCCTTGACGCAGGCGGCGAGCAGGATGCTGCTGGTGCCTAACCCGGAGCCCTTCGGAATACCTATGACGCCCGTCGAAACGGAGAGTCCCGAACCGAGCCGGTCAAACACGTCTTTTTTTGCTTCGTTTCCGGGCATCGGCACGATCCCGCAAACCATCAGGGCCGATTTCAGCAGCGGAAACGGTTCCTTTGTATTCGAAAGTTCGGCGAGGTTGCCACGGGTGTAAACGCCCCGGTCGCCGGAGTCGAAATATTCCAAAACCACTTGGGGCTCGTCAATTTTTTCGACCGTAACCTTTACGGGTTTTATCCCGTTGACAGCCACCGCGGCGTTGACGACGGCTCCTCCGTTTTCAAGGCAGTACGGCGGCGTGTCGGTCCAGGAGCCGCACCAGTTAACCCGCAGCGCCAGGCTGCGTTCCACCTTGCCGTTTTTTTTCCGTTCCGCGGCTTCAACCGGTAAAACGCCCGGCGTTCCTTCGCGGATTGCCTCGAGAACACACCGGAAACTGTCCCGCTCAAGGCGGTCCGCCATGTCTCCCCGGGCCGCCTTCGCCGCGTACGCGAACAGCCGCATTTTCTTATCTGTCGGAAGGGATTTGACCGCGTCCGCGAGCGTGGCGTATGCCTGTTCGCCGAAATCCCCGCCGAACAGTTCCCCGGCGGAACCGGGCGCCAGCCCGGCTTCCATCAGCGCGTTGAGTCTGCCGACAAAGCGGAGGGTGTCTTTTTGTATGCCCATCTCATTCCTCTCGCGCATGCTGTTTTCCCGCGGTGCCGCCGTTCAGAAGCA
>DAITOC010000147.1:0-4057 GCA_036834305.1 Clostridiales bacterium
TTCGGTGATTCCCGATACGGCAAAAAAACTCGCCGCCCTTGGGGCGGAGGTGTGGGTTGAAAAGGGAGCCGGCGCGGGTTCGTTCTTCGCCGACGAGTTGTATGAACAGGCGGGCGCGAAGCTTGTCGGGGATGTGGCCGAGATTTACGAAAAAGCGGATGTCATTCTAAAAGTGAAAGAACCTCTTTTCAACGAAAACAAAGGCCGGCACGAGGCCGATATGATGCACGCGGGCCAAATCCTGATTACTTTCATTCATCCCGCGTCGTATGTCAATCACGAAATGGTGAAAAACCTCGCGGCGAAAGGCGTTATCGGCCTGACGCTCGACGGTATTCCGCGCATCTCGCGTGCCCAGGCTATGGATGCCCTGACGTCCATGAGCACCGTTGCCGGATACAAGGGCATGATGCTCGCGGCCAACGATCTCGCGAAGTTCATACCGCAAATCTTCAGCGCCGTCGGTATGATTAAGCCCGCCAATGTTTTGGTTATCGGCACCGGCGTCGGCGGCCTTCAGGCGATTGCCACGGCCAAACGCCTCGGCGTCGTCGTCTATGCCGCGGATATCCGGCCGGACGCCTGTGAGCAGTCCCGAAGCCTCGGCGCGAAAATCATCGATACGGGCGTGCCGCAGGATGTGGCCATCGGTGAAGGCGGCCCAGGTCAGCATCGCGTTAGGGTTGGAATAGTTTAAAAACAGCACATCAGGCCGCGAAACCTCGCGCATATCCTTGCAGAAATCGAGAATCTGGGCGATACCGCGCTGGCCGTACATGATGCCGCCGATACAAAGCGTGTCGCCGACGCATTGGTCCACGCCGTATTTCAAAGGAATCTCCACATCGAGCTTAAACGCGTCGAGCAGGCCGATGCGCGCGCAGCATATGACATACTTGGCGTCCTTCAAAGCCTCGCGGCGGTCGAGCGTCGCGTGAATTTTGCAGTCAAGGCCGTTTTCGTCCATGTCCCGCCGGCACAGCCTCGTCACCATGTCAAGGTTCATCGGGTTAATATCCATAAACCAGATGTCGAGCTCGCCGCGAAACTCCGGAACACTCATCAAATCCGTCACCAAACGCCTGGTGAACCCGATGGAGCCCGCGCCGATAAACGTGACTTTGAATCTCATGCGAATCTATCCTTTCAATCGAATAACGTTCCACGATAAAGGCGGCAGCGCCACGGCGACATGGCCGTTTTCCGCAACGGGCAGGGGAGCGCGGACGGGAACAACGGGAGCGTTGTCTTTGCCGTTCGTCTGCGTCAGTTCGTGCCCGGCCATGACGGTGTGCTCAACCGGCTTGTATCCGGGGAAGTCCGTCAATTTGATGTCGAGCTCGTTGCTTTCGGTGAAGTCGCGGTTGACGGCAAAAACGGTCAGCTCCGCGTTTTCTTCGTTGAAAACGCTCATGGCGTCCATGTCGGGCACATCCGTAAAATCGACCGTGTCGTGGCGGGTTGTTTTGATAACGGGAAGAAGCGCGGTGCCGCGGCCGTAACGGGATACCTGCATGAACGGGTAAAAAATCGTCTGCGCCCAGGCCGCCCCGCCCGTTTCGGTCATAATGGGGGCGATGACATTGACAAGCTGCGCCATGCACGCGACTTTAACCCTGTCACAATGGCGCAGCATGGTTATCAGCATCAGCCCGACGAGCAGCGCGTCCGCGAAATTGTAGACATCCTCCAGAATCGACGGCGCTTTCGACCATTTGTCAAATTTAGCTCCGTGGGAATGATACCATACGTTCCATTCGTCAAGCGACAGGTTGACGGCGCGTTTTGAATGCTTTTTACCTTTGATGTAGTCACAGATGCAGACGACTGTTTTAATATATTCCTCAAGCTCGAGGGACCGTGCCAGGAAATTTTTACTTTCCTTTTCCCAATCCGTATTGAAATTAAAACCGAAGTATTGGTGCAGCGAAATATAATCGACTTTGTCAAACGCCAAATCAAGTGTTGCGGCTTCCCATTCGCCGAATGTTTTTATCCCGCTGCTCGAGGAGCCGCACAACACAAGTTCCACGGAAGGGTCGGTCCATTTCATGACCTTGGCGGCCTCGACCGCGGTCCGGCCGTATTCATGGGCGGTCTTCGCGCCGATTTGCCACGCCCCGTCCATCTCGTTTCCAAGGCACCAAAGTTTGATGTTGTGCGGCTGTTCAAAACCGTGCGACCGGCGAAGGTCACTCCAATAGGTGCCGCCGGGGTGGTTGCAGTATTCGACCAGGTTTCGCGCTTCCTCCGGGCCTTTCAAACCCAGGTTGACGGCCATCATCGGCTCCGCGCCCGCGGAGCGGCACCAGGCGACAAACTCGTTGGTGCCGAACTCGTTGGTTTCAGTCGATTCCCAGGCAAGGTCCAGGCGCGCGGGCCGTTTCTCCAAAGGCCCGACGCCGTCGAGCCAGTTATAACCGGAAACGAAGTTTCCCCCGGGGTAGCGTACGACCGGTACATCCAGTTCTTTAACCAGAGCGAGCACATCTTTGCGAAATCCGTTTTCATCCGCCGAGGGGTGCCCTTTTTCGTAAATACCGCCGTAAACGGCACGCCCGAGGTGCTCGATGAACGAGCCGTAGAGGCGCTTGTCCACTTCGCCGATGGTGAACTCGCGCGCGAGAGTCATAGACGACTTTTTCATAACATCACCTGTCTGTATTGAATAATACTTTGCGCCGCTTCGATATTTTTTTCAAAGCCGGCGGCGGCCAGCCCGAACAGGACCGCGCCGAAAGCCGCTTCCTCGTTGTGGGCGGGTATCATTAATTCCATGCCGAAGCATTCGGCGAACAGCGCCTGCAGAGCGGGGTTCTTTCTCAGCGCGTTGCCCGAGCCGACAAGCGTGGTGTGCTTTTGGCCTTCCGCGGGGTGATACATGGCGCGCAGTTCCCCGGCCATGCCCTCGAGAACGCCCCAGATAAAATGCCCGGGGGTAAAATTGTCCGTGCCGAGGTTTTCAACGGAACCCCTCAAGGCGGGGTTGTCGCGGGTGCCGCAAAACAGGGTCGAAACCTTCAGAGGATTCTCCGGCCGGCTGCCTTGCGCGAGATAACGGTCAATCGCCGGGTAGGCGCTGTTGCATGGTTCGCCGGTTATCAACACCGCCGTTTCCCTTAAAAAGCCTTCGAGCGCGGCAAAAGCCCTTCCGCCGCAAAGCGAAGAGCCCACGCAAAGGTATTTGTCTCCGAAGCAGGGGCGGATTTCCGTCCCCGCCGGCGCGTCCGTATCCCCGGTTAAATAGGAAATTTGGCTGCCGGTCCCGACATTGACAAGAATGCTGCTGCCCATATCGCGGACGGAACCCAAAAAACTTGCCTGGTTGTCACCGATGGCGACCGATACCGGGATTCGTTCTTTATACAAACCCGCGGTCTCAAAGCCGGCGGTGGTGTCAGGGAACAAGCGGAAATCCAACGCCGCTTTGTCAATGGCGGCCGCGTCGAAGGCCAGCGTGTTCAAATCAAACAAACCGAAACTCGCGGCGTCCGACGAGTGAACGAGCGGTTCCTTCCGGCCGCAGAGCTTCATGGCGACATAATCGTGTATTGTGCAGAACTTCACGGCTCCCGAGGGAACCCTGCCGTTGCGCGCGTGGTAAAAATAAGTCGTGCATCCGAAACCGCTTGCCATCTTAAAGCCCGTTTGCTTCGACAGAAACTCCGCGAAGCTCATCGAGTCCGAATACGGCTCGTTGCCGCTTTCGTCCTGCCAGTAGTAAAGCGGGCTTACCGCGTCACCGTTGTTGTCGAGGTAAACGATGCCGTGCATCTGGCCCGTGACACCGACGCAGGCGATCGAATCGAGCGGCATTATCAGCTCCTCGAGGATGCGAAACACTTTTTCAAGGATCCGCGCAGGGTCCTGAAGCCTTTCAAAGGAATACGGGCTTTTGATGACGGTGTCGTTGGGGACGGTGCGCGTTTGCAATATGGTACCCGTGTCGATTTCAACCACAACCGCGCAGATGGTGGTCGTGACGATGTCCAGGCCAACAGCTTTCATCGGAACCCTCCTATAATTTTGTGGATTCCAAATCCAGGCGTTTGATAAT
>DAITOC010000148.1:0-4055 GCA_036834305.1 Clostridiales bacterium
AACAATGTCAATGACCCCAATTACTACAAACCATCGAGCACAACCCCGGGGGACGGCCTTTATCAAGCGGAATTCTATACGGATAACGCGGCCGCGCTTTCTTCGGCTATTAACGCGGTTGTTTACGGCCTTTACTCAAACCAGCAGTCAACAATCAACGGGTATGCCGCGGCTATCAACACGGCCTGGCAGGCGCTCAACCTGAAAACGGCTGACTACACGGCGGTTAACCAAAAAATCGCGTCTTGCACCGACGGAACGAACATCCTCGCCCCGCCGTTCTATTCAGCAACCCATCAAGGCCAATGGCTGCCGAGAGCGTATTATACCGATACAACCCTGGCCTCCTGGGATAACGCGCTTAATTCCGTTACACCGAACCGTAAACTGCCCGATCAGCCTGCCGTCAACGCCTATATTCCGGCACTGAACACCGCTTATGAAGCGTTAAGGCTCAAATCCAACATCAGTTATACTGTTCGCTACAAGTATGGTTCCGTTACGCTCGCGGATGAAAAAACCGTAGGCAATCAAACAGTCGGTTCTGTTGTTACGGAATCCTTTCTGCCGGTTCAAGGCTACACTTATGTGCCGGATGCCGGTGATGTTAACGGAACAAAAAGCCTGACTCTCGCTTTGACAAACAATGTTCTGACTTTTAATTACACGCCGTCCTCGGGTATATCCTATAAGGTCGAACATTATCTCCAGAATGTCGCGCTGTCCGGCTATGATTTGGCAGAAACACAGAACAAGACAGGGGATACAGGTTCAACCGTAACAGCGGAGCAAAAAATTTATACCGGCTTTTCTTTCAACTCCGTGATACCGGGAACCGCCGTATCGGGAACCGTAACAGCCGACGGTAGCCTGGTTCTTAAGCTTTATTACGCGCGGAATATATACTCCTATGCATTCAATTCCAACGGCGGCACCGGCGGAACGAGCGGTTCGCTGCCGTACGGCGCCGATTTATCGGCGCCGGTTGTAGAGAGACCCGGCTATCATTTCATCGGTTGGTCACCCTCGGTTCCGGCGACGATGCCGGCCGGCCATTTAACCTTTACGGCGCAATGGAGCCCTGTTCAATACACCATAACCTTTGACGCGAACGGCGGCGAGGGCGGTGCAGTCACCCGGATGGCTTACGCAACACCGCTTTCCGCGCCGCCGGTATCCCGCGAGGGGTACACATATGCCGGCTGGCTGCCGATGGTACCTTCGCTGTCACCCGCGGCTGACACCACCTATACGGCTCAATGGACACCAAACAACTACATCATAACCTTTGACGCCAACGGTGGTTCGGGCGGAGGAACCTTCCTGCTGACATATGATACGGCATTAACGGCTCCCGCTGTCGCGAGAGAGGGATATGTTTTCACCGGTTGGACTCCGGCTCTGCCCGATACGGTGCCTGCGGTGAACACGGTTTATACCGCTGTCTGGGAGAAGACCGGTGTTTCACTTGAAAACGCCGAAGGTTCCCCGGCAGTCATTCATCATGAAAGCAAAGTGATTTGCGGCCTGGTGCCGGGAATGTCGGCTGCCGAGTTTGAAAGCACATATGTGAATATCACGGGCGACGGAAGGCTGGAATACAGCCCCGCCGACAGCTTCGGGACGGGCACGGTTGTCAGCCTTATTGACAACGTGACCGGCGAGACTGTTGAGACCTTTACGATTGTCATTTACGGCGATGTCAACGGCGACGGCGCGATTAACGTGCTCGACGCGGATGTCGCGGCGGCGGTTCAAAACTGGACGATGGAATGGGATCCGGTGTCGCAGGCATGTTTCTATCAAGCGGGCGATGTCGACGGTGACGGGATTATCAGCGGCATTGACGCCGACATCATGAACGGGTACGCCAACTGGATCGTCGATATTGACCAGGTCACCGGCTTGTCGTTCTAAACCTAAAACACAATAAGACAGCGGCCGCGAAGGTTTTCGCGGCCGCTGTTTATTGTGCAAACGCGGGTTACAATTCGATTGATGTGCCATCCTCGCATATCATCGCGTTGCCGCGAAAGAGGCTTTTTGCCGTCAGCAGGGCTTGCTGAGCGTTTTGAAGTATTTCACGGCCGTTGTGCAGAAAGAACAGGTTTTTGATATCGGCACGGCTTTTTTCGATCGCCGCGCAGATATCGGTGATTTTGTGATGGCCGGTTTCCATCAGCAGAACATCGCAGCCTGTTCCGACCAGCGGTACCAAATCGGAAAATTCTTTGACATCGCCGGAGAATACAATCGATTTGTCCGGCGTGTCGATGCGGTATGAGAAAGACATCCAGGGGGTGCCGGCCGTATGCGGCAGGTGATGGTTATGCACGGCGCTTATTTGGATACCGTTTTCATTGAGCAAAATGCCGTCGGTGACAACTTGCGCGTCGACGGTGAAATCGATCTTGAACCCTTCCTCGGTGTTTTTCAATATTTTCATGATACCGTCCCATGTTTCAAGGTTTGGGATATAAACACCGATGGTCTTGTTCGCGGGCGGCCGGCCTTTCATCCTGCTTATTTTGCGTATGTTCCACAGAAGATTCGCGAGCCCACCGACATGGTCCATATGCGTATGGGAAATAAAAATCCTTTGTATACTCAGCAAGTCGACCCCCATGATGTGAGCGGTATAAGAACAGCCTTCGCCCGCGTCGAACCAGTACAGGCTGTGTTCATGCTCCAACGCGAAAGATACGTGCTTGCGCCCGGGCATCGGCTCCGTTCCGGCGCAAGTCCCGAAAAAATACAGCTTCATCATAAATCTCCTGTTTGTTTCTGTTCTGGCAAATAATCGGCAAACGGCCGGAACGCGCTTGGCAGGGCAAAGTCCTCCCTTAACTGCCTTGCGTCCGCCCAAAGGAATCCCGGCGGCGCTTCGAATGAAACGGATTCCAAACGGTATCCCCGCATATGCCATTCCACATGGCTGAAGATATGCCGCCCCGGTTTAAGTTCCTCGGCTTCGGTTTCTTGCGTCATCCCCCACCGGGCAGCCGCCGCCACAGCCTCCTCGGACGAAAGCCAGCCGTCAACACCCGGCAACTCCCACAACCCGGCCAACAAGCCCCGGCTGTCGCGGCGATGAAGCAATACGCGCTCATCCGACAGGATAACAAAGACCGTTCGCCGCTCTGTACGGCGTTCTTTTTTTACCGCCCTGACCGGCAGCCGCTCAGGGTTACCGGCCAAATGCCCCATGCAATCGTTCGCCAACGGGCAATGTCCGCACAACGGAACCGTATTCGGCAGGCAGACTGTTTCCCCGAGTTCCATCAAAGCCTGGTTGAAATCCCCGGGCTTGTCATCGGGTATCATCGCGGCAACCGTTTCCTTCAGTCTCTTTTTAACCGGTGAGGTTGTGATGTCACCGCCGTCATTCATCAGGCGGGCAACGACGCGCAGCACATTGCCGTCCACGGCGGGAACGCGCAGACCGAAGGCAATGGACGCTATCGCTCCCGCCGTATATTCGCCTATGCCCGGTAAAGCCAGCAGTTGTTCGTAATCCGCCGGTAAGCTGCCGTTGAAGTGCTCCATGACGACCCTCGCGGCCTTTTGCAGGTTTCGGGCGCGGCTATAATAGCCCAGCCCTTCCCACAACTTCAGCAGACGGTCCTCGTCAGCCTCCGCGAGCGTTCGGATATCGGGCAACGCGGACAGAAA
This sequence comes from Clostridiales bacterium, assembly GCA_036834305.1. Classification (GTDB taxonomy): domain Bacteria; phylum Bacillota; class Clostridia; order Oscillospirales; family Acutalibacteraceae; genus UBA1447. The sequence continues at coordinate 3,673 of DAITOC010000148.1, forward strand.
GCGCTCGAAATAGGGGAGCGCCGCCTCGATTCGCGTCTGCTGCAGCATAATCTCGGAAACCCATACGCGGTATGGAGAGGCGTCTTCCCGCCACGGGAATGCGCGCCGGTTATCGACAAACCAGGCGAGCAGCAAAGATGACATGGCTTCCGAAGTGCGCGATTGCGACTGCAAGCGGCTCAAATCAACAATCCTTCCGGTTTTCCTTTTGAATTCATTATAACAGACGACGCCTCACAAGTAAACGCATGGCCTAACCCATGTAATAAAAACAAGGCACTCCATACTCCGTATGAAGCACCTTGTTTTTGGTGCGGGCGACAGGACTTGAACCTGCACGCCATGCGGCACAAGATCCTAAATCTTGCGCGTCTGCCAATTCC
>DAITOC010000149.1:0-4038 GCA_036834305.1 Clostridiales bacterium
GGAATGCCTCCGGAGCGAAAGCCATGGGTTCCGGGAGAGCGTACACCTTCCTGCTTAACGATGCGATCACGGTGAACCTGAACACGGGCGGCGGGGCGTCAAGTTACGATATCACCTTCCGCGCGGGGGACCACGGGACGATCGGCGGCGAGGCGGAAGTCACGAACACGCTCAACGAGAACGCGCCGATAGAGGCGCCGGAAGTAACGGCGGACGCCGGCTGGGTGTTCACGGGGTGGAGCCCGGAACTGCCGTTGTCGGCGACCGAAAGCGGCGCCTACACGGCGCAATACGCAAAGACGGAAGTCGGGCTGACGAAGCTTGAGAGCGGAATGAAAGTCTTCATCAAGGGATGGCGAGAGGATTATCGCTACCAGATATGGAGTTGGCAGGAGGTAACGAGCGACTCGTTCCTGAACGGTGAGTCGAACGTAACGGCGAACCAGTGGGTATTGTCGAAGGCATACACACCGGGGTCGGAAGGGACCCCGGAGGCGGACGGCAGCATCAGTTACACGATCGACTCGTTCACACCGCCGGAAACGAACTACACGGTGTCGGTGCGCATTCTTGACGAAAACGGGAACTTTGTGACGGAGCTCAGAGACAGTTATACGCCGGCGGAAATCGGCGAGGCGAAGATCATGAAGGTGCTCGTGGACGGGGAATACGCGAAGGGCACCGTACTGAAGGCGCTTGAAAGCGAAACCGTAACGGTTAAAATCGTCGGGAACCTGGAAGGCCTGAAATGCACGGCGGCAGTGGTGAGCCCGAAAACGGCGCTGACGGGGAACGGGAACGAGTTCACCTGGGATATCGCGGCGTTGAGCCCGGGCGAATACAGCGTAAAAGTGACGGCGTCCAACGGAACGACAAGCGATACGCGGTATGCGGCGTTCAGGCTGTACAGCGCGGACGGGACGGGTTACGCGGAGATAGACAATATGGCGGTGACGCAGGACGCGGGAACGGTGAGCGTCACGCCGGCGTTCTCAAACGGGGAGTTCCGGTATGTCATCCGGGAACCGGGCCGTGAACCGCTGGTTACCTCGGCGAGTTACGGCAGCGTGTCCGCGCCGCTGGCATACGGAACGTTGGGATACGGCATCTACCATATTTACGGCCTGGTCGGCGGAACCGGCCTGGCGGACTACGAGGACGGGGTCATCAAGACGCTGAACATCGCGCGCGGCGAAAGCAAGGCGTCGGTCACGCTCGAAGCGAATCTTAACCTCAAAGAAGGCATACAGAAGGGCACGGCAATCCGCTTTACGGCCGACGCGGCCATACCGGGCGCGGCGAACATCGAGTATTCGTTCTGGCGCCATGACGCGCGTGGCTACGCGCTGGTGAAGGATTGGAGCGGAGACAACACGCTCGACTGGACGCCGGCGCGAATCGGCGGCTACACCATCGAGGTGAGGGCGAAAGGAGCCGGCGCGGGTTCGTACGAGGCGATGAAGAGCGTCACGGTGAATGTGACGGATACGGCGGAGACAAAAGCCGAAGGCGTGGCCATCACGCTCAACGGGGCGGAACTGAACGCCCAAGCGAAAGCGAGGCTGCCGGTCACGGTCAAAGCGAACGCCACAAGCACAAACTCCGATGAACTGCTTTACAAGTTCCTGGTGTACGACGACGATATGCTGACCTCGACGCTTCAGAACTACTCGGCGAACCAGAACTGCGTCTGGGTACCCAGGGAAGCGGGAACATACAAGATCAGCGTGCTCGTCAAGAACAAGGCATCCTTCGGCCGGTATGACGCCATCGAAACCTTTACGGTCACGGTCGAATAACCTTAACTTAATATCTTTTATGTAACTGAGCCCCCGGCCGCAAGGCCGGGGGCTCGTCATTGCCGCATCGTCCGCGGAATATCTCGTGAAACAGAAACCTCCGGCGCGGTAAGAAATGCATTCAGATATTTCTTTTCAGGTTATTGACTTTTCTATTATTTTCCAATATAATAATCATGAGTAAATCTAATAGTTGAGTAAGAATTGGCAGTAGGAGTATGAATTAGGTTGTTCGAAATTAAATATTAATATTCAGGAAGAATCAACTCGACTTAAACAATAAGGGTACATCTATCGTATATTGGTTTTTATAGAACGGAGGTAACGGATATGAAGTACACGAGGCGGCGTGGTTTTAGTTTGCTTTTAGCGGCAGCCATGGTCTTTTCGATTATTAGTATTGGCTTGGTTGGCTTGAAGATCGGTGCCTTGTCCGGCGGGTCCTGGCGCGTTTATGTCAAGACGCGCAACAACAACACCGAAAACGGCCTGGATCAGGGAACGGACAGCGACGTGTATTGCAAGTTATGGGCCGGCTCCACCTTGCTGTACACATCCGGTGATTTAAATGGTACCGCGAACGGCGGCGACACCGGCAACACAACTTTCAACTTTTCACCGCCGGTGACTTTGACCAGAATAACCTTCCAAAAAACCGGCTCCGACGGTTGGGGTGTGGATGACTTTAATGTGTATTACACGCCCGCCGGCGGCACCGAGCAAACCATAGTGATCAGAGACTTGAGCCACATGGTTGACCACAACAACGAATTCGAGATTTGGGAAGGAACCTGGTTTTCCGTCACGCACAACCGTTCGATTACTTTTAACGGCAACGGCGCGACGAGCGGTTCGACCGCGCCGATGAACCTGGTCTGGGGCACCGGCGAGTACCTTAGAAGCAACGGCTTTAACAGAACCGGATACACCTTCGCGGGTTGGGCAACGACGTCGGGTGGCTCCGTAGCGTATTCCAACGGAGCCAATTACCAATACATGCCCGACTACAACGTGACCCTCTACGCGAAATGGACGCCGATTACCTACACGGTGGCCTATAACGGCAACGGCGCCACGGGCGGCTCGACAGGGAGTTCGTCGCACACCTACGGTGTGGCGAAAGCGCTGACAACCAATGGCTTTACTAAAACCGGCTATACCTTCGCGGGCTGGGCGACGTCGGCGGGCGGCGCGGTGGCCTACTCCAACGGCCAGAGCGTGACGAACCTGTCTTCGACGCAGGGCGCGACGGTGACGCTGTACGCGAAGTGGACGATCAACCAATACACGATTACGTTTAATTCCAACGGCGGTTCCGCCGTATCACCGATCACGCAGAATTACGGAACAACGGTGACGGCGCCGGCGAACCCGACGAGGACGGGCTACACCTTCGCGGGGTGGTCGCCCGCTGTGCCTTCGACTATGCCTGCCTACAACACGACATGTGTGGCGCAGTGGAGCATCAACAGTTACTCGATAACCTTTAACGGCAACGGCGGTTCCACGCCGTCCACGATTACCCAGAACTACGGCACATCGGTATCGGTGCCATCTTCGAGCAGAACGGGCTACACCTTTACGGGCTGGTCGCCCCCGTGCCCGACAACAATGCCGGCAAGCAACACGAACTGCGTGGCGCAATGGTCGGCGAACACATACACCGTAACCTTTAACGCGCAGGGGGGCTCGGTGTCGCCGGGCACATCGACCGTCACCTACAACAGCACCTACGGGGCGGGCACGGGCGGTTGGCCGACGCCGACGCGAACGGGCTATACCTTCGGCGGCTGGTATACGGGCACCGGGGGCAGCGGAACGCAAATTTCGAGCGGCACGACCGTCAATATCACGGCAAACCAGACGCTGTACGCGAAGTGGACGATCAACCAATACACGATTACGTTTAATTCCAACGGCGGTTCCGCCGTATCACCGATCACGCAGAATTACGGAACAACGGTGACGGCGCCGGCGAACCCGACAAGAACGGGCTACACCTTTGCGGGCTGGTCGCCCGCGGTGCCGTCGACAATGCCCGCCGGCAACACGACCTGTGTGGCGCAGTGGAACATCAACAGTTATACGATTACCTTCAACTCAAACGGCGGTTCCGCCGTATCACCGATCACGCAGAACTACGGCACGACGGTGACAGCCCCCGCGAACCCGACGAGAACGGGATACACCTTCAACGGCTGGTCACCCGCGGTGCCGGGCACGATGCCGGCGAACAACA
>DAITOC010000150.1:0-1577 GCA_036834305.1 Clostridiales bacterium
CTTGCCGAAGACGAGTTTTTCATTCATTTCCGGGTCGATTTTAACACCCAGGAATGTCAGGTTGTTGCACACGCTGGCTCTTAGGTCGACGACATTTTCGCCGATGCCGCCGGTGAAAACGATGGCGTCGACGCCGTCCATGGCCGCGGTATAGCTGCCGACGAACTTGCGGATTTGGTACCGTTGCATTTTCCTCGCGAGCGCGGCGCGCTCGTTGCCCGAATCCTGCGCAGCCCGGAGATCCCGGTCATCGCTGGAAACGCCCGAAATGCCTAAAACGCCGGATTCTTTGTTGAGAATATCGTCTGTCCGCTGCGGTGTCCACCCCTCTTTTTCCTGAAGGTAAAGCACGGCCGACGGATCGATACCGCCGCTTCTCGTCCCCATAATCAAGCCGTCAAGGGGTGTCAGGCCCATGCTCGTGTCAAGCACCTTGCCGTGCATAACGGCCGTGATCGAGCAGCCGTTGCCCAAATGGCAGGTAATGATTTTCAACTCTTCGATGTTCCGGCCCATAACCTGCGCGCAGCGCTGGCTGACGAACCGGTGGGATGTGCCGTGAAAACCGAACTTACGAATTTTATACTTCTCATAGTACTCGTAAGGCACCGGAATGGTATACACTTCCGGCGGCATAGTGGAGTGAAACGCGTTGTCAAATACCACGACCTCCGGCACATCTTCGCCGAACACCTTTCGGCAGGCGTTGATGCCCTGTAAATGCGCCGCGTTGTGCAGGGGAGCGAGGTCGATGAGGCTCTCGATACCGGCGATCACTTCGTCGGTGACGAGCACGCTTTTGTTGAATAGCGACCCGCCCTGCACGATACGATGCCCGACAGCCGTGATTTCCGACAGGTCGTCGATGACTTTATACGAACCCTCGGTGAGAACCTTTTTCACTTCGACAAAAGCGTCCGTATGGTTCTCAAGCGGCACCTCGTAGGAGAACTTGCCGTCTTCCGTAACCGATCCGGTGATTTTGCCGTCCAGCCCAATGCGTTCGCAAATCCCTTTCGCGATGAGCTTTTCGCCGTCCATATCAATCAATTGATATTTCAGCGACGAGCTTCCCGCATTGATTACCAATATTTTCAAATCCACGCCCCCAGAGAGATTTTTAGCTTGAAACAAGCTTATAACTGATATATTATATACATACAATCTAAAATATTCAAGGACTATTTTACTTAGGGGGCAAAATAATGAATGAATTTTTCAGCGCCGTTCCGAAAGTGAAGTACGAAGGGCCCGACTCAAAGAATCCGTTGGCATTTCGCTTTTACAATCCCGATGAAATCATAAACGGCGAAGCCATGAAAGACACGCTGAAGTTCGCCGTTTCGTATTGGCACACGCTTTGCGCCGGCGGGCGGGATATGTTCGGCGTCGAAACAGCGGACAAATCGTTCGGCGGCGAAACCGATATGGAAATCTATAAAAACAAGGCGTACGCCTGCTTTGAGCTGCTTGACAAGCTCTCCATCGATTATTTTTGCTTCCATGACCGCGATATTGCCCCCGAAGGCGGCACCCTGGCCGAAACAAACGCCCGCCTCGATGAAATCGTCCCCGTT
>DAITOC010000150.1:1587-3999 GCA_036834305.1 Clostridiales bacterium
CCGTTATAAAAGGCCTCATGAATAAAAGCGGTAAAAAACTCCTGTGGGGCACCGCGAACTGTTTCAGCAACCCGCGCTATATGCACGGGGCGGGCACCGCCTGCAACGCTGATGTCTTCGCTTTCGCAGCCGCGCAGATTAAGAAAGCGCTTGAAATTACCGTCGGGCTCGGCGGCAGCGGCTATGTGTTCTGGGGCGGGCGGGAAGGCTACGAAACCCTGCTGAACACCGACATGGGCCTCGAGCTCGACAACATGGCGCGCCTGATGCGCCTCGCCGTCGATTACGGCCGGAAAATCGGCTTCAAAGGGTATTTTTACATAGAACCCAAGCCGAAAGAGCCAACCAAGCATCAATACGATTTCGATGTTTCCACCGTGCTCGCGTTTCTGCGCAAATACGGTTTGGAGAACGATTTCAAAATGAATGTCGAGGCCAACCACGCCACCTTGGCGCAGCATACCTTCCAGCACGAGCTTCGCGTCGCCCGTCTCAACGGCGCGTTCGGTTCCATCGACGCCAACCAGGGCGACATGCTCCTGGGGTGGGATACCGACCAATTCCCCACGAATGTCTATGACACCGCCCTGTGTATGCTCGAGGTCATCAAAGCCGGCGGTTTTGTCCACGGCGGCCTCAATTTCGACGCGAAAACACGCCGCGGTTCTTTTACGCACGAGGACATTTTCCATTCCTACATCGCGGGTATGGACGCCTTCGCCCTCGGCTATCGCGTCGCCCTGAAGATTATTGAGGATGGTCGGCTCGACGATTTTGTCGAAAACCGCTACGCGAGCTACAAAACAGGCATCGGAGCGGATATCGTGTCGGGCAAGGCGACCATGGAGCAACTCGAGCAATACGCGCTGGCCCGCGGCGATGTCGTCGATGTCGTCGAGAGCGGCCGGCAGGAATACCTGGAAAACATCCTGAATTCCATTATGTTCAATTAATCACTGAGTAGGGCGGGGGCTTGCTCCCGCCGCAGGCGTTAATCCCCGGCAGAGGGAAAAATCCATCACGGAGTAGGGCGGGGGCTTGCTCCCGCCGCAAATGTAAAATCCCCGGCAGAGGATAAACCCGTCGCGGAGCAATGCGGAAGCATAAACTATATGGAAGGTCATGATTCTTATATGAAATATGTAATCGGTGTTGACATCGGCACCTCGGGCACGAAAACCGTCCTGTTTACCCTCGACGGCGGCGTCGTGGCGTCGAGCGTTCGTGAATACCCTTTGTACCAACCCCAAAACGGTTACGCCGAGCAGGAGCCGGCCGACTGGTGGAACGCGACGGTCGCCACCATAGCCGAAGTGCTTGCCAAAAGCGGCACCGGCGGCGGGGAAATCGCCGGCATCGGCCTTTCCGGCCAAATGCACGGCCTGGTCATGCTCGGCAAAGACGGTGAGGTTTTACGCCGTTCCATCATCTGGTGCGACCAGAGGACGGCCGCGGAATGCGAAGAAATCACGCGCAAAGTCGGTGCGCGCCGGCTTGTCGAAATCACCGCGAACCCGGCTCTGACGGGCTTCACCGCCTCCAAAATCCTCTGGGTGCGCAATAACGAGCCCGGGGTTTACGAACAATGCCGCAAAATACTGCTGCCGAAAGATTACATCCGCTATATGCTGACGGGCGAGTTCGCCACCGAGGTGTCCGACGCGTCGGGTATGCAGCTTTTGGACGTCCCGAAGCGGGACTGGTCCGCCGAAGTGCTCGAAAAGCGCGAAATCGACCGGGAGCTGTTGGGTAAGGTCTATGAATCGCCCGAAATCACCGGCCGCGTCTCCGAAAAAGCGGCCCGTCTGACGGGCTTAAAGGCCGGCACACCCATCGTCGGGGGAGCGGGGGATAACGCCGCCGCGGCTGTCGGCACGGGCGTCGTCGAGGACGGCAAAGCCTTCACCACCATCGGCACCAGCGGCGTCGTGTTCGCCCACACCTCGCGGATTTCCATTGACCTTCCGGGCCGGGTGCACACCTTCTGCTGCGCCGTGCCCGGCGCGTGGCATGTCATGGGCGTCACGCAGGCCGCCGGCCTGTCGCTGAAATGGTTCCGTGATAATCTCTGCTCCGCCGAGGTCGAGGCGGCCAAAGGCATGGATATCGACAGCTATGTTTTGCTTGATAAACAGGCCGCTCAGGTGCCCATCGGCGCCAACCGGCTGTTGTATCTGCCCTATCTCATGGGCGAGCGCACCCCGCATCTCGACGCGTCGGCGAGGGGCGTTTTCTTCGGCCTCTCCGCCATCCATACCAGGCGGGATATGCTGCGCGCCGTAATGGAAGGCGTTTCGTATTCCCTCAAGGACTGCCTGAGCGTGCTTGAGGAAATGGGCGTCGCGGTCGGCAATATGGCCGCCTGCGGGGGCGGCGGGTCGAGTGCCCTCTGGCGGCAGATGCTCGCGGATT
>DAITOC010000151.1:0-3969 GCA_036834305.1 Clostridiales bacterium
GTTGCCTTCAAAGGAGAATTGCAGCCCTTCTGCCGTGGCGACAAGCGTTACGGGCACATAGGATGTCAACAGAAAAACCAAAATCTGCATTACGATAAAAACCGCAAAGAAGATGAAAATAGCGGAAACCATACCGATTTTTTGAAAGACTCTTGTGTTTGCCAATGTGATGGAAAAATACACCTCGGCAATAAACACCGCGATTTGGACAAAAACCATAACGCCGGCCAGAACGAGCAGTTCCTTAATGGACTGCTCGCCTTGCAGGCCGAACATGACAACGAGAGTCTTGACGGTTTCGATGGTATTCTGCCCCACCATGGCGGCGGAGTAAAAATAGACGCCGATGATGATCCCGAGAAAAATGATGTAGCTCAGAAGAATCCAGGCGAACGACACCGCCGCTTTTGAAAGCAGGAGGTGGCCGCTTTTTACGGGCAGGGTAAAGCTCAGGTAGCCCTGCGCGCCATACAACGACTTGTAGAAATTGGAAATGACGGCGACGACGGTGATGATAATCGCCAGGCCGCCGATGAGAAGCAGGGCGATGGTGCTTAAGGTGCTGATCCACTTAATTTTTACGACATAGGACAGCAGCATAACGCCGATGGTAATAACGGCAGCCAAATAGATATTCAATATGGAATGCGCGCTTGATTTAAACTCGTTCTTAAACAACTTGCCAAGCAAAGCTGAACACCTCCTTGAACACATCCTCAAGAGTCCGCCCGTCGATGCAGCCGTTTTCGACTTTTTCGTTTTTGAGTATCCGGCCGTTGCCGATCATCAGGGCGGTATCAAAAATGCCCTCGACATCGTGAATGAGATGGGTTGAGATAATCACACTTGACTCCTTCGGCAGGTTTTTGATGATGACATCGAGTATAAACGCCCGCGCCGCGGGGTCGACGCCGCCGAGCGGCTCGTCGAGCACATACAGTTTCGCGTTGCGGCAGACGACCAGCAGGAGCTGCAGCTTTTCCTGCATACCCTTGGACATGGCTTTCAGTTTTTGCTTTTCCGGCAAGTCAAAGGTTTTAAGCATGGCCTTCGCTTTTGCAACATCGAAATCGGCGTAAAAGTCCGTCATATACCGGATGGCGTCGACAGGCCTCATCCAGTCCGCGAGATAGGTTTTTTCGGGCAGATAGGCGACGATGCTTTTGGTATAGACGCCGGGCTTTTGGCTATCGACGGTCACCTCGCCCGCATAGTCGTTGATGAGCCCCGTGATGATTTTAATCAGCGTCGTCTTGCCGCAGCCGTTGGGGCCGAGCAGGCCGATGAAGCGGCCGGGACTGTAGTCGAAAGAAATATCCTGCAGGACTTGATGGCCGCCGTAGGACTTGCTGAGATGGGCAACCTTGACGATGCTTGGCATAAATCGTCCTCCAAATTGATTATTCCGCCGCGGCTTTGGCTTCCTTCAACACATCGTCGGGCAGCGCCTCACCGTGCTTGACCTGCAGGACAAACGCCAGCGAGAATAAAAACGCGACGACGCAAAACGCAAACAGCGACATATAGGTGCCGGTCAACACCCGGACCGTTCCGTAAAGGATGGGCGCCGCGACCTGGCCGGAAAAAGTCGCGGTGTAATAATAGCCGGTAAAGGTTCCGACTTTCTCAACGCCGCCGATGGACCAGACGAGCGGCAGCGTATTGACATTGATAAACATCGACGACGCGCCGCCGACAATCAGCGCGGGCCAGACGAGCCAAAGTTCCTTTGTCAGCGCAAAAGCCGAAAAGATAAGGATAAACGAACACAGGCCGCCGACAATGACTTTTTTGCGGCCGTATTTTTTACCCAAACGCCCGGCGGCGATAGCGCCGACGAGGCCGGAAGCCAGAAACGCGCCGGTCATAAAGGTGGCTTCCGCCGTGGTTTTGCCAAGGACATCGTGAGCGAACAACGCGAAAAATGTCGTGACCGAATTGGTGCCGATGAACAGAAAAAACAGCGCCGCCATCATAAACCACAGGCTTTTCCTCTCCGCCTTTGACAGTTTCATGCCCTTGAGCTTCGCGTGTTCTTCTTTCTTAGAGTTAACCGGATGCCCTTCTTGCGCGTTTCCGGTTTTGGGGAGACGGCTGTCCTTCTCCTTGACAAAGAACGTGACGATCAGCGTACCGAAAATGACCATCACTGCGCCCAAAACAAACACGGCTGGCCGTTCCTCACTTCTGGAAGCGTCGTAGTTGAACACGGATGCCAGAACCTTGCCGGCCATCAGACCGATAAACGCGCCGAGCCCGCCCATGATGCTGATGGCGGAGTTCGCTTCGCTTCGAAGGGAAGGCGGGGTCAGGTCGGGCATCAGGGACATGACAGGTGAGCGCCACAGCGACATGAAAAAGACAAAGAATATGACGCAGACCATTAGGGACGCCACCGACGGCATTCTCGGTATCAGCACGAAAATCGCTGCCGATATCGGCGCGAAGATAAGGACATAGGGTTTGCGCTTGCCTATGCGCGTGTGCGTGCGGTCGGACAGTTTGCCGAACAGAGGCTGGAAAATGACGCCGAATATATTGTCAAAGGTCATAATAAACCCGATAAACAGCGGGACCAACGAGAAGCCGGCTTTTTTTGCCTCCTCCGCGCCCAATTGGGATTCCATCAATTCGAGCAAAAACGGGTACTTGGCCGCCAGTTTCATGCTTAATTCCGTGATGAACGGGGACAGTGACAGCTTTTCATTCAGAAGTGTCGAAACATAGGGGTCGTAAATCGACCAGACGACCATGCTGCCCAAAAATCCGCAGCCGATGAGGATCGTTTTGAAATAGTTGACTTTCAGTTTTTCCGCCATGAAGTCCCTCCGAAAACCGTTCTTTTGACCTTAATCCTGCGCCGCGGCTTCTTTTACCACCTCGGGGGGCAGCGCCTCGCCGTGCCGCACCTGCGATACACACAAGAGAGCAAGCACAAAGGCGATGGGGCAGAACACAAACAGGGACATATAGGTGCCGGACAATACCCGGACGATACCGTAAAGAATGGGGGCGACCACCTGGGCAGAAAATGTCGCCGTATAGTAGTAACCCGTGAAAGTTCCGACCTTTTCAATACCGCCGATTTCCAGAACGAGCGGCAGGGTGTTGACGGTGATGAACATGTTGGCGGCTCCGCCGATAACAAGAGCCGGCCACATCAGCCACATCTGCTTTGTAATCGCGTAAGCCGAGAACATCAGGACGAAGGCCAAAAGGCCGCTGACAATCATCTTTTTACGCCCGTATTTCGTACCGCATTTGCCGGCGGGTATCGCGGCCGCCATAGATGCGAGGCCGAATACACCAAGCATCAAAGTCGCTTCCGAAGTGGACTTGTCAAGGACTTCGGCGGCGAAAAGCGCAAAGAATGTTTGAATGGAATTCGCGCCGACGAACAGGAAAAACAGCGTCGCGAGCATAAAAATGAGGCTTTTTCGTTCAGCCGAACCGAGTTTCATCGCCTTGAGCTTTTCCTTCTCTGTTTCCTTTGCCTTTTCCGTATTATAACTGCCGGCCTTGTCGCCGCGAAGCCTGCTGTCGGGTTCCTTGACAAAGAAAGCGAGAACGAGCGTGCCGAGTATCATCACGACAGCGCCGAGAATGAACACATAGGGGCGCTCCTCATTCAGCTTCGAGTCGAAGCCGAACACAAGGCAAAGCAAGGTGCCCGCGAACATACCGATGAGCCCGCCGATACCGCCGGTGAGGTTGATAATGGCGTTGCCCTCGCTGCGAAGTTTCGGCGGAGTGAGGTCCGGCATCAATGCGACGACGGGAGAGCGCCAGGTGGACATGATAAAAACATACATAATCACGCAAACCATCAGCGCAGGAATGGCTTGCATGCGCGGTATTAAAATAAAGAAGGTGGCCGCGAGGGGCGCCCCCACAAAGATAAACGGCCTGCGCTTGCCAAAACGGGTATGGGTTCTGTCGGACAGTTTGCCGAAAAATGGCTGAAAAATG
>DAITOC010000152.1:0-3962 GCA_036834305.1 Clostridiales bacterium
AAGTTTCTATCGGAAGAGAAACAAAAAAGCCTTTGCGAAACACTGTCTTTGAAAGAGGACGACACGCTGTTTTTTATTTCGGACTCAAAAGCGCTTGTCGACAAACTGGCGGGGCTCATTCGCGGCGAACTCGGTGCCCGGCTGGGCAGAATCGATGACACGAAGTTTGAGTTTTGCTTCATCACGGACTTTCCCATGTACGGAACCAATGAGATTACGGGGAATGTGGAATTCACGCACAATCCGTTTTCCATGCCTCAAGGCGAGATGGAAGCGTTAATGAACAAAAACCCGCTTGATGTATTGGCTTACCAATATGACATTGTGTGCAACGGCGTCGAACTGTCGTCGGGGGCTGTGCGCAACCACCGGCCGGATATTATGCTCAAGGCGTTTGAAATCGCGGGATATACGAAACAGGATATTGAGCAACGATTTTCCGCGCTGTATAACGCCTTCCACTACGGCGCGCCGCCCCATGCGGGCATGGCGCCCGGTTTGGACCGCATCGTGATGCTCTTGGCCGGGCTTGACAACATTCGGGAAGTTGTCGCGTTCCCTATGAACGGCAACGCGCAGGATCTGCTGCTCGGCGCGCCCGGCGCTGTCTCGGAACAGCAGCTGCGTGAAGCGCATATTAAGATAAGGTAGGCGAAAAAGATGACGGATGAAAGTTTGAAATTGTTTGAAGCGTCGGCAAAGCTGGAGTTCGACAGCGACACACGCCAATGGGCGGCCGGTGCCGTCAACCGCTTGGAGGAGAGTTTCGAAAAACTCGGGCAAGTTGACACGCGTGATGCCGCTCCTTTAATCAGTGTTCTTGATATGCGAAATGTGTTTCGCGAGGATATCGCGAAGAAGCCGGTTACGCGCGAGGAATTGCTGTCTTTGGCGCCCGAAGAATATGACGGGTATTTTCAAGTGCCCAGAACAATTGAATAGGGGGGGCGGCTTTATGCGGTTTATGATGCAGGATAGCATTATGGCGGCCGGCGCGGTGTGTACGGCCGGCTCAAAAATGCTGTATAATTTCAAAGCGCCGTTGAGCGCCACCGTCTATGAAAAGTGTTTGAAAAAAGGCATGGAGTTCGTGGGCTTTACACTGCCCTGCGAGTTTGGCGCAGACAGTTTGTTTGACAGCCTCGACGGCCTCGACCCCGCTGTCACCGCGCTGTCGGAGGGGAGGTGCGACGCCGTTTTGTGCAACGATGTTTTCGGCAAGCTGCGCCGCCAGGCTCCCCTGAACGGGCTGATATACATGCAGCCCGCGTACGGAACCGTGTCCCGTTACGGCCTTATCCCGGCGGTTTCGTCGATGGACCAAATAGGGGTGCTTTGCCGGGAATTCAAAGACGGCCTTGCCGTTCTTTCGGCGATATCCGGGTACGACAGCTTTGACGGGACAAGCCTGCCCGCCATAACTTACGATTACAACACCGGGCGGGAGCGGGAAGGGACCGTCGGCCTACCTGGTTCGATTTTTGGGGAAATCCGCTTGGCGGACAACGCGATAGCAAGCGAAATCGAGTTAAAGTATTTCGAATTGCTCGCGCCCGTGTTTTATATTTTAGCCTGCGCGGAAATCAGCAACAATACCACCCGGTATGACGGCGTGAAGTTCGGCTACCGCGCGGAGGATGCCGGTAACCTCGAAGAACTGTATATCAAATCGCGCAGCGAAGGCTTCGGCAGAGATATTCAACTCGCCTCCGTGATGGGGTGCATGGTGCTCTCACACGAGCACTACGATGGGTTGTATTATAAGTCGATGCAGGTTCGCCGCCTGGTCAAAGAGTACTATGCCGGTTTGCTTGAAAAGGTTGACGCGATCGCTCTGCCCGTGAAACTTGACGGCCGAGGCAAATACGAACAGGCCGGGCTGTACGCGTTGCCGCTTTTGGGCGGGTTCGCCTGCGTATCCGTGCCATACAAAAACAACTGCCTGCAGTTTGTTTGCGCGCGCGGAAAAGAAAACGCGATGTTTTCATTGGCGTGGGAGGGAATGCAATGAACTATGAAGTCGTAATAGGGTTGGAAGTCCATGTGGAACTGGCGACAAACTCCAAGCTGTTTTGTTCGTGCGGCGCGAAGTTCGGCGCCGGCCCCAATGAGAATGTATGCCCGGCTTGCGCCGGCATGCCCGGAATGCTTCCCGTCGCCAACAAGAAGGCCATCGAATTGGGCATCGCGGCGGCGATTGTCACCAACAGCCGGATAACCCCGACGATCACCTTTGACAAGAAGAATTACTTCTACCCCGACCTGTCCGCGGGTTACCAAATTACGCAATGGTTCGCTCCGATTTGCCGCGGCGGTTATGTCGAAATTGAGACAAGCGAAGGTATTAAGAGAATTAACCTCAAGCAGATTCATATTGAGGAGGACGCAGGCAAACTTGTTCATTCCCACGGCGCGTCGCTCGTCGACTATAACCGCGCCGGTGTTCCGCTCGTTGAAATCGTCAGTATGCCGGATTTCCGCGGCGCGGAGGAAGTGGTGGCTTATCTTGAGAAATTGCGCGCGCTGCTGTCGTTTGCCGGCGTGTCCGACTGCCGCATGCAGGAAGGGTCCATGCGCTGCGACGTCAACTTATCCGTGCGCGAAGCGGGAACGCAAACCCTCGGGACAAGGACGGAAATGAAAAACATGAACTCCCTGAAAGCTATTGTCCGCGCCATAGAGTACGAAACGGAAAGGCATATTGACGCGCTGGAAACAGGCTTCGAGGAACTGGTGCAGGAAACCCGCCGCTGGGACGACAACTTAGGGCAAAGCTTCGCGATGCGCAACAAGGAGAACGCCACCGACTACCGGTATTTCCCCAACCCCGACATTATGCCCATCGAAGTCACGGAAGAATGGATTAACGAGGTCA
Source organism: Clostridiales bacterium (assembly GCA_036834305.1). Lineage (GTDB taxonomy): Bacteria > Bacillota > Clostridia > Oscillospirales > Acutalibacteraceae > UBA1447. Next base: position 2,876 of record DAITOC010000152.1, read on the forward strand.
GAGTTTCTCTGCCGGAAACAGCGCATGATAAATACGCGCGCATGACGGGAACGCTCGGAATCCCCGCCGCCGACGCGAAAATTATAACCGGCAGCAAAAACCTTTCCGACATATTCGACGCGCTCATCGCGCGCGATATCCCGGCGAGAGATGCCACCTCCTGGATCATCACCGAACTGCTGTCCATGGATACGAAGGAAAACAAATCGAATGACGACATCACCATCGATTGCGGCAAATTCGCGGATTTGATTCAGCTTGTCAACCGTAAGGAAATCAACCGGAATGTCGCCAAAAAGGTGTTCGCGCTGCTGTACACGGAAAACACGGACCCTGTGGAGTATGTGAAACAAAACAATCTCGGCGTGGTCGCCGACAGCGCGCTTTTGGAAGAGGCGGTTTCTTCCGTTTTGGAAGAAAACGCGAACTCGGTCGGGCAATACCTCGCCGGCAATGAAAAGGTGGCCGGCTTCCTGATGGGGAAAGTCATGGCGAAAACAGCCGGCAAAGCAGACCCGGCGGCCGCGAAGGAAATTTTACTGTCGCGTTTGAAGAGGATGAAATAAGGGATATGGTATGTTGAAGACGAAGTTCATTTGCACCCTGGGCCCCGCGACAGACGACGAAACCGTGCTGCGGGATCTGATGAAAACCGGCATGAATGTCGCGAGAATCAATTTTTCCCACGGCACCTGCGCCGATCATCTAAAACGCATCGAGCCGTTCAAACGCGTTCGCGCGGAGTTCCCTTTTCCCGTCGCGCTTATGCTCGACACGAAAGGGCCCGAAATCCGCGTCCGCAGTTTTGAAAACGGCCGGGCGGAATTGATCGCCGGCCGGGAGTTTACTCTGCGAACAGACGAAAAACCGGGCAACGCCGATTCGGTGGGCGTTACTTATGACAAGCTCGCCCGGGATATTCCGGTCGGCAGCACGGTGCTCATTGACGACGGACTCATTGAGCTGAAAGTGGAAAGAATCGTATGCGGCGATGTCGTCTGCCGTGTTGTCAACGGGGGAACCGTTTCGAACAACAAAAGCATCAACATCCCCAACGCGGATATCAAGCTTCCCTATATCAGCGACC
>DAITOC010000153.1:0-3927 GCA_036834305.1 Clostridiales bacterium
TTATCAGCGCGCGGGCAATTGAAGTGCGCTGTTGCTGGCCGCCGGACATTTTTTTGGCATTGTTGTCCTTGACTTTGTCGATTCCCAAAAGGCGCATCAGTTCGAGTGCCCTGCCGCGGACTTCCGGCGTCGTTTTCCCGTGTTTAATCCGGTAAGGCATCAATACATTTTCCAGCGCGGTGAATTCCGGCAACAGGTAGTGGAACTGAAAGACAAACCCGATCGTTTCGTTTCTCAACTCCGCGAGTTTATTTTTGCTCATGCTGCCCGTTTCGGTTCCGCCGATCTTCACCGTTCCCGAGGTAGGCCTGTCGAGTGTGCCGATAATATTCAGCAGCGTACTTTTGCCGGACCCCGAAGCGCCGATGATTGATACGAAAGATTCGTTCTCGATTTCAAGATTGACATCGGTTAAAACCTGCGTTTTCACTTCGGTTCCGTAAATTTTGTTAACATTTCTCAGGCTGATAACACTATCCATTCTTAATAACCTCCATGGGGTCGAGCCTTGAGGAGCGCCTGGCCGGAATCAGCGAGGCGGCCGCCGCGGAAACCAGGGCTATCGCGCTCGACAGCGCGATAAAACCGGGGTCGATAAACAGCGCCACCACGGGAGTTCCGTCCGGATTGACGGCGAAAGTCGTAAAGGCGAAGGACAAACCCAGCCCGAATATCACGCCGAGAATCGAGCCGAAAAGGCCAAGGACAACCCCCTGGCAAAGGAAAATGAAACTCGCGGTCCTGTTTTTGATACCCATCGCCTTCAAAATGCCCAATTGGCGGGATTTTTGGACCACGGAAATGGCCAGCACGCTGGCTATACCGAGAATGACGGAGATCAGAACGAACACCTGAATCATCAGGCTTGATATACTCTGCCCGTTTAAGCCGCTGAGCAGAGACGCGTTCGCGTCTTTCCAGTTTTCGACCTTGTACGCGCCGCCCAGCCGCGCCTGCAAACCGCCTGCCACGGTGTCCGCCTCAAAAACATCCTTCACCTGAATCTCCACCGATGTCGCGTCCCCGCCGAAACCGAAAGCCGACTGAACAAGGTCCATCGGCGCGATCACCCAGGATTTGTTGATGTTGGCGACTTTTAAATCGTAGACGCCCGACACGACAGCCTTCGTTAAATCGCCGAGCGGTGTCAGTATTTCCACCGTATCGCCGGTTTTCAGCGACGCTTCTTCGGCCAGTTCTTTGCCGATGATGACTTCGCCTTCTGACGGCAAGGCGCCTTCCGTCTTGGCGGCTTCCAGTTTGTATATGCCTTCGGCGGCCTCGAGATTGAAGCCCCTCATTAAAACCGGATACGTGGAATCCCCCGTCTTGATAAAGCCCGGCGCGTCGGCCGCGGGAGAAACATAGGTAACGGATGCTTTGTCCGAGACCGCTTTATCAACCACTTCCCGATAATCGCCTATACGCCCGTCTTTTTCCGCCGGCTTGACGGTCACATGGGACGAACTGCCGACAGTGGTGTCGAGGAGGCTTTTTTGAAGGCCGGATATGAGCGAACCGATAAAAACCTGAACGGAAACACCGACGGCGATACCGAGCGCTATTAAAGCCGTCTGCCCTTTGCTTGAGGCAAGGAACCTCCACGCAATCTTAAAGGCCAGTTTCATGGTTTTTCCCTCCCGAGTCCGACAACATCCGCGAAGGAATTGACGATGGCATCCGCCCCGAAATCCTCCGCCGTTTTCCGTGAACGCCCCGCCGCGCTGCCGCTGACGATGATTCTTATCCGGCTGTCCACACTTTTCCGGAGTTCTCCGACCAGTCTTTTTAACGAAACCAAGTTCAGGAAATTGGAGACGCTGACGACGATATAATCCGGACTGAGTTCTCCCGCGGCGGACAGTATGCTGTTCATAGGGGTGTTGCAGCCGATATACACCGTATCGTATTTGGCGATGGTGAAAAAGTCAGCTCCCATCCTCGCGCCGAGTTCATGGTATTCGTCTTCCGGACAGGTGATCATCACCCTGCCCGCGGAACCGTTAGAATTGAAACGTTCTCTTTCTTTGATTACATACGGGTAGGCGCATTCAATAACAGCCCTGGCGATAGCCGTTTCGGCGTGTTCCCTCCAGATAAGGCGGTCTTCTTCCTGCCGCGGAACCGTAATGGAATTCAGGGCTGGGGCCAAAACGCTTTCATAGAGTTCTGCGACGGTCAGCGCACCGCTACCCAGCAGTTCCAGGCCGTAGGATACGGCTTGTTCTTTTTCAAAGTTTTTCATGAGTTTTCCCAGGGCGGCCGAGAAACCCTCATAGTCCTTTTTCATGGTTACCTCCTCGATCGTGTCGTTGAAAAGCAAACGCGTTTTCTGTGTGGATTACGCGAAATCTTGGGCCTCTTCTTTCTTTTTCTCCAGTTCTTCTTTCAGTTCGCACAAATTAGCTTTTATTATAGCACAATAGCTTCGAATTTAATATCATTCTTCAGGAATTAAACAAGCGCTATCAAATTTTCAAATTAATTTATTCCAAAGCAAATAATTATTTTTATAAAAATGATTGCTTTATGGTAAAATTTAGTTTACTATGATAGTATATAATTATACTAAGCATCTTACTATACTAAGCATCTTACGTTTTTTGGATTTTACCGTACTGCACGGTTGTGCACGGCGGAGAAAAATTAGAATTTTATAAGGAGGTTATCAATCAAATGCCAAAGAGAAGAAAACTCTTGAGCATCGCATTGGCGTTTGCGCTCATCGCGAACATCCTTGCGATCGGAGCCACGGCCGTTATCGGAGACGGCAACGAGCTTTCCGTCGATGTCAACCTTGAACTGGGTTGGCAGAACGGAACCACCTTCACACCGCTGATGCCCGGCGAGGAACTGCAGATGGGCGATGTCATAACGGTGCGAATTTGTCCGACAAACGATTTCTGGGTTGGTGTCACGCGCTACATAGTGATGTACACCAAGTCCATGTTTAAAGTTGTCGGCAACGGCAAAGCCGCGTTTACCCCAAACTATGACAACCCGTTCTATGCCGAAGTCGCTTCCAACTATAGCGGCGCGACAGGGACGAGCGGCGCGGGTGTTCCGACAGTAGGCTGGCCGCCTGCAATGCTTACGGATGGCACCTTCGACGAGTATACCGCGGTGGCGGTCAGCAACAATGCAGCCACTACCTCTCCTAACGGCGGCTATCCCGGCATTATGAACAGCGGTGAGTGGCTGTTCCGTTTCGACCTGCAGGTTCAACAGGATATCACCGACGCTTCACAGGCACGCATCTGGATGGACGACGAGTGGCTTGCGGGGCCCAGTTACATTAACGGAGCTATGTATTTCGCAAAATGCACGGGTCCCGATCAACTGGCGGCCCTTGGCAGCGCGACATTGTACCAATATGAAATGGATCTGACCGAGGCCGACTTGACGCTGCCGCTTGCAGGCGAGCCGAGCACGATTACCTTTGATTCGGCGGGCGGCTCCGCGGTCGACCCCCTAACCGGCTATGTCGGCAACCCTGTTGAAGGACCGGCTGACCCGACGAGAGAGGGCTACACTTTTACGGGTTGGAATCCGCCGCTTCCGTCAACCTATCCCTCCGGCGGATTGAGCACAACCGCGACATGGACCGCAAACTCTTACAACGCGATATTCAATGTTGACGGCGCGTTGTATCAAACGGTTCCGACCGACTTCGGGGCACAAATCGCCGCACCGGCCGACCCGGTTAAAGAAGGCTTCACCTTCACCGGCTGGGATCCGGTCCCCGGCACCATGGGCGCGGCGGACGAAACCTTCAACGCCGTGTTTTCAATCAACACCTACGACGCGGTATTTCGCGTGGACGGTTCCGTTTACTCGACGGTTCCCGCTGAGTACGGCGCGCAAATCGCCACACCGGCCGACCCTGTCAAAGAGGGTTATACCTTCACCGGCTGGACTCCGGAAGTA